>JAHFEW010000036.1:14977-41177 GCA_023248215.1 Nitrospira sp.
TACCTGGGGGACAGACCTTTTGTCTCAGCTTCCTTCCGTCTGGTTTCAAGTTCCTCCGGTGTGCAGGTGCACCAGTAGGCATGCCCCTGCTCGAAGAGCCGCATCGCGTGGTCACGATAGAGTTCCATCCGGTCGGTCTGCCGAAACGGACCTTCGTCCCAATCGAGATTGACCCAGCGCATGCCGTCGAGAATGGCTTGAATCGAATCGTCTGTGGAGCGGCTTTGGTCGGTGTCTTCGATGCGAAGGATGAAGACCCCATTTTGCTGCCGCGCAAAAAGCCAGTTGAACAAGGCCGTCCGCACCCCGCCGATATGGAGGTAGCCGGTCGGACTGGGCGCAAATCGAACCCTGACCTGACTCATCGCGTCACTATAACTCTCATGGAATATTATGAACGGGGCGCTATCTATAACATGGCATTGGGGTGATGTACAGAAGAGGGCTGTTCCATTCTGAATCCGTTTTTGTTATGAACAGACGATGGCCGAACCGACTCAGATCGCTGATATCGTCTCGCTCAAGGACCTCACCCCTCACGTGAGAGAAATGGTCCTCCTGCCGCGTGAACACCAGATGACGTTCAGACCGGGACAATGGGTGTCGCTCAAATTGCCGGTCGGGGCCCACCAGCCCCTGAATCGCGCCTACTCGCTGGCCGATCCGGAGGTCACGACCGGACAACTCACGTTGGTCCTCGACCATGTCCCGGGCGGTCAAGGTTCCGGCTATCTATTCTCGCTCAAGGCAGGCGATCGCCTGTCGGTCTCCGGACCCTATGGAAACTTCGTGGTGTCCGAACCGCCGGCCAAGCCCCTAGTGTTCATCGGCCGTTACACAGGCCTCGTCCCTCTCCGCTGCATGGTCCGCGCCTTCGAACGGGAGGGTATGACACGGTCGATCACCCTCTTTGCGACCGCCCCCCATGACGGCGAGCGGCTCTATCATCAGGAATTTTTAGCCCTCGCAGAGCGCTGCGGGAGGTTCCGGTATTTCCCTGTCGCACAGGGCGGGTCCGGTCCGGATAAGGAAGCGACGGACCTCACCGCCACGATGGAACTAGTCAAGCAAGTTGTGGGCGGCGAGCGTCACGTCACGCCCATGATTTGCGGGATCAAGGCGTTTGCCCGCCCGCTACGAGCCTTCTTTGTCGAGTTGGGATTCGACCGGCGAGAGGTGAAAATCGAGACCTACGACTGACCTGAAGAAATTTGTGATTGCAACATTTGCCGATTGGGTGATTGACCTGAGCTGTCGGACAATGGGCCAATCCTCAAATGGTCCAATGGTTCAATTGTTCGTTACTGCCCTTCCTTCGCCAGATTCTTGTTGACGGCGGGAATCTCCACGACCACTTCCATCGTCCCATTCGGCACGCACTGGCATCCGAGTCGGGACTGCAGGGTCGTAACGGGGGCTTCTTCCAACTGATCAAACTCATCATCGGTCCCTTCATTGCACGTCTCCAGCCCCTTCTTCACCATGACATGGCAGGTCGAGCAGGCACAGACCCCTCCGCACACATGTTCCAAATCAATCCCATTTCCCATGGCAATATCGAGAATGCTCCCTGGAAGTCCCGTGGGACCATACGGAATCTTGTCTGGCTGAACTTCGACCTCCTTTTCGGTCTTATCAGGGAATATAAACGTGACGGTGTAAGGTTTGGTCGGTAACTCAACATCCGCTTTCTCGATATAGGGATTTGTCCCGCCCATTGTAATCAGCCCCTTTTCTAGTTAACGTATTGAAATTGTAGAATTCGTCACCTAACAGCTCTTATCTAATCGTCAGAGGAGGAATCTTCCCCTCTCAGAGCCTATCCACTATTGACAGCTCGGAAGAGCACATGCTACCTTTTGTACGACTCATTTGATCGGAGATTATTATAATCTCCGATCTTTTGAATCGGCAATAGGAACAATGCTGAAATTATCAAAAAAAGCGGACTACGGCCTAATGGCGCTTCAACACATCGCCTCGCACCAATTCGGCGATGTGACCAGAGCCCGGGTCGTCAATACCAAAGAGATTGCAGAGGAATACAACATCCCGGTGGAACTCTTAGCCAAAGTTCTACAGACCTTGGCCAAGAGTGGGCTGATCGAGAGTCATAACGGACCCAAAGGCGGCTATCTCCTCGGTAAGAGTCCCCGGGAGATTACGATCGCTCAGGTACTTGAGAACCTGGAAGGCCCTCTCGGCATTATGGATTGTTTGCACGAGAAAGAAGGGGACTTCTGCATGCAGCGTGAACACTGCAATATCAGGACACCGCTGCTGAAAGTCCAGAATAGTATTTACCAACTCCTGAACAGCATGACCTTGCAAGATATGATGGGGGGTACCCCACTCATCACCATTCGATCCGTCGCGACGGAACAACAAGGAGTCGAGCGATGAAGTTCCCGATCTATCTGGATAACCATTCGACCACCCCGATGGATCCTCGGGTGTTGGAATCAATGTTGCCCTATTTCACGGAAAAATTCGGGAACTCCGCCAGCCGGAATCACGCATTCGGATGGGAGGCCGAGGAGGCCGTGGAGAACGCCCGAAAACAGATTGCCAGGCTCATCCATGCGGACGCTAAAGAGATCGTCTTCACCAGTGGGGCGACGGAATCGGACAATCTCGCCCTGAAGGGCGTCGCCGAGATGTACCACGAAAAGGGCGACCACATTATTACCTCGTCCACCGAACATCGCGCAGTACTGGACACGGCGAAAGCCCTCGGAGCCAAGCGCGGTGTCAAAGTCACGTATCTCCCGGTCGATAAGTTCGGCATGGTCAATCCGGAGGATGTCCGCAACGCCATCACCGACAAAACGATCTTGGTCTCCATCATGTTTGCCAACAACGAAATCGGCACAATAAATCCGATCAAAGAGATTGGGAAGATCGCGAAGGAAAAAGGCATTTTGTTTCACTGCGATGCGACTCAGGGCGTTGGAAAAGTCCCGGTCGATGTGCAGGACATGGGCATCGACTTGATGTCTTTTACCGCCCACAAGATCTACGGTCCCAAGGGCGTCGGGGCCCTGTACGTCAGGAAGAAGAATCCCCGGGTCCGCATCGCGGCTCAAATGGATGGGGGCGGACATGAGCGCGGCATGCGCTCCGGGACCCTCCCGGTCCCGTTGATCGTGGGCTTCGGCAAGGCCTGCGAACTATGCGAACAAGAAATGGCCGCCGATGGAGCCCGGCTCTCAGTCATGCGCGACCGTCTGCATGCGAATATTACCAAGGCTCTTGAAGACGTATACTTGAACGGCCATCCGACAGAGCGCCTCCCGCATAACCTGAACATCTCGTTTGCGTATGTCGAAGGCGAGTCGCTTCTGATGGGCTGTAAAGAAATCGCCCTATCTTCGGGTTCTGCCTGCACCTCGGCAACCCTGGAGCCCTCCTATGTGTTGCGCGCATTAGGTGTGGGGGCGGAACTCGCGCACTCTTCTATTCGATTCGGCCTGGGCCGCTTCACCCTCGACGAAGAGGTTGACTACGCCGGGAAGAGAATTATCGAGACGGTGACCAAGCTGCGTGAAATGTCACCGTTGTATGAAATGGCGAAGGAAGGCATCGACTTAAAATCGGTACAATGGGCAGCACATTAACCTGAATCATCACAATTGTGAGCGATACATTCGGAGGACACCATGGCCTATAGCGAAAAAGTCGTCGACCACTTCAATAACCCCCGCAACATGGGGAGTTTTAAGAAAGAAGAAGACGGGGTCGGCACCGGCATCGTCGGAGCGCCGGAATGCGGCGATGTCATGAAACTCCAGATCAAGGTTCAGAACGACACCATCGTGGACGCCAAGTTCAAGACCTTCGGGTGCGGTTCCGCCATTGCCAGCTCCAGCCTCGCTACCGAGTGGCTCAAGGGCAAAACCGTGGAGGAAGCCGGCAAGATCAAGAACACCGACATCGTGCAGGAACTGAATCTACCTCCGGTCAAGATTCACTGCTCAGTCCTGGCCGAAGATGCCATTAAGGCCGCCCTCGCCGACTACAAGAAGAAAGAAGATGGAAAAGAGACCGTCAAGTAACCTGGCGTCCGCATGGGAAGCGAAGGAGATCGACATGGAGACACCAGAAACTGTAACTCCCTCCCCCGTCATTACTCTGAGCGAGTCTGCCGTGAAAGAAGTCAAACGACTGATTAACGTGCAAGGCCTCACAGAAGGCGGACTCCGGCTCGGCGTGAAAGGCGGCGGATGTTCCGGGCTTAGTTACACGATCAACTTCGATGAAAAAATCGGACAGTACGACGCCGTGTACGACATTGAAGGTGTGAAAGTCATCGTCGACGCCAAGAGCGCCATATACCTGCAAGGGACGCAGTTGGATTTCCAGAAAGACTTGATGGGCGGCCAATTCAAGTTCGTCAATCCCAATGCCAATAAGACCTGTGGGTGTGGGGAGTCGTTCTCCGCGTAAGTCGCCTCCACACCTCGACATGCATCGCAGTGGGCCTGGTGATTCGCACCATGGCCACTTCGTAGAGGACCTGTATGGATCATCCGCCCAGAGCCGCCAGTTCTCGTACCGAGCTCCAAATGGCGCGGAGCATGTGCTGGCACTGCCAATCTGAGGTGGCGGGCGAGTACTTTTGCGAACGATGCGTGAAGGTCCAGCCGCTCTCCAAAGAACAAGACTACTTCACTTGCCTAGGGCTCCCACGGCTGCTCACCATTGATGCCACCGGCCTCGAAAACAAATTTTATGAAATGAGCCGCTCGTTCCACCCGGATTTTTATCAAACCAAAACCGACACCGAGCGTACCATCAGCCTGGGAAACTCCGCCCTTCTTAACGCGGCCTATCGGACGCTCAAAGACCCCATTCAACGGGCCGAATATCTCGTGCGCTTGGAAGCCGGGTCGGTCAAAGAAATTCGGAATCAGCCGCCCGCAGACTTGTTCGAGGAAATCCTCTCCCTGCAAGACGATCTCGAAGAGTTTCGAGCCGCATCCGGCCAACCATCGGCGGATCTCACGGCCTTACAGGCCAAACTCCAATCAGATTGCGAGACGCTCGAACAGCGGCAACGGGATATGGAATCCCGGCTCTTCGAACTCTTTGAAACCTGGGACCGTTTGCAACGTCAAACAGAGCCCACGGAACCGGTTCGTGCAAAAAAGGAATCCGTCCTGAAGGAAATGCGCGAATTGCTTTCCAACCGAACGTATGTCCGCAATATCGTCAATGACCTCGTCGCAACCGTTGGATAACACCACCCCATGACTCGTATCGTCGGCATCGATCTCGGCACCACGAATTCTCTGATCGCATATATGGACGGGAAAACGCCCACCGTCGTCCCTGGGCGAAACGGCCGCACCATGGTCCCATCCGTCGTCGCGATGACCGACAACGGACTGATTGTGGGCGATGCCGCCAAAGAGCACTTGGTACGGAACCCGGAACGGACAATCTATTCAGTCAAGCGCTTCATGGGAAAAGGCTTGGCCGACGTCCAGAGCGAAGTGCCCTATTTCCCCTACACCTTGCACGAACAGGGTGGAGTGATCCGCATCCGCATCGGTGACAAAAGTTATTCTCCTCCGCAGATCTCCGCCATGATTCTCAAAGAACTCAAGCAGCGGGCGGAGGGTCATCTGGGAGAAAGTATTACCAAAGCTGTCATTACTGTGCCGGCCTATTTCAACGACAGCCAACGCCAGGCGACAAAAGATGCCGGCATGATTGCCGGCTTAGAGGTGCTACGAATCATCAACGAACCGACCGCTGCCTCCTTGGCCTATGGCCTCCAGGAGCGGACCCAGGGCACGATCGCCGTGTACGACCTGGGTGGGGGAACCTTCGACATCTCTATTTTGAAGCTGAAGAATGGGATTTTCGAAGTGCTGGCGACGAACGGCGACACGCACTTGGGTGGAGACGACTTGGACCGTGTGATTGGTGATGTGTTCGCCAAGGATATCCGTGATCAGTACGGCATCGACATCAATCTGCATGCCGATGACATGCAGAGCCTACGACTGGAAGCAGAACGGGCCAAGATTCGGTTGTCGGACGACCTCAAGACCAGCGTGACGCTGAACCTTCCCGACGGCAAAGGCCAATATCGGCGTGAGCTGACGCGCGATCAACTGGAAGGGCTGACACTTCCGCTCATCGAACGCTCCCTCGGCCCTTGCCGCCTGGCACTGAAAGATGCGGGACTCACACCGGCGGACATCGATGAAGTGGTGTTGGTAGGCGGCTCAACGAGAATGCCCCTGGTTCGCCAACGCGTGGAAGCCCTGTTCGGGAAAACCCCACACTGGAACTTAAATCCCGATGAAGTCGTTGCCCTGGGCGCCGCCGTACAAGCCGATATTCTCTCCGGCGGAACGACCGATATGTTACTGCTCGACGTGACTCCCCTGTCGCTCGGAATCGAAACCATGGGCGGAGTCGTGAGTTCGCTGATCCGTCGCAACACCACCATTCCGACCAGCGCCAAGGAAATGTTCACCACCTACGTGGACGGTCAAACCTCGGTCGACATTCATATCCTTCAGGGCGAGCGTGAACTGGCAAAGGACAACCGCAGCCTGGCTCGTTTCCAACTAAAAATGCCGCCGCTGCCGGCCGGGGTCCCCCGAATCGAAGTCACCTTCCTGATCGATGCCAATGGGATTTTGAATGTCTCCGCCCGGGACGTCCGGACGGGTGCAACTCAGTCTGTGGCCGTAAAACCCTCTTATGGGCTTTCAGACGACGAAGTGGAACGAATGATCGGCGAATCATTCAAATTTGCCGCAGAGGACTTCAAGGCTCGACAGTTGATCGAAGCTCGGAACGAGGCCGAGGCCATCCTCCAGGCAACGAATAAAGCGCTCGGTCAGGGAGGGCACTTGCTGACTGCGGACGACTTAACCGCGATCAAGTCGTCACTGGCCGCACTGGAAGGCGCCAGGCTGACTGAAGACCACAAGGCCATCCGCACCCGCATTCAAGACGTAGAAAAAGTCACCCATCACTTCGCCGAACTGCTGATGGACACGTCATTGAAGGAAGCGCTCCAAAATAAGAGCCTCTCGGAGATGACAGAACATAGCGAGAAAGCCTGACCGCGCTCAAGGAGTTCCCGAATGGATTTGAAATGGAACGATACCGAAGAACTCGCGATTCGCTTGGTTGAGGCCCACCCCACCACCGATCCTCTGACCGTCCGCTTCACGGACATGCACGCCTGGATCATCGCCCTGCCAGAATTTAGAGACGATCCCCAGAAGTCGAACGAAAAAACCCTCGAATCCATACAAATGGCCTGGCACGAAGAGTATCAAGATTCACAGTCTTGATCGGTTCAATCGGACGTCCCCCCACCAAGACATCACGCGCAGGGTAGTACTGAGAAATTTCCCATTTCACGGTTGCGAGATGCCCGTTCGGGACGACAACAACCAAGCGGGGAACTCGTTCGTCTTCCAGCTAGGGCTCGACTGGGGCAGGAGAAGAACTTTGCGGAGAACCTTCGGGGATTTGATCGAGTTTGTAAAAATCGGTGGGATCGATCTTCGATCCGGCACTCTTGGTCGGTTCTGTACCTTTGGTAAAGAGTTCGATGGTTCCGTGCTGCTCATCTTGATCGGTCAAGAGAGCGGTGGTGGGATCGACCTTCACGAACATGACCCCGTCGGGAATCTCAAAGGGCACCACGGGCAGCTGCTTCAGGGCCTCCTTCATGAAGGCCATCCAGACCGGTAAGGCCGCGTGCGCGCCTGATTCAGTCTCTCCTAGCGGACGCCGGTCATCAAACCCCACCCAGGTTCCGGTCGCCAAATTCGGCGTTGAACCGATAAACCAGGCATCGGTGAAATCGTTGGTCGTCCCGGTTTTCCCCGCCACGGGACGGTCGATGACGGCTTTGGCCGCCACGCCCGTACCACGTTGGATGACATCTTCCATCATGTTCGTAATCAAGTACGCCGTCTCACGAGAGACCACCTGCCGAGGCTGTACCGCCGCCTGATCCAAGGTGCGGCCTCCGCTATCCTGCACGCTCGCCACCGCATAGGGCTCGACGCGCATACCCTGGTTGACGAACACGCCATAGACCGACACCAGTTCCATCAACCCCACACTGGACGAGCCCAACGCCAGCGAAAGATCGGCCGCCAGGGGGCTCACGATACCGACCGTCCGCGCAAAATCGATCACGTTCCGAATTCCCACCTTATCCAACAGCCGGACCGTGGCCAGGTTGTGCGAGTGGATCAAGGCTTCCCGCAAACTCACGATACCGTGAAACCGCTTGCCATAGTTTTCGGGCTTCCAGGTCTTATCTTCTTCCTCCTGTTCGTACACAACCGGAGCATCCAACACGACGGTGGCTGGACTCATGCCTTGATTCATCGCCGTGGCGTATATGATCGGCTTAAACGCCGATCCCGGCTGACGACGGGCGAGCACGGCACGATTATATTCACTGCGGGCAAAATCAAATCCGCCGACCATGGCGCGAATGGCACCGGTCTTGGGGTCGATGGCAAGTAAGGCACCCTCGGCGACCGGCGTCTGCTCCAATCGCAGATGTACGGTCTCCTTCTCCAGCTTCTTGACTCCCACCTCAATGACATATCCCGGTGCCAGCAGCTGCTTAAGATTCTTCACCAAGACGACATCCTTGGTAGGATCTTTGCCTTTCAGATATTTGGATGCCCACGCCATGTCGTCGAACGCAAGCCGCCCCGTGCTGCCTCCGATTTGAATCAGCACGTGATCCTTCGCAATCTTCGTCACCACCCCTTCCATCACATCCCCCTCTGCAAGCTTCACAGAGGGATCTGGTGCCGGCATTTCCATGGTGGCGAGATCGATGGTGCGGACCGGGCCTCGCCAGCCCTGACGCTTGTCCACGTCCCGCAAGCCGTTGAACACGGCCGCTTCAGCCGCCTTCTGCATATCGGCATTCAGCGTAGTGAATACTTCCAGTCCGCCCTTGTAGACCATCGCTTCACCGAATTTCGCCACTAACAGCTGCCGGATATACTCCACAAAATACGGCCCCAGATGTTCGCTTCCCGGACGGCGGAAGTTCAGCTTTTCAGCCACTGCCTGTTCGCGGTCAGCCCGACTGATAAATCCCGCCTCCTCCATACGCCCAAGTACGTGCTCTTGTCGCTTCTTCGCCCGGTCATAGGCTTTGAACGGTGAATAGTGGCTCGGCGATTTGGGGAGGCCGGCGAGGAAGGCCACTTCCGCCAGCGTCAACTTCGAGAGCTCCTTGCCGAAATAGGTCTGGCCAGCCGCCGCCACGCCGTAGGCACCCTGGCCAAAGTAGATCTGGTTCAAATACATTTCCAGGATCTGTTCTTTCGTCAGCACCAACTCCATCTTGTAGGCCAGAATCAGCTCACGGAGTTTGCGGTCGAATGTCCGCTCCGCCGAGAGAAATAGGGAACGTGCGAGTTGTTGGGTGATGGTGCTCGCGCCCTCGACTCTCCGGCCTCCATGGCGGATATTGGTCCAGGCCGCCCGGAGGATTCCGACGATATCTAAACCCGGATGTTCGAAAAACCTAGAATCTTCGGTTGCAATCACGGCCTGGGTGAGACTTTTTGGAATCTCCTGCAGGGGCTTAAGGAAGCGTCGTTCAATGAAGAATTGCCCGATCACTTGCCGGTCATCGGAGTAGACTCGCGTGACAAGACTCGGCTGATAGTTCTGCAGGGGTTCCAGGGACGGAAGGTCTTGAGAAAAATACCAGAGGATGCCGGCCGCGCCGCCGCCACCGAACACCATGGCCAGCAGCAGCCCGATCAAGGCAATCTGCCACCATCGCCAACGACGACGAGGCTTCTCCGGCTTATCGAGTAAGTGATCGAATTCGGATGACATGGAATTGGGTGATTGCGAGGAAAGAGGTTAACCCACTACCAGCACACCATACAATGCGCATCGCACAAACTCAAGCAAGGTTCGAATCGGCAACAGGGGAGGCTCCCGAGGAGAATTCGGCCTCGACTTGTGGGAAGACGTTCGAATCAGGTATACTCCACAGGCTTAGGCGCCTTCGCTAGGAAGGCGTCTTTTTTTTGGCACTCTCACGGCATTGGAGATTATGAACACCTCAGCGCCCTCATCCACAGCACAGGGTCTGCATGCCCCGCAAGGTCGTCGGACCGACATTCGCAACATCGCCATCATCGCGCACGTCGACCACGGGAAAACGACCCTCGTCGACGCCGTGCTGCGCCAGACCCACGTCCATCGCAAGATTGATGACATGGGCGAACGCATCATGGACTCGATGGATCAGGAACGCGAGCGCGGCATCACGATCCGGGCCAAGAACGCGAGCGTCACCTACAAGGGCGTGAAGATTAACATCGTCGATACGCCGGGCCACGCCGATTTTGGCGGCGAAGTGGAGCGCACGCTCCGCATGGTAGATGGGGTGCTGATCCTCATCGATGCCAAGGAAGGCCCGATGCCGCAGACCACCTTTGTCCTGCGGAAAGCGCTGGCCCTCGGACATAAGGCCATCGTCGTCATCAACAAAATCGACCGTCCCGATGCCGTCATCGACGATGTCGTGAACCGCACCTTCGATCTCTTCGTGCATTTGGGCGCCACCGACGAACAACTCGACTTCCCTATCGTCTACACCTCAGCAATCAAGGGCGTGGCGACCCTGGATCTGAAGCAACCGGGAACGGAAATCGCTCCGCTGTTGGAGACTATTCTTGACAAGATCCCCGCGCCGGCCATCAACCGCGACGCCCCGTTCCAACTTCTCGTCCTGGCCCTCGCCCAGGATTCCTATAAAGGGAAGATGGGAATCGGCAAGATTCAGTCAGGCTCGATCGCGCGTCGTCAAAATGTGGTGACTCTCACCAAAGACGGCGGTCAAGTCCCCGGCAAGATTTCCGATCTCGCCGTGTTCTCAGGCCTTGAGCGCTCCGATGTCGAAGCAGCCGAAGCAGGTGAAATTGTCGCCCTCTCCGGCCTTGAAGAGGTGAACATCGGGGATACCATCGCCGATCCGGCGAATCCCGTCGCACTCCCGCGGGTGACGATCGATGAACCGACCGTGCAAATGACTTTTTCAGTGAACAACAGCCCCTTCGCCGGTCGCGAGGGGAAATACCTCACGTCACGCCACCTCCGTGAGCGACTGTTCAAGGAGTTGGAAACGAACGTGTCGTTGCGTGTGCAGGAAACCGACAGCGCCGACCGTTTCCTCGTAGCCGGCCGCGGCGAGCTCCATCTCGGCGTGCTCATCGAACAAATGCGTCGTGAAGGGTATGAGCTGCAGATCTCGCAACCTGAGGTGATTCTGCACCGAGACGGCGATCAGGTCACGGAGCCCTTTGAAGAGCTCACCATCCAAGTCCCCTCGGAGTATCAAGGCCCGGTCATCGAGGAGATCGGCAAGCGGCGCGGTGAACTCCGGCACATGAAACTCGTGCATTCCGAGGGCACGGCCAGCGAAATGCACATTGAGTATCACATCCCCACACGCGGCATCATCGGCCTGAAGAACATCTTGTTGGCCAAGACGCGCGGTACCGTCATCCTCCATCACGTATTTTCAGACTATGCGCCGGCCGACGAAAAGACGCTCCTCGTGGCGCCCCATGGCTCGCTGGTGGCCTTCGAAGCGGGATCCAGCACGGCCTATGCCCTCTTCATGACCCAAGAACGCGGCGAATTGTTCATCGGCGCGTCGGTTGAAGTCTACCAAGGGATGGTCGTCGGCCAAAACAGCCGTGACGAAGACCTGGACGTGAATGTGTGCAAACAGAAGCAATTGAGCAACATGCGCGCTGCCGGCACGGACGAGGCACTGGTGCTGACACCACCACGTGAGATGTCGTTGGAATTCGCCATGGAATACATCGGCCAAGACGAACTGGTCGAAGTGACACCGAAGCATCTCCGCCTCCGAAAGCGGCTCTTGAACCCAGACGACCGCCGGAAAGCGAAGAAAAGCTCAAAGTAACCACGCTAGGCGCCCAACGCCCCGGCGTGCGGTCTGCATGAAGATCCGGAAAAAAGCCCCGAAGTCCGCCCAGGCGAAGCCTCCGCTTTACCTGATCGGCTATCGCGATTCTCCTCCGTCCCTTGACGAACTGAAGAGTTGGTACGACCTTCACTACGGGGGACCGCTCACCTACCTTGGACACGAACCCGGGCGCCCCGTCGGCGCCACCCACGGCCCCTGGCACACACACCTCCTGACCAGTCTGTCTGAGGCCGACGCGGCACAGTGGCACCGCGTCCTGTCCTGGGATCACCGCGCGCTTGGCGCCGTTTCACCTGCCGGCGCGACGACGAGCACTATCGCAGATACGGTGCTCGTCGTCGCCAGGCTCGCCCGCGGCTTGACCCTGCTCACGCAAGGTACGGCGTTCGATGTGATGTGCCAAGAGTACCTGAATCCTTCGGATTGGAATGATCGACCGTTGAATGTCTTCCGGGTCTGCGACCATGTCACTGTCCAACACAACGAGACCGATGATCATTCCTCCGATTGGTTCTACACGCTGGGCCTGAGCAAGTTCGGCTTGGACGAGTTGGAAGTGATCCAACCCCGAGGCCTTCCGGAGACCGAGACCATCGCCCTCCTCACGTCAGCAGCTGACGGAGTTTTGCGCGCAGGACAAAATCAAAAAATCGGAAGTTCATTGGACCTGACCTCCCTTGCACAGACCATTCGCTTCATCAAACATCGCACGGCCGCACCGGCTGGTCGAATGGTCGCCTTCCGACAAATCACCACCTAGGCCAGTCCCTATAGTTTTAGGCCGGGATTGGTGAACAGCGACAATTTTCCAATTACTTATGCTGCTCACCTGCCCTCTCCTAGGTCTTCTGGCCCCGTTGACAAGGTTTTTCCAGGCGTGGTACCACAAAACGGTTTTGCGTAGTAGCGTGGGTCTAACCTAGGAGGATCGCAATGAGTGATGTAGCTGCAGAAATTAAGGTCGGCGATACCGCGCCGGATTTCACATTAAAAGATCAGGACCAGAAGGACGTGAAGCTGAGCGAGTTCAAGGGGAAGAAGAATGTCGTGTTGGCCTTCTACCCGCTCGACTGGAGCCCGGTTTGTCAGGGTGAGAACAAGTGTCTGACCGATGACTTCCCGAAGTTCCAAGGCGCCAACGCCGAGCTGTTCGGCATCAGCTGCGACAGCTTTTTCTCCCACAAGGCCTGGACGGATTCGCTGGATCTCAAGCACCGCCTGCTCTCCGACTTCAACCGTGAAGTCGTCAAGAAGTACGGGCTGTATTTTGAACCGCTGAATTGCGGCAAGCGTGCGACGGTAATCGTCGACAAGAACGGCAAAGTCGCCTATGTGAAGGTACAGGAAATCAAGGTGGCGCGGGAAGATAAAGAGATTCTCGCGGCGCTCGCGAAGCTCGGCTAAGATGCTATGCTGAGGACTGAGTGGTGAGGCAACGATGATGCCCTCCGCTCGGTCCTCGGTTATGGCTGGAGATACATGATGACCGGCACTGTCCAAGACGTCCGTGACGAGAACTACAAAGAGTTTACCGACAGCGCAGGCGCGGTGGTGGCCTACGGCCTGGCTACCTGCGAACCCTGCAGCCAGTATGATCCGATTCTGGAAGCCACTGCCGCCAAATTCCCGACTATCAAGGTCGGAAAGGCCAAGATGCATGTCCCCGGCCGGTGCCGCGAGATCAAGAAGACGCACACGTTTGAGACTTACCCCACCACACACTTCTTCGCGCAGGGCAAACTACTGCTGACTCGTGAAGGGGTAGTCGAACCAGCTGAGCTGGCCGCGTTGATCTCCGACCATCTTCTGAAGTAACTGTCTATTCCCCCGCAGGCGCCTTCACCGCACTTAAAAAGCTGTGGATCCAGTCCTGTCCATGCCCGAGGACCTACGCTCCGAAACAATTTCGTTCCGCATGCACGGGCATCGCAAGGTCTGACGAGGCAGGCTGCACGAACCTAGAAACCTTCTCAAACCACACTTTCACGTGCATTCGGGATACAATATATCCAGGCGACCTCATTTCTGAACCGCTTCGACATGGGATCAAGCATCGACCGATGCATACTGCTTTGTTCTTTCATTGCGGTATCGCACTGCTGGGCTGCCTCCTCTCCACTGTATACGTGGAAGCGAATGGCCCATCACACCCCTCGGATGTGGTCGCACCCAGCCGATCCAATTCCAGGTCCACCGAGCCCTTCACTGCCCTGGTCGGCACCCGCAACGATGCGCCGATGGCGCTCATCCCTGCCGGCGAGTTCGCTATGGGCAGCGACCGCGGCCAAGACGATGAGCAGCCGGTCCATCGCGTGTCGCTCAAGGCCTTTTATCTCGATGCGCATGAAGTCACCGTCTCCCGCTATGCCGAGTTTCTCACCTCGCAGAAGCCGGACCCGCCATTCAAGTGGAACGAAGCCGCGACGGGGTCGCAAGGTGACAAACCGGTGATCGGAGTCAATTGGTACGATGCGCGCGGCTACTGCCGGTGGGTGGGGAAGCGGCTGCCGACAGAAGCAGAATGGGAAATGGCAGCACGCGGGACCGAGGGTCGGATCTACCCTTGGGGCAGCGTACACCCGACCAAATCCCACGCCAATGCTGGCCAAAGCCAGTGGCGCGGTTATGACACTTTGACCAATGTCGGGAGATTTGAGCCGGGCAAGACTCCGAACGGGGTATACGACTTGGCCGGGAATCTCTGGGAATGGGTCGCCGACTGGTACGATCCCGTCTACTACCAGTTCAGCCCGCGCGACAACCCGGCAGGTCCCTCAGCAGGCCCGCTCAGGGTCCTGCGTGGAGGCGCCTGGAATAATGATTCCCAGGCCATCCGGTCGGCGAATCGTGCAGGGTACGCTCCTGATGCCCGCCGGAACGACGTCGGGTTTCGCTGTGCGAGAGATGCGAAGCCGTCTGTCGGTCGCTAAAACAGGCGGGATCCGAATGTCGGGGATTCGAGAGGACGCATGGCCTGATTCAATTCCGCCGGGTGATCCGTGGGTCGCAGGCGGATCTTAAACACCACCCGCCGGCTCTTGTCCCGATCTAGCACACGTGACTCGTCCAGGACGAGATCCTGCCGACCTCGCCCGCTGGCAGAGGTCTTTTCGTGGAAACAACGATAGGCCCAGGGCGCCGAGTCCTGGATGACCTCAAGCCCCTTCACCATCACATTCAGCGAACGCTCCTGGCTCAGTTTCAAATTGTAGATGTCAGACCCGCGATCGTCGGTATGCCCTTCGATCACCAGTGAGTCAATTCGATCTCGCAAGGTGCCGCAAAGCAGCGTCGCATAGCTCGGCATGGCGTCCGCCAAGAATCGATCCGCCACCGACGAGAGCGAACCCTTGGCGAACTCAAAATTGAGCAAGGCATCCGGCACCACAATCCGTACCACATTGGGATCGGTGGGGTCGGCGTCCAGCGAGAGATCGAACCGTTGGAAATGATCGCGCAGCAGACCCTTGATGTCGTCAGTCGTCGTCCGGGCCGTCTTCCGCTCCTGCGCCGGTGCAGAAACCGGCACCTTCGCTTGTGACTCTGTTTCGGACACTTTGGTGACGTACGCGCTGAAGAGCAAAATGAAAATGACGGCCAGCGAGGTCATTAAATCCGTCACGCCGATGGTGAGGACGGACGAGTGTTCCTGGGAATCTGGCGAGGGGTTCGCGTCCATCTCAGACAGCGCCCTTCATCGAGGAACCTTGCCGCCAATTCGCAAACCACCGTAACCCGAGCATGCTGTCGTCAGGCAGGACTTCATGGCCGGCCTCCAGGGTCGGAGTCTCATCGAAGGAAGTCGATTCAAATTCATTCTCCACCGGTTTCCATCTGTGATCGCGCTTGAGTTCCTCCACCGAGCGCGCAAGCGCCTGAATCGCCTGGTTCAATTCCTGAATCGGCGCCGCCATGGTCTGCTGCATCACTCGTGACAAGTCTTCCGCGAGCCGATCCGAAGCCCCGGCACGTCCCCCCGGCTCCCGCCGACCCAACAGCTCAACGGCCTCCCTGAGCGCGGTCACAGTGGGGCTCAATCGGTCGTTAAGGGTACCCACCAGGCGATCGCCGAGATCGCCTGGTGCCGCAGTCAATGCCTGCGATGAGCCGGACCCCGGCGTGAAATTCTCGAGCATCTGCTCCATAGTTTTGCGAGGAAACAACTCATCGACCATGGTGACGAACTGCTGTTGTGTCGTCGCCAAACGATGCAAGGCGGACTTTTCAATGAGGACAAACAGATTGGCACAGACCAGTCCGACAATCGAGGTCAAAAACTTACCCGCCAATCCGTTGATCAACCCTTGAATGCCGACGATATGTGATCCATCCGCATGGAGCTTACTCAAGCCGATGAGAATGGCCAGAAACGTCAGTAACAGGCCGATCCCCGTGATCAACGAGGGAAACTGGTGGTAGAAGGCCAAATTCAGCCGGCCATTCAGGAGGTCGCGAGGGAAGAACTCCGCCGCCGTGCGTGTGGCAAAGACCCTCGGCTCGATGAACCAGGCGGTTCGCTCCACGACGAAAGTCTTCCGAAAATGCAACCAGGCCTGTTCGAGGCGCATTTCCCGACACATGGCTTTGTCAAGCTGCTGGAGATCGTCCAGATCAATGCGGTCTGATTGAGAGCCGGTCTGATTCGCCGCTTTCTTGGTCTCGCTCAAACCGGGAATCGTCAGCCACTCGGATTGCAGGCTCTTGCGACTGCTGGTGAGGCTGGTTAACGTCGGCCACACGCGGGTATAGCAACCCTGCACGACTGAAATGGCCGTCGTGAGCCGCCCCACGTGCCACAAAAAAAAGACCACCAATCCGCAGGAGCCAAGCCAGCTCAACATGGGACTGTGAAGTCCCCCGAACAGAGCCACATCTTGGCTGAAGAATTCCCAGATGGACATCATTGCGTCAGCACCTCCCGGTCGAAACAAGCAACGCCGCCGGCCTCACGCCTGTGCAGCTTCAACTTTCAGGCCACGGGGCTTGCTCGATAGGGACCCAACAAATCAGGGGGTTCTATTCTCTGGTCACACAACAGGGAAGGCCTCCCGGCAAGAACTGCCGAAGAGCTGGATTTTTCTGCAGCCCTGCCTCCTTGCGTTACCCCACTTCGTCGACAGATGGCCCGAGCCCTAATTGAGCTCGCAGCAAATCATGACGGGTAATGGATCGGACCACCTTGCCGTCCTGCACCACCGGCAAGATCTGAAAACCCATTTCAAACATGCGCGCAACGCAGCTCAAGGTGGTATCTTCTTTCACCCCGACAAAGGCGGAATTCATAATGTCTTGTGCCCGTGCCCGCTTGAGATCCACCCCCTTGTCGATGGCGCGAATCACATCTCCTTCATTGATAAACCCCAGAAACTCATAGTCTTCACCCACCACAGGCACGCCACCCACATGGCTGGTGACCATTTCGATTGCCACATCCATCGCACTGTCTTCCGGTTTGAATTGCCGGATGGTCGTTTCCACGATGTCCCCCACCACGTGATAGCCCTCAGCCGGATTGCCCGCCACGTTTGTAATGACCTTCATGATAACCTCCGTGTTTGAACCTACGAGTGGCACACCTGGAAACATATAGCCGTTCATGAATGAGATCGACACTGGGGAGCCCCCTAGAGGCCGCAAGCGGTTCGGCCAAGTCTTGTGGATTGTTCGCCGGTACTATTTAATGAACAGGGCCAGGCACCTATACTCTCCTTCCCAATAAAGGCGAAGCGACATGACCATTCCTTGGGCCACGGCGTTGCACCTAGTTAAGAAACTGTTACCCGTGGTCATCGACAAGGCTCCGGAGCTGCTCAAAACATTCGAACGATTTCGCCCTGCTCCCCCCACGCAGGATGTAGTGCCTTCCGATCCAGCTCTTGTGGCGCTTCAGGAACAGATTGAAATCCATCAGCGGACCATCGCGACACAGGCGGAGACCATCGTACAACTCCGAACCATGCTGAGCGCGGCAAAACGCTCGATTACCATCGCGTGGAGTATCCTCGCAGTGACGATACTTCTCTCCGTCACGATGGTCCTGTATCTGCTTTCTCGATCCTGAGACCGTCGCGAAAGCCTGACTGAACGCCCCGTCCCAGTCGAAGATCATCACCTCCCGCGTGATCGCTGCGGTTTCAATCTGATTGATATCTGCTGCGAATGGATTTAGAGAGCAGGGCCCTATCCTTCCATCTCCTGGAGGAGCGGAATAGCTTTTGGGCAGCCCGACGAATAGGTGCAGGAAGATGTGAGAGGCTTAGCCTGCGTATTCGAAAGAGAGGTCGCGAGTTTGTACCAGCTTGATGAGCTGCAGGGTGCCTGCTGGAATGGCGGATGCAATACGATCCCACACGGCCTTCGCCAGATATTCGCCTGTGACAGCCGGTGTGGCCAGCACAATACGCAGGTCATGCCCCTCGAAGGGAATCAAGACACGGTCCTTCACCAGTCGATCGACCGCTACAATATCGGTGACCATGCCGGTTTCAGGATCAATCCGTCCATGGACCGTCACGAAGAGGTCCCACGTGTGGCCACGCTGACCGTCATGGACAGCGGTAAATGAATAGCGCCTTGTGACCGACGCCACATCGAGGCCGGCTTCCACCGTCAGATCGGCGCAGAGATCCTCATCTTCATAGAGACAGATCCGTTGCAGAGTCCCGATGTCCTGCTGCGCTTGGAGTTTGTCCCAGAGCACGCGCGCAATGTTCTCGGAAGTTGGAATCTGTCGCTCGAAATAGGGCAGGTCGAGATTCAGGTGCTTGTGGTCGAATTCTTCCAAGACCTGCAGCAGCACCCGCTTTAGGTCAAAGAGGTTCACCACCATTCCGGTTCGCTGATCGACCTCGCCTGCCACCGTCACTTCCAACATATAGTTGTGGCCATGGCCCGGGTCGTTATTGCAGGCGCCGAAGGTGGCGCGGTTCTTCGCAGCATCCCACTCCGGCTTGTGGTACCGGTGGGACGCGGCAAATTCAATGCGTTTGGTCAATAGGACAACTGACATAAGCATCAATTTTCAATGTTCATGGTTCAATAGAGTGAAGCGTCGTCCAGCTATTGTTCCCATTGAACATTGAGCATTGTACATTAAACATTCAGGTTGTTGCGCTATACGCCCAAGTCAGAGAGCCATTCCTGCCGCATCGGCCAAGGCACCTCCGCTTCGGCATCATAACCGGCATGGTGAACCATGAGAGCCACACGCGCAGACTGATCACCGATGGCCTTCACCATGGCGGGCGTCGGACGAAAGCGCACGAAATGTACCGCACTGATCTTCGTCTCATGGCTGTGCCCTCCTTCGAACTCGCCGTAGCAGACTTCGCCCCCGGCACGAAGCCCAACTTTCTGTCCGTGATCCAAACCCATGAATAGATCGAGCCAATGCTTCATCGTGTCGGGATCCGTAAGTTCGATCAAAAGGGTGGCGCTTAGTTCGCCGGAGGCCGGCAGGAGTGCATTATACACATCCAACTCTTCTTGGACCTTTTTCGGATCGACAATCCGCTCAACGCGAATCATTTCCTGAATTTGAAACCGGAGCGTCTCTCGATTTTCAAACACCAATGTGACCTTGTCACCTATGGTAATGCGCCGACGCCGCTTCAGAGCGATGATGGTCTGCCGGTACGACTCGCGCTGCAGCTCGTACTCTTCCTGGGGGATCAACTCATCGTGCGTCAGAAGCTTCATTGGCTAACCCGGCATTCCACAACATTCACGAAATATTCTATGCAATCGCTCATCAGACCTGCGGATCGCTGGGCAACCCATAGGCATCGCGCACGATCTGGATCGGATGCTGCGCCGCCTTCCCTCCAACATGGGCCGCGGCCCCGGCTTGATCGAGTTGGAGTCCGGCCAGTGGGCAATCAGACGCGACCAGATCAGCCGGCGCCTGCTCGATGACCCGTACCGCTTTTCTTGCAATCGTCATGGAGAGTGGGAAAAACTCCCTCTTGGCCGACCAGGATCCGTCATGCCCCGAGCACTTTTCTATCACCTCGACCTGTGCCCCGGCGAATTCCATCAGTTCCTTCGACTTGAAACCGATGTTTTGATCTCGCAAGTGGCAGGGCACCTGGTAGGCCACCCGACCAGGCTTCTCAGTAAAATCCATCGCCAAGCCGCCCTCGCGCTTGAGCTTCATGAGGTACTCACAAACGTCAAAGGTATGTTCAGCCACCCATGTCGCATCCGCTCCGGGTACTAGATTCGGATACTCCCGCTTCACCATGAGGCTGCAACTTGGGGCAGGGATGACGACATCATATCCCCGGTCGACCCAGGACTTCAGCGAGCCGATATTCTGCTGCGCCGCCGTCACCATCGCCGCAGTATCCCCGATATCGAACGACGGCATCCCGCAACAGGACTGGTCCGGCAGTGCCACCTGCACGCCATTTTTCTCGAGCACCTGCACGGTCGCCTTGCCGACATCGGTCACTTGGTAGTTGACGAGGCAGCTCGCGAACAACGCCACTTTTTTTCGGGCCGACGTCGGCGTGGCTGGAGACCGTCGTGCCCACCAACGGGCAAAGGTTTCACGCTGATAGTGCAGGACCTGCCGATCCCGGTGGACACCCAAGACGGTTTCAAGAAGGCCACGAAGCCATGCCTGCCCCAACGCCCAATTGACCAGCGGCGCAATTGCACTGTTCACTTGCCCCAACAAATCAGTCTTGGTCAGCAGCCAATCTCGCCATCTAGTCCCACGCTCCACAGCCAAGCGCTTTTTCCACACCGCCATCAAGAGAGGAAAATCGATCCCATATTGATGGGGTGGCGTGTAGGGACAATGGTTGAAGCAGAGTTTGCAGTAATAACATTCGTCGACGACGCGGTGGTGATCCGCCGGGGTGAATCGCGTGACATCGCTGTCGTACTCATCGATCCGATCTAGTAGCGTATTAAAGGAGGGACAGAGATTGAAGCAACGGCGGCAACCGTCGCACACATCATAAATACGCAGCGTTTCTTGTTCGAGGGTCGTCGGATCGACTGATTGAAGCAGGCGTAATTCTGACACAGAGGAACATTCCTTATGCAGAGGGCGGCGACGGGCTAACGGACGGGGTGGGTGGATGTGCCTCCGACCCACCCCATAAACTGCACCTCAAACTTCGCCTCCGAAGCCCCGACTTGGCGGGAGACGTTTACTGCTTCAAGCTATCGAGGCCCTTCGTAAATCGATTCGCGTGGGAGCGCTCCGCCTTCGCCAAGGTCTCAAACCACTCGGCCAATTCAGAAAATCCCTCGTCCCGGGCCGTCTTGGCCATCCCAGGATACATCTGCGTGTATTCGTAGGTCTCTCCTTCAATGGCGGACTTCAGATTGGCTTCCGTATTCCCGATCGGCACGCCGGTAGCGGGATCGCCGACTTCCTTCAGAAAATCCAAGTGTCCAAATGCATGGCCGGTTTCCGCCTCGGACGTGTCACGGAACAATCCTCCGACATCCGGATACCCCTCGATATCGGCGCG
The DNA here is from genome assembly GCA_023248215.1 of Nitrospira sp. Classification (GTDB taxonomy): domain Bacteria; phylum Nitrospirota; class Nitrospiria; order Nitrospirales; family Nitrospiraceae; genus Nitrospira_A. Next base: position 36,458 of record JAHFEW010000036.1, read on the forward strand.
ACGTGCGAAGTAGAGATAACGCCGATTAGCCTGCGACTCTCCCGCAAATGCGTGCTTGAGGTTCTCGTGACTCTTCGTGCCTTTCAAACTGTTCCCCATGCTGTCCTCCTTGCGTACGTGAACGAGTTAATGTTCTTGCCTGCTGCGTTGTGGGGCGTCGAGCTTCGCCCGCTGACAACCCGCACAATATCCGTGGAACTCAACCCGATGGCCGAGAATACGAAATCCCCTCGCCTGTCCATCGGAAACGGCCAACTGATTCAATGCTTCATCCATGACGTCCACTATCTGACTGCAACCCAGACAGATCAGGTGATGATGCACCGTGACATTCCCGTCGAACCGCGCCACCTCATGGCCCACGTTGACTTCCTGCACTAGACCAGCCTGCCTCAGCACGCCCAGGGTGTAGTAGACCGTATTGCGCGAAATCATTGGATGCTGACGCTTGACCGTCTGGTAGAGCTCATTGGCAGTCGGGTGGCTGGTGGTCTCAGCCAACGCCTGATAGATGGCTGCCCGCTGGCGAGTCACACGTACGGCGTGTCGACGAAAACGCGTGTGAATGTCCTGGCTGTTCAACCTCATACCATCTCTATCTAGGAATGATTCCTACATAGCATGGAGTAATCTCTCGCAGCAAGCCCGGAGCCCCTGCGATCGGCAGTTTGAATGCTGATGATTCCTAGGACGCAACAACAGGCTGATTGGGGCGATGCGGCTGGCACGGGGCGAGAGGCTCTGAATGGAAAACTTTGAGGTCCTAGGTTGGATTGGGTGAGCGGCACAGACAGAGGGTCAAATGGGCCTTAAGAACCCTACTGGCTAGCGCGCGTCGTAGCGAGGCAACTCCGCAGCCATATCCGCCAGACACTTGTAGGCTTGGTCCTTGGCGGAGAGCAGTGGCGTTTTCACGGGCCAGGCAATGGCCAGGGCGGGATCATTCCATACGATGCCCCGCTCATCCGCGGGCGAATACACATCCGTGCATTTATACAGAAATCCGGCCTCCTCGCTGAGCACGTAAAATCCGTGGGCGAAACCGGGAGGGATATAGAGCTGCCGCATGTTCGTATCGGACAGCTCGACTCCATACCATTGCCCAAACGTGGATGAGCCCTGCCGGATGTCCACGGCCACGTCATAGACGGAGCCTTTGACGACCGTGACCAACTTCCCTTGGGGTCTGGCCAACTGATAGTGGAGCCCACGCAACGTCCCTCGGACAGACCAGGAGAAGTTGTCTTGGACGAAGGGCTTGCCGATCCCGACTGCGTCATATCGCGATTCGCGGAAGATCTCGACAAATTTTCCTCGCGCATCCCCGAACACATCGGGCTCGATCTGGAATAGGTCTTTGAGCGGCGTCGGCGTAATCTGCATGGCACCTCCTGAGTCTCGCTGGGTCGACAGCGCGCCCATCATACCTGGTTCCATCCCAAGGAAAAAGCGGCCCGCTACAAACCGCGCGACCACTCCTCCACGTCAATCGCCACCCTGAAAGTTCTCCGCCCATACTTGCGGCCACTCGCGCCTCGCAGTGCACAGGCAGGGGTGCCCAGAGTGTCAGATGTAGCTGCGTCTCGCGCATTGGGAAGATGATGAGGCGTCCGGCGTGCGGTTAGTTTCGATCCGAGGGGTGAGAAGTCGGAGGCGGATCAGGGTAAAGCTTTTGCAAACGATCGATTAAGGGCTCTGCCGCAGGGCTGCTGGGCTGCGTCGGCTCGCTGGGAGCATGATCCCAGGTCAGTGTAGAAATTCCCGCATCTGTAAAGAGTTGGCGAATCGTGGCCACAAGAGCATCAAGCGTCAACTCCGTGCCGAATCGGAGATCCAGCACTCGTTCCCGTGGGTTGGCCGGCGGAGGGTCGGTGCTGACCAGCGCCCAACAGCAGTCGAAGACCCTGCGCCGCAGGTCCTCCGGCACATTCAGTGTGGTCAGACCGGATGTGCACAGCGCCGACACCACGAGGACAAATTGCAGATCTGGCATCCCAGGACGCTGGATATTGAGGGATTGCATAATGGTAATATTAATCGCGGCCGCCTGGGGAGTCAATTTCCCGGCGCGGCTTTTGATGAATCTGCGAACTGAACACCGACTGACTGAGAGGATTCACGTCACATGGTTACGATTACGCTGATGGGACAGCTCCAAACGACCGATGGGGAGCGAGATCTCGCCTGTGAGCTCCCTGCTCCGCTGAGCGTGCGGCAGGTGATTCAACGACAGGGCCGCGGCCTTCGCCACATGCTGCAACTCTTGCGGGAAAAGAAAGTGCTCGTCACCATCAATAAACGCATCGCCAGCGAGGATTCTCTCGTGCAAGACGGAGACGCCGTGCGCTTCGTGGGACATGATGGCGCAGGTGGAAGCGGACTCGCTCCCTCCTTTTAATTGGAGTGAGGCATCAATGGCTTCGCGGATCCTCACCAGTTGTGCATGAAATAAAAGGGCCGGTGCTCCTGATGACAGAGCACCGGCCCTTCAGTTGACAGAGGAACGAGGCTGATTACTTCTTTCCGAGGATCGAATCCTTGGCCATCTTCGCGACTCGGAACTTCACCACCCGCTTCGCCGGAATCTTGATCGGCTCACCCGTCTGCGGGTTCCGGCCCATGCGCGCCTTCCGATTGGCAAGCACCAGCTTCCCGATGCCGGGTACGACGAAAGCATTCTTCGCTTCGCGATAGGCTAGGGCGGCGAAATCGTCCAAGAATTGGACGGCCGTCTTTTTCGTAATCCCCGCCTTTCCAGCAAGATGGTCAGCAATCTGCGATTTCGTCATCGACTTGGCCATGCGTTCCTCCCTTTGAACAACGAATGAGGTGAACTGAGTGTGCGGTCTGTGATCTATGAACTCGTACGTGCAGAGGTGGAGCTTGGAATCTGCGCCTGTCCTGCATAATCAGCCCGAAAACAGGGCGAGAGTGTATCCAAAGCCCTAGGGGCTGTCAAGAGCTGCAAAATGGAAACACGCGCATTTAAACCGGCAAGCACTGCGCTTCATGCCCTTGCGCGTCACCTAGGCCACGGGGTAGAGTAGGACGAAGCGCAACGGTTCATCGCATCATTGAGGATCAAGAGGCGGCTTCATGGGCAAACAACTTCCTATTCTTCCCTCCGCCACACAGCCGGCCGAAGGCGCCGCGGCTGAAGCGGTCATCTATTCTCGAGTCTTCTGCAAGAATGAGAATGCTCCGCCCCTGCGGCTGCTGGTGGATTTTTTGAAATCGCGGGGACAACTTCCTATTCTCCCCCCCGACATGGACGATGCCTTGCTGGACGAATGGGCCTGGGTTCAAATCATCTTGGGCTATGCACGAGAGCGCAAGCCAATCCATGTGTTTTGCGTCCGCGATCGTGGTAGCTATCAAGACCTGTTCGAGCAGGAACAGAAACAATTTCTCGAAAACCTCTCGTCCTACGACGATATTGAAGCCAGCTTGGCCCAGGAACACGTGACCCGTGCGCGATTCATCCTCACCACGCGTATGATTGAGACCGACGTGACGGAGGAAGGCTACGACTTCAACGGATGGATCCTGGAGTTTTTTCAGGAGCACTGTAACGGCATTGTGCAGATTGATAGGCAAGGGTTCTTCTCTCCGAAGGGAGAACTCATCGTCGATCTTTCCCTGCCCCAGGAGTAAGCGCCATGGGGACCCAGGCGTCCTCCTGTCTCCCCCTGCCATTGTTTCAACAAGCCGAGCACTGGTTCCGACGTGCCCAGGCCTCACTGCTGGGTGCAATCCCTTGCTGCCAAGGCTGCAGCGCGTGCTGTCTCGGTCTCTTCCCCATCACCCGCCTTGATGCTCTGGAATTACAGCGCGGCCTCGACGCGCTACCGCCCCTGCAGCGGAACGCCATCATCACACGCGCCCGTGCACAGGTAGCCGCGCTGGAATCCGCTTACCCAAACCTCCGGTCGAAACCGGCCTTGGATGGCTGGGATGACCGCACCATCGACGACATGGTTGAACATTTCTCCGACATTCCTTGCCCTGCCCTTGCACCAGACGGAACCTGCGGGGTATATGCCTCGAGACCAATCACGTGCCGTACCATGGGAATCCCCAGCGAGTCCGATGGTATGGTACATGGGGCCTGCACCGTCCAGACGGCTGTGCCGATTATCCGTCTCTCGCCAAGCCTTCGAACCGATGCGGACCGGCTGGCCGAACACGAAGCCGTCTCCTTGTCGATCTTGAGCCGAGTTCAACCAGACGCCGGGGACGAACTCCTTCTACCCTACGGGTTCTTGCCGAATCGTGGCTCAACTCTCTAGACAGCAACGGAAACGCTATGCTAATGTCACAAGTCTGATCGGCGGGAGCGCCTGTAGCTCAGTTGGATAGAGCATCAGCCTCCGGAGCTGAGGGCCACAGGTTCAAATCCTGTCAGGCGCACCATTCGCTCCGTCAGGGCTCATCACGTTCGATACATAGTGCACCGGTGGGGCCGTTAGCTCAGTTGGTAGAGCAGCTGACTCTTAATCAGCGGGCCGCAGGTTCGACCCCTGCACGGCCCACCATTTTCCACACTAATATTATCAAGCACTTCTGATTCTGGCTGGGATAGCTCGGCCTTCATTTCTGCCGTTGGTGCCAACTTTTGGTGCCAAACTTTTTCGAACTCCCGATCAAGCACATCGAAATAGCGTCGATTCCCGCTGGGCATCCACTTCGCGTAGTGCTTCAACGTCGTCGTCGGCTTCGC
>JAHFEW010000175.1:0-2460 GCA_023248215.1 Nitrospira sp.
CCTGCCCTCACGGTTGTGGGCTGAAGAACCGATCAGCATTCAGCAGATCCTTGAAGAGCCACGGGTCTATCATCTTCGGCACGTGATGCTGCAGGGCACTGTGCGCGATGTACAATCCCTCGATCCCTATACGCTCCCGAATGGGACCAACTGTTACGGGGCCTATATATTCCGCCTAGAAGACGACACCACAACGCTCTCCGTTGCCGTGCTCGGCATCTGCGGCAAGCCGCTCGTGCGAGACCCCGAGGTGGAAGACGGAGCCCGCGTCGAGGTGAGCGCCACGATTCAAGCGCCCAGTCATGGTGGGTACTACCTGAGCTTCCGCGGATTGAAAGTGGTGACTGAACAAGAGGGTTTGGTCCAGGCCGTGGCCGACCGTATTCTTCCCATTATCGAGTAGCCATGATTGCACCCCTGCATCCTTCACGCACCTCCATTGGATGGATCGGCACTGACGCGCTGATGCTGGCGCTCGAAGAGATGTCGCACACCCATCTCACACCTCAAGGACCTACTCTATGCACCCAGCAGTTGAAGGCCACTCAAAGTCGGTCGGCCAGCTGCGCCGATTGAAGGAAACTCCGCCAAGTATCAACGGGCGCTCACGGTGAATCGAAGGTCTAGAGGATGCTGAGCAGGAGCAGGCACAACGGCATCGCGCGGAAACGTGCCACTACTTGCGGGATTCCCCCAGCACACACCACAAACGACGGGTACCTGATTTTTGATCGGTGACCGGTTCGCCGCTGAAGAAGCTGACCTGCCAGGCGACGATGTCGTCTTTGGGATCGGGTGTCGCGGTCCAATAAATTTCAGACTTGATATTGGAGAATGGATGTCCGGCCGGCAAGGCAGGATCGTGCTGCGACGTATCGATCAAGGTCTTGAGTTCATCGATTGAGGGAGCGCGCCAGCCTTGCTGTCCGCCAACTTCCTTGGTCAGACAGCGCGCGACGGAGGCGTCCCAGACATCATGAATTCGATCGGGCTCCTGTTCCCAGGTCAATCCGGTCTGGTTGTCTTTCACGGCGGCCCCGCTCATCACCAGCGTAAAACGAGCGGCGCTTTGCTCGGCGAGGCTTACGCCCGGCAAGAAAACCACCGCTAGCCCCAGTCCAACCAGCCACCAGTTGCCGGCTTGGACTCGTCCTCTCCTCGTCATGTCGCACCTCCCCTCAGCCACGCGTCGACGTTCGCGCGCTCCCCCATCGTATCTAGTTTGCCGCAGCCCACTTGTCTTTTCAATAGTCCCTCCTGCATGCTGGGGGCCGCTTTGGAGAGACCGGTCGGTCCTCGTGACCAGAGAGAGGTCACGTGAATCGCATACCATCGAGGGAGGAAGTCTATGAGTGGAGTGGAGCATCATCGGCGGATCGACGTGTTGGCGATCGGCTTGTTCGGCCTCGCAGTCGGGGCCTTGACGCTGGGCGTAGCCCAACTGGGCGGCATTCCCGAATCGAACAAGGTCGGCACCCTGGTCATCTCGCTCATCTTCGGCGGCATCGTGCAGATCCTGGCCGGGATCACCGATATCCGCTATCACGAGCAGCTCGGCGGCACGGCGCTGACGATGTACGGATTCTTCTGGCTGACCGTCTCCATCGTCAAACTGGTCAGCGAAGGCACCTCGTTCCACTTAGACATGGTGCTCTTCGTACCAATCAATTTGGTCTACGCCGCCTTTTCGTTGGTGATGGTGTATCTGACGGCCTACCGCAATGCCACACTCTGTATTCTCCACATGATGATCACCATCACCTTCTCTTCCACCGTGCTCGCTCGACTCGACATGATTGGCGAAACCTTCCCAGGCATGCTCCATGTCGTTGTCGGGTCGATGGCCTTCTATCATGCGGCTGCGAGTTTGACGCAGGCCTTCACAGGACATCAGCTAGTGCCGCTGGGCCCCGCATTCCTCCATCGGACCGAACCTGTATTAAAGTGACAGACTGTGAGAGAGAGGGACGAGCGAAGCGAACGACTTCCTTACGGCTGTTGTCGTTGGTAGTGCCGAAGGAGAAGCACAGCACCCCAGGCAAAGGACGCGAGCATCAGGAGAATGCCGACGTTGTAGGCGAGATGGGCCAGGCGCTGGTCGTACTCCAGCCAACCCAGCATTGTGAGGAGATTGTTCCAGTCGTGCCCATCGGTTTCCTTCCCTGTAACCCCGCCTAGTAGCATGAGATCCAGCGCCCGCGCGTCGTTGATATAGGGCGCGACGTCCATGATGCTTTCCGCCGTCCACCACAGCGCGACTGCAGCGCCGAAAGGATCGCGTGTTTTCACCAGAAAGGTGATGAGGCAAATCATCGGCATGAGCACCTGCCCGAGGCTCCCGCCTAGGATCATCAGAAATCGACCAAACGGCATGAAGAGCACATGGCCGGCTTCGTGGAACGGTAGATTGATCAGATGAAGAAACGACTCCCCGGTGTAGTTCGTTTCGAGCGGCGCCAC
>JAHFEW010000175.1:2560-4373 GCA_023248215.1 Nitrospira sp.
CGACGCTTCACATCTCTTTAGCGGGTGGCGATCGGAAAGGGAGGAAAAATCAGAAAGAACAGTACCACCGTCGCACGCCCTAGCCATATCCGTCCGGAACCAAGGGTTGACTCAGGTCGGGGAATCGACGGATGCGCAAATCCAAGCAGCCCGGCCATACCGACCCACAACAGCCATCCGTGCCACCCGAAATAACCCAGTGCCAATAAAAAGGGAAGCACGGCAAACGCGATCACCCGCTGCCGTTCCCCCCACATGGCATAGGCGACGTGACCTCCGTCGAGTTGTCCGATGGGAATCAAATTGAGGCAGGTCACAAAGAGCCCGAACCAGGCCGCCTCGGCAATCGGATGGAGATTCACGCTGGCCCCGCTAGGCAGATCGCCCATCATCAATGACATGATCAGATCGAGCAGGAGCGAACCGCCCACAAAGAACGGGGTCGTGGCACTGACGCCGGATTCGACATGCGACCAGCGCAATCCAATCACCAGCGCGACGATCGCCACGACAAAACCGGCCAGTGGTCCGGAGATCCCGATATCGAACAGCGCCTTCCGTTCTACAATCGGACCGCGCACACGAATGATCGCGCCAAAGGTGCCAACTAGAATCGGCAGACCAGGAATAAACAGAGGCAACGAGGCCGGAACCCGATGGATCTTCGAGCAGACGAAATGGGCAAGCTCGTGTGTGACGAGAATCAGCAGGAGCGTGAGCGCAAAGGGAATGCCGTTCACCAGTTCGCCCGGCCGTTCCGTCAACAATGTCCAGGCTCCGAGAAAGGGATGGAAGAGATCTGGATGATCTTGGTAGGCCCCGGCCCAGAGCGTGGTGAAGATCGTCAGCAGAAACAGGCCCATCGGCAGGAGATACTTTGAAAAGGGGGTTTCTTCCGGCTCTTCACCGTCTCGATCGCTCCAGTCCAGAGGATCTTCGACCAATGATCGGTCGGTGACCGCTTGGAAAGGATGATCGTTCCGATCCATGCCATGCTCAGCTAAGACGAAGCGTAGAACGGGTTATGAACGAGCTCTTCCTCAACGGTCGTCGCAGGACCGTGTCCAGGAAACAGACGATGGTCTGGTGCGAGCCTCAAAAGACGCGAGCGCACCGAATCGAGATGCGTTGAGTATAGCTTGCTCGGATTGGATCGGCCGATCGATCCGGCAAAAAGCGTATCGCCGACAAAACAAATCGGATGCTGGGAATCATCCACCCGGTAACAAATCCCACCAGGTGTATGGCCGGGCGTCGCGAGACAGTGGACAGTCCGGCGTCCTACGGTGATCTGGCACCCGTCCGTCGGCACCGCGAGCAGGTCTGCCCGTGGCCGCCAACTCAGCAAATCCACATCGTCCGGTCCCAGATAGACCGGCACGTCACGATGTTTCAGAATCTGCTCAATCCCGTCTGCGTGATCCGCATGGCCATGCGTGAGGCAGATCCCCACGAGATGGAACCCGCGCTTACTGAGTACCTCCAGCATGGCAGACGCATTGTAGGCGGTGTCGATCAGGACCGCGTCGCCTTCGTCGTGGAGGATATAGCCCTGAACCCCGTAGCCGTTGATGGAACCATGAATCGTTTCGACCCAAGCCGGTGGGTGTTGGGCGACCGGTTCCCATTGATCGATGGCAATCTGTTCGAGCGGCCCGGATCGCAGCCCCAGCGCCTTCGCAAGGGCTCGCACCTCGGTACGGTCGCGCGGTTGATCCCCTCGCTCCAGCGCCGTAATGTCTCCGCCTGGCAATCCTGTCGCCCGCGCGACATCGCCGACCGAGAACCCCTGCCCAGTCCGCGCTTTTTTGAG
>JAHFEW010000037.1 GCA_023248215.1 Nitrospira sp.
TAACACGTTGGAGCGCCTCCTGGGGTACCCTCTGTCCCCTGATAAGAATATCGGAACAGCTTTCTAAGAAAGCCGGGTTCAATCGCTCCTCGGACCATTACTCGGACAGGCTCCTAGAATATGAAATTCCCAAGTACGACGGCGATCTGGGTACGCCTAATTTCTTCGTCCCGATCGACCAGCCTACGTGCAGGAAGAAAATTCGCACCATCGTCGATTGCTTCGCCACCCAGCGAGACAAACCATGGTTTTCCGAAGACACGTTTTTGTCGTTGATGCGGCTCCGTGGGATTGAATCCAACGCGCCTGACAAATATGCCGAAGCGTTCTATTGTCGGAAGCTTGTGGTGTAGCGGTCGGCCTTGAAGCGCTATGGAGCATCGGCGAGTTGCCAGGCCACGGCGAGTACGTAACGTGCGGCGGCTGAGAGAATGTCGGGATTCATGGCTTCCGCAATATCGGTGGGTTGATGAAAATGCGGGTGGACCCCGCCGCTGACGATCGTCACCGTGGGAATTCCCGCCTCTTTAAACGGCACGTGGTCCCCACCGGGGAAGAACCCAAAAAGGTCGATGCGGTCGGCGAGTCCCGCCCTGGGTCCTGCCTGTTGGGCGGCAGTCTTCTCCAATCCGGTCACCCCAATGGTGAGTCTCCCGTTCCCGGCCCCGGCGTGATCCACATTGATCATGGCGATGGTGGATCGCAGCGGCACGACCGGTTGAGTGACGTACAGTTTGGATCCCAGCAACCCCTGTTCTTCTCCGCTGAACGACACCAACACAATCGAACGTTTGAGGCCGGCTGGAGTCGACGCGAGGACCCGCGCCACCTCTAACAGCACGGCAGTGCCCGACGCATTGTCGTCGGCTCCCGCAAAGAGCAGTCCGCCTTGTTTCCCAAAATGATCGCGGTGTGCACCGATCACAATGGCTTCATCCTGGCTCGCGGCATCCTGTCCACGCATGATCGAGACGACGTTGTGGAGGGTACCCTCCTGCTGGACGCTGTGCCACCGCATTGTGATGGAGACATCGGTGGCCACCGATCGTGGAGTCATGGTCTCGTTGAGTTGCTGCTGGAAGGTGCGTAGCCGATCGAGGTTGTCTGGTTGCTGTGCACGGAGAATGCCCGAAGCAAGTGGGGTACTGATCCAGGCGCCGGGGATTGCCTCGTGAGGGTCCATCAACCCGTAGAAGGCACTCGGTCGGTCTGTGACGCCACGACGAGTTTCATAGGCGTTGAGGATCGGACCGGTGGCGGTCAGATAACCGATGGCTCCCTGTGCTCGGGCCGTACGTGTTTTGTCTGCGTGGGACACCTGTTTGTCGTATCGATCAGGCTTGCCCCGGAGGAACAGCACCACTTTGTTCCGAACATCAAGCCCGGCATATTCGTCGAATCCGTCTGTTGGGTCAGAGAGCCCGTATCCGACAAAGACGATGGAGGCCTGCAGGTCGGCCGACGGGGAATCGAGTATGGGGAGGTAATCGGTTCCGATCGAGGCAGGTGGAGAGTCGGATGCGAGTAAGGGGTGCAGGATGGGAGCATGGCCGATCGTCGTGCTGCGGACGGAAGTGGATTGGAGCCATGCTCGGTCGGAGAGCCGATCGGGCATGGCGTAGGGCTCGGAGACCGGCAAGCGCTGCGCATGCAGATGCATGAACCTGCGTTGAACGAACTCGGCGGATGCCAAGTCGTCTGGGGTACCGGTCTGGCGCCCATTGAACTCTGGGCCACTCAATGTCCGGATATCCGTCAGCATGCGCTCGCTGGAAATCATCTGCAAGGCTTGTGTGAGTGGCGTGGATGCGTCAAGCAAGCCATCTGCGAAACTCGTGGTCGCAACCAGGTCGACCATGAGGCCGATGACCAGCCCGAGCAGCCGTCGAGTATGGCGCGAGGCAGGGAGGTGAGCGTCTTTTTGTCGGGGATGCTCCGTAGGTATGGCGCGACCGCATCGCATCAGATGGACGTGGCGGAGGCCTTCTGTGCAGACCAGCGTTGATACCATCGCCAGAGTGGAGGTTGCAGAAAGCGTGGAATGGGATAGCCTAGGCCGCGGACATAGCCATCATCCCGATCCAGCACTGCGAACGCCAACCGGTATTTCTCGCGGAACACCCTGCAGCGCGTTTCGACCTCTTCGTCGGTGAGTTGTATGTGCAGACGAATCAACGCTCCAATGGCGTCATCCGATGCCTTGTCGCGAACACTGTCCTCGATGAAGGCGGGCGTGAGTTGGAATCGGCGCATGAAGGACTGATCTAGAGCGGAGGGATAGGCATATGTTCCGAGTGTGCCGGCCTGAAAGGCGCGCACCTTGTCGATCAATCGAGGCAACCAGATCATGCCTGCCAGGGTGTCGCTCCATCGGCGGGGTGGGTGCTGGCGAAGATCCATCGTCGTGCCTCGTGTTCACGGTCGCAAAGGGTACGTACCGACGGCTGCACTATAACACAAGAAAACGGTCCCATTGCAGAGTTCGGAATGGTCCATGTACTATCGGTCCTCAGCCGAACGCCCCGGATATCATCCCAAGGGTGGTCCCGCGTCGCGCTCTGGGGAAGGTCGACACATCAGGCAAGAGGTAGGGATTATGGCAGAGCAAGGGAAAGGTCTCTACGACCATCAGTACGGGCGGTTTCGTGACAATCAGGGCACGCATCAGGGTTATGAATTTCAGCACGGGCCTGCAGGCAGCACTCCTCCACCTGTGGTGACGTTCATAGATAAAATAAAATGGTGGACCTTGCGTGGGTGGCGGCGAAAGAAAATTCTCGCTGAGCGCGATCGATTTCAACAGGAGATCATCCAGATCAAGACATCTCACCAGAAATCGTGAGATCTGCCCGGAGGAGTACTCCCGTGTCATATAAAAATGAGCTGGTCCGGCAGATGCAGGCAGTTCCTGGTAGGTATCGGTCAGGTAGAGCGTCCCTTCTACGCCCCGTGAGCTGTGTCGGTGTTGCGGCGCTCGCGGGCTTGTTGGTGGGCGGGGCAGGAGAGACGTGGGCCGTGCAGAAAGAAACCTCTGCAGAAAAGGCGGAGCATTTACGCCAACAGGCCAATCCAGAACTTTTCAACGACTGGACCTTTGACAAGGACCAAGTCGGAGAGGTTCCCAAGGGGTTTACTGTATTGGCGACGGAGGGACAGTCCGCCGGGGCATGGAAAATCGAGACGCAACCAACACCGCCCTCATCTCCCAATGTTGTGCTTGGGGTGTCTCGATGTGCAACCTGCGTCCAGTTGCTCGTCGCGCAGGGATTTCAGTATGAGTATCCCGACCTGGTCATTCGTATTCGTCAAGGAGTCGGTGCCACGCCAGGGCAGGTCGGTGTGGTGTTCGGAATGAAGGATCCCAAGAATTATTATGCGACTGTTGTGGACTTATCCCAGAAGGCTATTGAGGTGGTGCGTGTGATCGACGGGAAGGAGTCGGTGCTCGGCCGTGCAGCGCTCAGGGTCAAACAGGTTGAGTGGCATACGCTCCGGGTACAGCGCAATACCATCATCAGCAAGGACTTCGTGGAGACGGTGTTTGACGGGAATCTGGCGCTTTCTGTAGAGGACCAAGCCCTCGGGGTTGGACAGGTGGGGCTTTTGGTGCGAGGGGAGACGTCGGCGCATTTCGATAACTTCAATGCCGCCCCGCTGTACTCCAGCCGCCCCTTGTCGGCGCCGGCCGCCTATTAGACGGATGGCCGTGAGCCTAATTCTTGCGAGAACATTTCACGCTTGCCTTTCTTATTTCGGTAGGATACAGTGAAGGTGCTTCATTGCGAAGGGCCTTGGCGGTGAAGTAGAAAAATAATTACAGGGCTCGATTCGATGTTGTTTTGGGTTCTTCCCGGGAATTTCGGAAGCCAGAGCTAAGATTGCCGCTGTGTTTGCATCTTCGGCCCACTCCTTCCTCGTTTCTTTCTCGAGTCCCAGACAACACCATTTTATTCTCAAAGGAGGAACCCAATGGGTTCGAAGATCTACGTTGGCGGCTTGCCATATTCAACCACCGAGCAGCAGTTAAGCGATCTGTTCGCGGTGCACGGGGCGGTGACGTCGGCGCGCATCATCACGGACAAGTTTACCGGGCAGTCACGGGGTTTCGGCTTCGTGGAAATGTCGGGAGATTCCGAGGCGCAAGCGGCGATTAACGCGTTGAATGGAACGCAATTCGGTGGCCGCACCTTGACCGTGAACGAAGCCCGCCCGCAGGAGCCCCGCTCCGGTGGTGGTGGCGGAGGACGTGGAATGGGCGGGGGCCGGCACTAAGCTGCGCTCGTTTCGTTATATCTATTTCAGGGGCTGCCGATAGGGTAGCCCCTGTGTTTTTCTTACCGTGTTGTCCTCTCTCTTGTCCGCAGGGCCTCAGGTTGCCTGCCCCTGTTTTCCCAAGATAGAGATTTAGGAGTGAAGTTGCATGGTTTCGTTTGCTGAATTGTCTCTCACATCGTTTCTCGCTGACCGTCTACAACAGGCCGGCTTCACCGCGCCGACTCCCATTCAAAAAGCCGCCATTCCTTTGGCGCTGGAGGGGCGCGATCTGTTGGCCCAGGCCAAAACCGGGAGTGGAAAAACGCTGGCATTCCTTATTCCCTTGATTGAACGGGCCGTCAAAGAGGGCTGGAAGGCTGCCGGCCATGCGCCGAGCGCCTCCTCTCATGCCGGTCCCTCTAGGTTGCCGCGAGCATTGGTGCTGGCGCCGACCCGTGAGTTGGCCCTCCAAATTGAAATGGAACTCCGCAAATACGCTCCGCCGTCGGTCACGTCTTTGGCCGTGTATGGCGGGATTCCCATCGAGCGGCATTACCGGGCCCTTCGGCAGCCGCCGTTGATTGTGATCGGCACGCCGGGGCGCCTGTTGGATGTGGCAGGATCGCGCCATCTGGACCTGCGTGGCGTCGAGTATGTCGTCATGGACGAAGCCGACCAAATGTTGGATCGCGGATTCTTGCGCGACATCCAGCGCATTCTGCAGTTGCTACCTGCTCAACGGCAGACCATGCTGTTCTCGGCCACCTTTTCCCCGGAAATTTTGACGCTGGCGGAATCAATGCTGAAGAACCCCGCTCGCACAGCGGTGGATCCGGGGGTGAATACGCCGACCACGATCACGCATGCCTATTATGTGGTTCCCAGCGAGTCCTCGCGGGTGCAGTTGATTCACACGTTGATTCAGCAGGCGGTGACCGGTGAGCAGTCGATGGTCTTTTGCGATCAAAAGTATAAAGTGAAACGCTTGGCCGCCCGTCTGGGTGGTGAGCCGGCTTCGGTGGGTGCGATTACCGGGAACCATTCCCAGGCTCAACGAGAGCGCACCCTCACGGCATTCCGGTCCGGGCGTCTGCGGTCGCTGGTGGCGACCGATGTGGCGGCACGCGGATTGGATGTCCCGTCCGTGTCGCAGGTCATTCACTATGAGCTGCCCGGCAACCCCACGTCGTACGTTCATCGCACCGGTCGGACGGGCCGTGCCGAACGGTCTGGTGCGACGCTCTTGATTCTGTCTCCGCAAGAGGAGCATGAATACTTGGCCATGGTTCGCCGTTTGCGAATTCAAACTCGTCGACTGACGCTGCCCACCTTAGCGGTGTTACCGACTCCCGTAAATGAGCCGGAGTCGAACGGCCCATCCAGGCATGACGGCCGAGGTCGCGAGGCCCGGCCACGCCGGGCGGGAGAGCGCCCAAATTCGATGCCCCAGGATTCGAGAGGCAGGCAGGGTGGTCGAGGCTGGCGTGCTGATCGCCCAGCCGCGCCACGTCACGGCCAATAGTTGAGGAACCGCCTTGTTCGGCAGGGATTGCCGGACGGGCCCGATGGAGGAAGGGCGTCAATGAGACATGGACGTAACCTATTAGTGGGCCTGGTGATAGCCTTGAGTAGCGGTCAAGCATTCAGCGAGGGGGCCTACGCACAAAGCGATGTGGCAATCGCCGATGGCATGAAGGTGTCGTTGGAGTATACGTTGACGCTTCCGGACAAGTCCGTGGCCGATTCGAACGTCGGTCAGGCGCCGATCACGTTCCTGCAGGGGGCCCATGAGATTGTCCCCGGGCTTGAGAAAGCCCTCGATGGGATGAAGGCTGGCCAGAAGCGACGCATCGACGTGGCGGCGCAGGATGCCTATGGTCCCTACAACAATAAGTTGCGACAGACCGTTGACAAAGAGAAGCTCCCCAAGGACGTGAAGGTGGGAGACATCTTGCAAGCCGCGGATAACCGATTGGTGAAGGTCCTGGAAGTGAATGAAAAAAAGGTGCTCATCGATCTCAATCATCCGCTGGCGGGAAAGACGCTCACCTTCGACGTGAATATCCTCAAGGTCGAAAAGGGCGACGCATCGGACGCCCCCGAAAGCAAGACGCCTTAAGCTCCTTATGTGCTCACCAGATCGGCGGACCAGCCGGCGAAAAAGCCGGCTGCGCTTCGCGCCGGTGTGGTGTCTTCCGAATCGCCGTGACGGTCAGCGTCACGGCGGCGAAATGCGCTTCGACGATCCCCTCAATGACATAGGCCTGATTCGTGGCGAGCAGATGGCACGTCTGCCGATAGACATTCGGAAAGATGGTCGCATCGTACAGCCCGGTCAGGTCTTCGAAGCTCACGAATTCCATTGGGTCGCCCTGTTTTGTGTGGACGACCTTCTCCGTAATCAGAACGCCCATCATGGTGATCGAATGGCCGATGTGCTGCATCATGTCACAGGCGGCAATCGTACCAGGTGGGATCTGCGTGATGGGAACCAGGTTGAGCGGGTGGCACCGGAGAGGAAAGCCGAATGCATCGATCTCCTGCGCGATCAGCCGTGACAGCGCATATTCCGGCGGGATGGGCAGATAGCCAGGAGCTGACCGATGTTGCCAGGCTAGCAGGCGCCAGAGCAGGGCCGGTCTGGTGAGTTCACCGGCGATGCGGTCGAAACAGCCGGCTTTGATGAGGAGTCGAGCCTGGGAGGGATCGGGTTGGACCCGGTCTAGAAAATCCTGCAGCGACCGAAATGGGCCCTCCGTGGTGCGTTGCGCAACCAACGCCGTGACGAGATCCTGCTGAAGACCTTTGATCTGCATCAACCCGACGCGTACCACCTGGGCCTGGCCCTGATAGGCCCAGGTGCTTTCATTGAGATCCGGCGGCAGAATCGTCAGCCCCATCCGCCGCGCTTCCGATAAATAGGCAAATGTCGAGTAGAACCCGCCCTGGTTGCTGATGACCGCTGCGATGAATTCGGCTGGGTAGTGGGCGCGGAGATAGGCGGACTTGAATGACACCTGCGCGTAACTGGCCGAATGGGGTTTGCAGAAACTATAACCGGCAAAACTCATGATCATGGCCCAGATCTGCTCGATGACGGGCACGCCGGCGCCCCGAGCCAGGGCGCCGGCACAAAACTGCCGTTGGTAGTCGTGGAGCTGTCGTTGCTTGTGTTTCTTGCTGAGTACTTTTCGCAATTGATCGCCGTCTCCGAGCGAAAATCCACCTAACGCGACGGCCA
Source organism: Nitrospira sp. (assembly GCA_023248215.1). GTDB lineage: Bacteria > Nitrospirota > Nitrospiria > Nitrospirales > Nitrospiraceae > Nitrospira_A. The sequence continues at coordinate 7,496 of JAHFEW010000037.1, forward strand.
CATTCATCACATCTTCCTGGTAGACCATGATGCCGAAGGTGTCACCCAGCACATCTTGTAACGCCGGGTGGAGCATGCGATACGGCTGACCGTGCGCACGACGGATAAAGTCGTCGGTGAACCGGTGTGCGGCAGGCCGGATGATGGAGGAGACGATCGTCAGGTATTCAAAGTCATCGGCCAGTGCCTGCTGTGCGGCCGGCATGGTGGTCCAGAGTTTTTTGAGCAGGAGTCGCGTTGCGGGTGATTCCACGTAGAAGCAGCCCATGGTGTCGCCCCGGCGAATTAAGGTTTTAGTCGGCACGTCGGAGAGCGGATCCCATGTCGCATAGTCGATCCGTCGGCCGGTATGTTCGGCGATGGCGGCCAGCGCGTCACGAATGACAGCCAGCGAGCGATTGCCCAGGAGGTCGATCTTCACCAGCCCGGCCTCTTCTGCCTGATCTTTTTCCCATTGAATAACCGGTAGGCCCTTGGCTGATCGTTCAACCGGCACATATCGGCGGATCTCGTCCGGCACGAGGACGATGCCGCCGCAATGCAGGCCCAGATTGCGAAAGTGCCCCTCGATTTGAACGGCCCATTGGAGGATTTCTGGCCAGGGCGAGCACAGCTGCAGATTGCGGCAGAGCTCTGTCGCCCACTGTTTAGAGGTCATGTTCGAAGTAGTGTCATATCTATCCGCCTTGCGGAGTATCATCGGCAGCACGCGTCTGATTTCCGCCGCCGGCAGGCCATAGACTTTGGCGGTCTCGCGAATCGCCGCCCGGGTCGCCAGCGTATTCTGATTGGCGACCATCGCTGCCGACCGTTCGCCGTATTGAGTAAAGACCCAGTCGAGGATGGCGTCCCGTTCATCCCAAGGAAAGTCGATATCGATATCGGGGGGATCATGCCGTTCGGGGTTGAGGAACCGCTCAAAAACTAGACGGTGTCGAATCGGATCGACGTGGGTGATCCGCAAACAATAGGAGACGATGGAGGCGGCGGCAGAACCTCGCCCGCAGGTACGGGGCGCCTGCTTGACGATCTCTTCGACGATCAAAAAATAATGCGCATACCCCTTGTCGCGGATCACCGCGAGTTCATGCTTCATGCGTGCTGAGACTGCCCGGGAGAGTGTGCCATAACGCTTCTTCGCACCGGCATAGGTATGTGTGCGAAGGCGGTCGAAGGCGTAGGTCGCTGAGAGTTCTCGAAATGAGGGAAAGATCGTGTCTTTAAAATTCCAATCGGTGTCGCACAGCTCGGCGATGCGCCGGCTGTTGGCGAGGGATTCAGGCACGTGAGGAAACTGCCGTTCTATTTGTGACGGTGGCATCAACCAGTGGGTTAGAGCGCAACAGGCGTCGTCAGGCAATTGAGTGAGGGTCGTGTTCAGCGCAATGGCGCGCAAGAGCCGGTGGATGTGATAGTCGGACGGAGTCAGGAATTGGGCACGAGTTGTCGCGACAGGCGGCAACATGGATCGGCGGCTGAATGCCAGGGTATCGGCCATCTTCGGTCCCGGCGTCAGTTCGACGAACAGATCCTCCTGCGAATCTTGCCGCCACTGAGTCATCGCCGGCTGGTCATCGGAGAGGATGATCAGGCCGGGCCGGTGTCGAGCGACTGTCCTGATGAAGTCGAAGGGTTCATCGTTATGGCGGGCCGATAGGATGCGGCAGAGGTTGCCATAGCCGGCTGATGTTTTGGCCAGCAGGATTGCTCGGTGAGCGTGGCACGTCAGTTCAGCGCCAAGAATGGGTTTGATTCCGGATGCTCGGGCGACATCGAGAAATCGGATGGCGCCATACAGACCGTTCGTATCGGTAAGCGCCAGGGTATCACTGCCCTGCGCGCGCGCCGTCTGGCAGAGCGCTTCCAGTGACGGGACTCCCTCCATCGGTGAATAGGAGGAATGGACATGCAAATGAACGAATGGAGAAGACATGGTTGGTCGTGGGCCTCAATGGTGTCGGCCATACCGAATGATTTCGTTTCCAAAGCGTGTTCTCAGCCGGTCGAGCGCGAGTGTCAGCTGCTCTGTGCGGGTTCGTCGCTGAGGCGTGGGATCGAGGGTATCGAACAGTCGACATTGCTCAATGGGCGTCATGAGCCCGGTGGCAGCAAGCGTCAAGGCACGGATACGGATGCGGCGGCGAACACATCGTTCAAAGAGGACGCGGAGAGGCGGCGTCAGATCAATGTCCCAGTAACTGGGCGGATCGATTGGCCGGTGGTCTTCCATAGTGACGTGATCGCTATAACGAATCGTCAGGGCCAGCTGCCGGCAGACACGTTGTTGAATGCGCAGCGTCCGGCAGAGCTGTTCAAGCAGATCGGCAAGATGGTTCCAGAAAACGCGGGCGTCGTTGGTGTCCGGCTCCAGCACGTGCGAGCATGTGAGTTCGGGTTGGACTGGCGGGGGCATGACCGGTGTGGAATCGATGCCTTGCGCCCAGCGCAGCAAGGGGGCTGCCAATTTTCCGACGGCAATATCGAGGGCGGGGAGGGGAATGTCGGCTACATCACCAAATGTCCGGAGATTCAGATCGGCCAGGCATTGGCGGATCTGTTTCATCTGCGGGCGGTGGAGGAGCGGCAAGGTCTCGATCGGCAAGGGAGCCATGAAAGCTCGTTCTGAGCCGTGGCGGACTTCATAGAGTTGCGCCGGCTGCACCAGGCCGGCGGCGGCCTGTGCGACGAGTTTGTTGCTGCCGATTCCCAGCACGCCGTCGAGATGGGCTTGGAGGGCGATGTCTCGTTGCAGGCGTGCGGCGGCATCGCAGGTGGGACCGAAGAGCCGTGTCGTGCCGGTCAGATCTAAGAGAAACGATCCGGGTCTTGTCGGCTCCCAGACCGGTGCATAGCGGGTGACGACGTGGGACAGCATCGCATGAGCCTGAGCGGTGCGGACCGAATTAGGCGTGAGAATGCGAAGTGCGGGACAGCGTTGTAAGGCCTGCTGAACGGTCATACCTTGGCACAGGCCGTCGGCAAGGGCCTCAGGAGACACTTCATGTAATCGGCTGCGTGGGTGTGCGATTGGTGCGAGGCCGATCGGTTGGTGACAGAGGCGAGGCTCGGCCAGGCGGGCGAGCGCAAGTTCGAACGACGGCACCGCAAGGCACACAATCTGGCGATCCATATCTTCAGCAGACACGGTGAGGGCGTGCTAGTTCTTGCAGTATCGAATCACCCCGATCACCAGCCCCTCGATCCGGAGCGAGTCCGCCGGTTTGATAATGATCGGCTTCATCATGTCATTTGCCGGCCGTAGTTCGATCGTGGAGCCTTTGCGGTAATAGGTTTTGATCGTGGCTTCATTGTTGACGATCGCAATCACCGTCTGGCCGTTCCGGGCCGTATTCTGTTTTTGGACGATGACGAGATCGCCGGGGAGAATGCCTTCGTCCCGCATCGACTCGCCCTTCACCCGCAAAGCAAACGTTTCGCCGCGCCCCATCATGCCGGGAGGGACTTCAACGAGTTCGGTTTGAGGAATCGGTTCGATGGGATCGCCCGCCGCCACCAGGCCGGCGAGGGGAATGTGTGCTGCGGCTGTGAGGTGATCGATCGCCAATCGAACGGCGAACGGAATCTTATGGGTGCCGATTTCGTAGCGCGCGATGGTCTGGCGGGTTGTTTTCAGCCGATCGGCAAGCTGATTCTGGGTGAGTCCAAGAGCCTGACGTGCTTTTTTGAGGTCTACCGAGTGCATGTAACGAATCGTTACATAGCGGGAGAGGCCTGTCAAGAGGAGGCGATCAGGTCGGCGCGCATGCTAAGATGACTCAGCTATGCCCCCTTTCAAACTCGAAGCTCCATTCAAACCCTGCGGTGATCAGGGACAAGCCATTGAGAAGCTGACGTCCGGAATCCTGGCCGGGAAGCAGCATCAGGTGTTGCTCGGAGTTACCGGATCCGGCAAGACCTTCACCATGGCCAATGTGGTCGAACGGGTGCAGAAGCCGACGCTGGTTCTCGTGCATAATAAAACCCTGGCAGGCCAGCTCTACCAGGAATTCAAACAGTTCTTCCCTCACAATGCCGTCGAGTACTTCATCAGCTATTACGATTACTACCAGCCGGAAGCCTACATCCCGCAAAGCGACACGTACATTGCGAAAGATGCCTCGATCAACGATGCGATCGATCAGATGCGCCACGCGGCGACGACGTCGTTGCTGCAGCGCAATGATGTGCTGATCGTGTCGTCGGTCTCGTGCATCTACGGCCTCGGCTCGCCGGAGGTCTACCACGATATGTTGGTGTATCTCGAAGAGGGGATGGAGACGCGGCGCGAAAAGATCCTGGCGAAGCTGGTCGATATTCAGTATGCGCGCAACGACTTAGATTTCCACCGCGGCACCTTTCGCGCGCGCGGCGATGTCATCGAGATTTTTCCGGCTTCATCGGAAGCGAAGTCGGTGCGCATCGAACTCTTCGGGGATGTGGTCGATGCCATCCATGAGATTGATCCGCTGACCGGTAAATCGTTGGGCAAGTTGCCGAAGATCGCCATCTATCCGAACACGCACTATCTCATTGCGCCCGACCGGTACGAACGAGCGATCACGGGAATTGAGGAAGAATTGGATGCGCGAGTGGCGGCATTCAGGAAGAACGGCCAGTTGCTCGAGGCGCAACGGATCGAGCAGCGGACCAAGTTCGATCTCGAGATGATTCGCGCCATGGGGTATTGCCATGGGATCGAGAACTATTCGCGCCACTTAAGCGGGCGCGCACCGGGAGACCCCCCCCCGACGCTGTTGGATTATTTTCCCAAGGATTTCCTGTTGATCATCGATGAGTCGCACGCGACGGTGCCGCAGGTCGGCGGCATGTACGAAGGTGACTTTTCGCGGAAACGGACCCTCGTGGACTACGGATTCCGATTGCCATCCGCCGTCGATAATCGTCCGCTGAAGTTTGCCGAATTCGAGCGGATGCTGAAGCAAGTGATTTACGTGTCGGCCACACCGGGACCCTATGAGCTGGACCATGCCAAAGGCGAGGTCATTGAGCAGATCATTCGCCCGACCGGTCTGATGGATCCCCTCATCGACGTGCGTTCGGCCAAGGGGCAAGTGGATGACCTGCTGGCCGAAGTGCGGGCGGAAGCGGCGAAGGGAAACCGTGTACTGGTCACGACCCTGACCAAACGTATGGCCGAAGACCTCACCGAGTATTATCACGACCTCGGTGTGAAGGTTCGCTATCTGCACTCCGACGTTAAGACCCTGGAGCGGGCGGAAATTATTCGCGACCTCCGGCGCGGAGTGTTTGATGTGCTGGTCGGGATCAACCTGTTGCGGGAGGGCCTCGATTTACCCGAAGTCAGTTTGGTGGCGATTCTCGATGCGGATAAGGAAGGCTTTCTCCGGTCGCATCGGTCGTTGATTCAAACGGCGGGGCGCGCGGCACGAAACCTGGAGGGGCGCGTCATTTTTTACGGCGATACGGTTACCGAGTCGATGCGGCGTGCCATAGAGGAAACCGCGCGCCGGCGTCATATTCAAGAGGCCTATAATACCGCCAACGGGATTACGCCTGAGAGCATCAAGAAAAGTATCCCCACGCTGGAATATGCGACGGCTGAGATGGATTATGTTCAGCTGGACATGGCGGCTGAAGCGCCGGCACCCTACAAAACCGATGAGGATGTGGGTCAGTTGGTGCAGCGGCTGGAGGTCGAGATGAAGGCGGCGGCGAAGAAGTTGGAGTTTGAGCGAGCGGCCGAGCTACGGAACCGAATCAGGGCACTAAAGTTGAAGGCGCTTGAACTGGCCCAGTAGAGGCTGCGCGCGCTGGAACGAAAGTCAGTCCCCCTTACATCTGCTTATAGAGGTAGGCGCCGAGAAACATTCCCAGCACGCTGAGCAAGCTGACCTTAATGCTGAAGCCGAACGTCAGTTTGAGAAGGACCAGATCGATGGTGAGGGGTGGGTTGATTCCAGGCGAAAAGTTGCTGGCAAAGATGTTTTGAATAGCGCCGTTCGGGGCCATGACCCGAAGAATTTCTCCGAAAATCCCGCCCAGCATGCCGCCGATCAGGATAAAGATCAGCAGGACGCCGATCGATTTTCTCATCCGATGTCTCTCCTGGTTCGCAAGCGCCGGTGTGCATCTGCCGACGTTGGGCACCATATCGGAAGCGTAAAATGATGTCAACAAAATGCATGCCAGCCGACATTGTCGCTGTATGTTGTGGATAGCCAAGGGCCTTGCGGCACATGTTTTCGCGCGAGGTCTCCTCTGGCGCTCGTGTGCGAAGAGGGAAAAAGTCCTGTGATCGTCTCGTTGGGGAAGGTCGTTCGCCTCTTTGGCGAGAAGACTGGGTGGGCAATGTCCAGCGTCATCGTCCGGCTTGGGCCCCCGAATATCTTGACTTCACGCACCGCCGTTCTATAGACTTCCCGATGCTATTTTTTTGAGACTTTTCGAGGCGATCGGAGATCTGGCTCGAACCCGGCTTCGATGGCCTTTTTCTTTGGTGACTGGTGCTTGACGCGCTGAGCGAAAAATTCGAACGGATTCTCAAGAAGCTTCGGGGGCAGGGTGTGCTCACGGAGGAGAACATCGCTGAGGCGTTGAAGGAAGTGCGTCTCGCGCTGCTTGAGGCCGACGTCAATTTCAAAGTCGTCAAGGAGTTCCTGGATCGCGTTCGTGAGAAGGCGGTTGGTCAGGAAGTGCTGAAAAGTCTGACCCCCGGCCATCAGGTCGTCAAAGTCGTCTGGGACGAACTCCGCGGGATGATGGGCGGTGAACGGTCCGGAATCAATCTTGCTTCCAGGCCGCCGACCATTGTCATGATGGTGGGATTGCAAGGAGCCGGGAAAACGACGACCTCGGGCAAGTTGGCCCGGTTGTTCAAAGGCCAGGGGAAACGCGTGTTGCTCGTGGCGGCCGATCCGCGCCGGCCTGCGGCCGGTGATCAGCTTGCCAGTCTGGGGCAAGATCTGGGCATCGAGGTCCATCGGTTTGATCAAGCCGATGCCTCGCGCGCCGATGTGGTGCGTATTTGCGAGCGAGGGGTGCAGCGCGGCCAAGAACAGGGCTATGACCTCATCGTGCTGGATACCGGCGGCCGCCTGCATGTCGACGATGAATTGATGGCCGAACTCGTGGCGGTCAAGCAGGCGGTGAACCCCCACGAGGTGCTGCTGGTTGCCGATGCCATGACCGGGCAGGATGCCGTCAATATGGCCGGCCAGTTTGACCGGCAAGTGGGGCTCACCGGTGTCATCCTGACGAAAGTCGAGGGGGACGCACGCGGCGGTGCCGTGCTCTCGATCCGAGCCGTCACCGGCAAGCCGATCAAGTTTCTCGGTATGGGGGAAAAGCTCGATGCTCTGGAGCCATTCCATCCGGATCGGATGGCGTCGCGGATTCTTGGGATGGGTGATGTCCTCTCGTTGATCGAAAAGGCGCAGGAAACGTTTTCACGGGAAGAGGCCGAAGCTGCTCAAAAGAAACTGACCAGCAACACCTTCACGCTGGAAGATTTTCGGTCTCAACTCGGGCAGATGAATCGGCTGGGTTCGTTCGAGCAAATCCTGGGGATGCTGCCCGGCGGCCAAAAGTTAAAAGATCTCGCGAACAATGGGTTGCCTGAAAAAGAAATGAAACGGGTCGCGGCCATGATCGATTCCATGACCATGCGTGAGCGGCGTGATCATACCGTGATTAATGGTAGCCGGAAGAAGCGGATTGCGCGCGGCAGCGGGACGAGCGTGCAAGAGGTCAACCGCTTGATCAAGCAATTTCTGCAGGCCAGGAAAATTGCCAAGGTCATGTCGGGATCCGGTGGCCGGAGGCAGTTAGCACAAATGTTTCGTGGGATGTGACCACGTGGTGTGCGTGTAGCATGATGCAGCGTTGAGTTGAATGGTGGATGAGGGAGTAATAACCGAGCGCACACAGCCGATGGCTGAACGGCGCATTGATCGAAGGAGGTTCTGATGGCGGTTCATTTACGGTTAGCACGAACGGGGCGACACAAGCGACCGATGTATCGAGTCATTGCGGCGGATTCACGGAAACCGCGTGACGGGCGGTTTTTAGAGATTCTCGGCATTTTCGATCCGCTGAAGAATCCGGCGGTGCCGGTTTTGAAGTCGGAGCGTGTGCTGACATGGTTGCGGCATGGGGCTCAACCCACCGTGACCGTGCGGACGCTGCTCAAGCGGCATGGTGTGTGGAAGCAATTCGAGACCGAGAAGGCCGAGAAGAGTAAAAAGTAGAAAGGCGCAAGTGACGACGCTCGATCAAGCAGAACTCGTCACCATCGGAAGGATCGAGCGATCCTTCGGGGTGCGAGGCGAGGCGCGCGTGCGTTCGCTCAGTGACGTGCCCGGACGGTTCGAGGCACTTCGGCAGGTGACGATTGTGGGGCCGGGGGGGAAGACCATCGATACTCTCGTGACCCACGTGCGGCCCGGCGGTCCAACGTTGATTATGGGGTTCGAAGCCTTCACGACCCCGGAGCAGGTCGCCGAGTTTCGCGGAGGATTCGTCCAAGCTCCCCGCGGAGACTCGCCGGCGTTGCCGGCCGATCAGTACTATCAGTGTGATCTGATCGGGATGCTCGTGCAGGATGAAGCCGGTACGGTGCTGGGCCGCCTGGAAGGTGTTTGGAACATGTCCGATAATCAGGCGTTCGTGGTTCGGCAGGACGGAAAAGAAATGTTGATCCCTGCGGCGAAACAGGTCGTGGTGGCGGTGGACGTGGCAGGGCGAGTGATGACGGTTCGATTGCCGGAAGGGTTCGGAGATCTGTAAAATGCGGTGCGCCGTCCTGACATTGTTCCCGGACATGGTGGCCCCGGTTCTTGGCCAGAGTATCCTCAAGCGCGCCCAGGAGAAGGGGTTGCTGGGGATCTCCGTTCAGAATTTGCGCGACCATACCTCTGATCGGCATAAAACGGCCGATGATGTGCCGTACGGCGGTGGAGCCGGGATGGTCATGAAGGCAGAGCCAATTCTGCAGGCGGTCGACGCGTTGCGTGCCGTCTATCAAGGCTCCGCTCCAGGCGCGACCCTACGGGTAATTGTGCCGTCTCCGCAGGGGCGGCCGTTCACGCAGGATCTGGCACAGTCCCTGGCGCAGGATGAACGTGTGGTGGTGTTTCTTTGTGGGCATTATGAAGGCATCGATGAGCGTGTCCGGCTGGCGTTGCATCCTGAGGAAATCTCGGTCGGCGATTATGTGCTGACGGGGGGAGAATTGCCGGCCTTGGTGATGATCGATGCAGCGGCCCGCCTGATCCCAGGCGTATTGGGCGATGCGGCCTCGGCGGTTGAGGAATCTTTTACCGAGGGATTGTTGGAATATCCGCACTACACTAGGCCGGCGGAAGTGCGTGGGATGGCCGTTCCGGAGGTATTGGTCTCGGGCCACCATGAGGCCATTCGGGTGTGGCGCCGGAAGGAAGCGTTGCGGAACACCTATCTGAAGCGGCCGGATCTGCTGCGGGATGGCGAACTCGGGTCGGAAGATCGGCGGTTGTTGAACGAAGTGATGCAAGAGAGTCTTGTACAGGTACCTGTTCGTTGAGAGGAGGAGGGGAAAGACTATGAATCGGCTAGAACGGATCCAACGATCCTTAACCAAGAAGACGGTGCCCAAGTTCGAGATCGGGGATACCGTTCGTGTACATGTGAAGGTGGTCGAGGGTGAAAAAGAGCGTATCCAGGTGTATGAAGGAACGGTCATCGCCAGAAAAGGGACGCTCAATAGCGAAACATTCACGGTACGCAAGCTGTCCTATAACGTCGGCGTCGAGCGAACATTCCCGATCCATTCGCCCAATGTGGCCAAGGTCGACGTTGTCCGTCAGGGGCGCGTCCGCCGCGCTAAGCTCTATTATCTGCGCACCAAGAAGGGCAAGTTTGCCAAGGTGGAAGATCGCGAGTTCAAGGTCGAAAGCAAAGCGCAGGCAGCCGCCAAGCTTGAGGCGGCGGAAACCGCTGCGGCCGCAAAGGCCTAATAGACCGGTCGTGCTGTGTTCCGACTGAGACCAGGACAGAGGCGCACGTTTGGTTGGTACTCCGAACCCGATAACAGGGGGCCCCACCGAAGAGTTTGAGGTGGAGGCCAGATGCTGTGGGTACCGGCGCATTGCAGGTCTCGATGAGGCCGGACGTGGGCCTCTCGCCGGTCCCGTTGTCGCGGCTGCAGTCGTGTTGCCGCGTCGGTGCAGCCTGCCAGGATTGGACGATTCCAAACAGGTCAGCGAGTCGGACCGAGGCCGGTTGTTCGACGAAATCGTTCGTCGGGCAATGGGCATCGGCATCGGATCCGCGACGGAGGCGGAGGTCGACCGGCTGAATATCCTTGAAGCGACCCGGTTGGCGATGCGGCGCGCCCTGCAGGCACTTCCTCTATCGCCGGATTTCCTCCTGTTGGATGCCGTGACCCTTCCGGGGCTCTCGGTTTCTCAGCGCGCCATCATCAAAGGCGATGGGTTGTCCTGCTCCATCGCAGCGGCATCGATTATCGCCAAGGTGACGCGCGATCGACTGATGGTCGAGTATCACCGCTGGTACCCCCAATACAATTTTGCCGAGCACAAAGGGTATGGGACCCCGGACCATCTCCGTCTGCTCCGGCAGTACGGGCCTTGTGCGATCCACCGCTGTAGTTTTGCTCCCGTCCAGCATCTCCTCGCAGACAACATGGCGGCATTCCACTCGGTTGTCGACCGCGTCTGACAGCCAGCGTCAACCGATGCGCGACCGACGCCGTATGGTAGGAGATGAAGGAGAGGGTCGAGCCGAGGCCTATCTACGTCGGCAGGGGTTTCGAATTCTTGGCCGCAATGTGCGGTCACCGTTGGGCGAGCTGGACCTGGTTGCCGATGATCAGGGGGTGCTGGTGTTCGTCGAAGTGAAACGGCGCCGAACAGGGACGTTCGGCGGTGCGATTGAAGCGGTCGACGCACGCAAGCGTGCCAAATTGATTCAATTGGCGGCACAATATCTGGCCCAACATCGGATTCGGAATCGCGCCTGCCGGTTCGACGTCGTGTTGATACAGGACGATATCGAGACCGCTGAGGCCGTGCAGCATATTGCGAATGCATTCGACCTCGCAGGGGATGATCTGCGATGGTAGGATGAGAAGCGATGTCCTGAGTCATCGGCACGGTTCGTGCCGCGCCAAACGGCGAAGGCCTGCGATACCACTCCGGCCGAATTGCCGTTGTTGCCACCATCCATGATTCAACTCTTCCACGTCTCAAAGTATTATGACCGCCGCCTGGCGCTCTCAGACATTACCCTCGAAATCGAGAAGGGAGAGTTCGTTCTTTTGATGGGGCCGAGCGGGGCCGGAAAATCGACCCTGCTGAAGTTATTGATCGGGGCAGAACGACCCGAGGAAGGGCAGATTTTGGTGCAGGGCCGCAGCTTGTCGAAGTTGCGACCGTCTGAAATCCCTTTGCTGCGTCGAAAAGTGGGCGTCGTCTTGCAGGATTTCCGCCTCTTGCCTAAGAAAACCATCTTCGACAATGTGTCGCTGCCCCTGCTGGTTCAGGGGGCCTCGACCGGCGAAATCAGGCGAAAGGTGACGGAGGCGCTGCGCGCGGTCGGGTTGGACCATAAAAAGGACCTGTTTCCCCCGGGCCTCTCTACTGGCGAACAACAACGAATTTGCATCGCCCGCGCGATCGTCAATGGGCCGATCGTGCTCCTGGCCGATGAGCCGACGGGGAATTTGGACCCCGAGTTGACGAGCGAAATCATCGAACTGTTCAAATCGATCAACGCCCGAGGCACCACCGTCATCGTGGCGACGCACGATCCCAACGTCTTGGCCCAGGTCAATCGCCGGGTGATCACATTGGATCACGGCAAGGTGGTGTCGCACGAACAGGTGTGTTCATGAGACGCCTCATGTACCTCCTGCGGGAGGCGCTGGCCAATGTGTTGACGAATCGGACGACCACGATGGTCGCGGTGGCAACCACCGCCTTTACGTTTGCTTGCGTCGGGGTATTTTTGCTGCTCTATGTCAATCTACGGGCCATGGCTCTGTCTCTGGAGCAGGACATCCAGGTCATCGTCTATCTTCAGGATGACGTGACCGGCCAGGCGAGGGCCGAGATCGAGCAACAGTTGAAAGCCGATCGAGCGATTGCGTCGCTGGCCTTCGTCTCCAAGGAACAGGCGCTGGCGGATTTTCAGGTCCAGTTTCCGGCTGAATCACATCTTCTGCAGGGGCTTGGGCAGAACCCATTGCCGGCGTCGTTCGTGGTGACGCTGGCTGCGGAGTCCCGTTCGTCCGATGCGATGCGCCGCTGGGCCGATCGCGCGCAGTTGATCCCTGGGGTCGGGCAGGTCCAATATAACCAAGCGTGGGTCGAGGCCTTGGCCGGCATCGTCAAGTACATTGAAGTCGCCGCGATTATTGTCGGCGTCATTTTGTCGGCCGCATCGGTGACGATCATTGCGAACACGATCCGCCTGGCGCTCTATTCGCGCCGGGAAGAAATCGAAATTCTGGGCCTGATCGGCGCGAGCACGGCCTTCATTCGAGTGCCCTATCTGCTCGAAGGGGCGGCGCTCGGCTTGCTTGGCAGCGCCCTCTCATTGGTGATCTTGAAAGCCGGGTTTGAGTTGTTCCGTCATGAAATCCGGTCTGCCAGCCGATTTCTTGGGGTGGATGCGTTACTCACCTTCTTCCCGTTTGAGATGTGCCTGGTCCTGGTGCTCGTGGGGTTGTTTCTCGGCTGTGCCGGCAGTTTTCTCTCGCTGTTGCGCTTTGGAGAAGGACGCGCATGACCTGGATTCGCTGGGGATTCGTTATGGTGGGCATCCATGTGGCTTTGTGGGCCGCCCCCGCAATGGTCCCAGCAGAGCGCAAGGATTCGTATGCAGACAAGATCGAACAGGAAAAGAAAACGCTGGAAAAGTTGCGCGGCACGATCGTCGAGAAACGCAAGAAGTCAGACGAGGCGGAAAAAAAACGCGAGTCGGTCCTGCAGGGCCTCCAGTCGTTGGACGAGCGTCTCGTCCGCTATCGGCAAGAACATCAGGACATTCGGAAGCAGCTCAAGAAGAAGGACTTGGAAATCGAGCACATGAGCGTGCAGCTGAGCCGGCTCTCAGAGCGTATCGATGAGCGACAGGATGCCATTGCCGCCCGCTTGCGAGTCCAGTATGTCGAGGGACGGTTTTGGCATCTGAAGACGCTGCTCGCTGCCAGTTCCTCGGGAGACTTTCAGCGGCGGTTCCGTTACCTCTCAGCCGTGACTCGACGAGAATACGACATCATGGAAACCTACCGGAAAGATGCCGAACGGATCGCCGAGGTTGAGCGGAGTCGGGAAGAGGCCCGCCAGGGCATCTTGGCCTATAAGGCCAGCACAGAAGAAAAGTTGGCCCAGATTCAGGGGCTCAAAAAAGAGAAGCGGGTCTATCTCGCTAAGATTACGCAGGAAAAAGAATCACATGATCGGGCAGTGGAAGAACTGGAGCGTTCTGCCACAAGGGTAGACAGCCTATTGAAAGAGCTGGAGACCCGGCGCCGGGCGGCGATGGCGACTCGTCCACCGCCCATGGCGGGAGGACTTAAAGCGTTACGAGGGACCCTTTTATGGCCGACGGACGGGCAGGTGGTGTCATACTTCGGCCGGCAGAAGCATCCGACCTTTAATACCTATATTCAGCGAAAGGGGATTGAGATTCGCGCGGCAGAAGGGAGTAATATACGGTCGGTGCTTGCCGGTCAGGTTGTGTATGCGGACTGGTTGAAAGGCTACGGACTCGTTATAATTGTGGATCATGCCAACGGAGTTTTCTCGCTCTACGCCCACGCTTCAAAAATTTTGACGTCCGTCGGGACTCGAATTGAAGCCGGGGAGGCGGTCGGTGAAACGGGAGACACGGGCATGACGGGTGAAAATACGCTCTATTTTGAGCTACGTGAGGGGGCCGAACCGGTGGATCCCCTGGCGTGGCTTTCAAAACGGTAGGTCTCGGAAGGAAGGAACCCACGTTATGGAACAGCGGCGAAGCCGACGGTGGTTATATCTTTTGCTGATGGTGACGGTAGCCCTGGGAATCGGCATTGTGCTGGAAAAAGGCTTGGAGCGGACGGGCCATGCCTCCGAAACCTATGAGGAGCTCCGCACCTTCTCAGAGGTCTTGACGCAGGTGCAAAAACACTATGTCGATGACACGAAGGTGAAAGATCTCGTCCAGGGCGCGATCCGCGGGATGCTCTCGACGTTGGATCCGCACTCGGCCTACATGACGCCTGACATGTACAAGGAAATGCAGGTCGAGACGAAAGGCGAGTTCGGTGGGGTGGGGATTCAGATCGGCGTGAAGGAAAATCGGTTGGCCGTCATTGCCCCAATCGAAGGGACGCCGGCGCATCGGGCTGGGATTAAGGCGGGCGATTTCATTACCAAGGTGAACGACGAATCCACTAAGGACCTGACGCTGATGGATGCCGTGCAAAAAATGCGCGGCCCTAAAGGCACCAAGGTCAACCTCACCATTCAGCGAGATGGCACGACGGACCCCCTGGCGTTCTCGCTCGTGCGGGATACCATCAAGATCGAAAGCGTCAAGTTCAAGGTGATCGACAACACCATTGGGTATGTGCGGTTGACGCAGTTTCAGGAAGCAACGGGAAGAGATCTGGGTCGGGCGCTCAAGCAGTTCAAGGAGCAGAAGGTTCAGGGTACGGTCCTCGACCTCCGGAACAATCCCGGTGGCTTGTTGACAGCGGCGGTGGATGTGTCCGAACAGTTCGTGGGGAACGGGAAACTGATCGTCTATACGAAGGGCCGCGAGGGGAAAAAAGATGAGTGGTTCTCCAAGACCAAGGAGACGCTCGAGGATTCCCCGATGATCATCCTGGTGAACGAAGGGTCTGCCAGTGCGTCGGAGATTGTGGCCGGAGCCTTGCAGGATTGGGGGCGGGCCGTCATTGTCGGGACCACTTCATTCGGCAAGGGTTCTGTGCAGACGATCCTGCCGCTGGGTGATGGCTCAGGACTTCGGCTCACGACGGCTAAGTACTATACGCCGAAGGGGCGTTCAATCCAGTCGACCGGCATTACGCCGGACATTGTGGTGAAATTGCAGGCACAGACGGTGGCGAAGGCGGGCGAAAAAGACGGCAAGGAGGCGGAGCCAAAGACGGCGAAAGCGCCAGTGAGTGGGAAGGACTCGCCGTCTTCTTCGAAGTCCGGTGAGGATCCCACACACAAGAATGGTGCCGCACCGGCGGTCGAGGCGGGCGGGGAGCTCTCGATCGAGGACGATGTCCAGCTTCAAAAGGCGGTTGAATTGCTGAAGACCTGGAAGATCTTTAAGGAGCTTCGTCCCGCTTAACGGACGCGGTCCGTTGTTGGCGGATGGCTGCGAGGAGCGAATCTTCTGATCCTGAAAATCCTGGTTGCGTCCTCAAGAGGTGGGACTCGACCAGGGTTTCCAGATCGGCCAGTGTGCGAATGTTCAGCCGGAAATACAGATAACTCACCAACGCATCGGAGAGCCCCGGCAGCGAAGCCCATCCCGCGACGTCCTCAGGTAATGGAGTCTTGAGTTCTTCGTAGGCGCGAATCGTTCCCGTCGCGAGAAACTCTTCTATCTTTTCCGCCAAATCCCGTCCAATTCCAGGGATCGTTTGAAGCTGATGCCGTGCGGCAAGGTCGGCGAGGTCTCCTGATATGGTCAGGATCGAGTCGGCAGCCTTTCTGTAGGCACGCACACGATAGGGGTTGGCGCGTCGGGTAGCCAGCAGATTCGCCATCGCACGAAAGAGTTGGGCGAGTTGATTGATGCAGTCATCCATAATTGTACAACGGCGTCGATAGTCCTCCGGCATTGTGAGAGGAACGCGTGGCAAACGGCAAGGCCCAGACAGGTCTGGTTGACAATCGGTTTTCCTGTTTCATAGGATGACCGGACAGAGTGAGGTGTTGTGGTGACCATCCAGGTCAACGGTGAATCTCGCGGGGTCGGCGATGGGCAGACGGTCGCGACCTTGCTGCATGAGTTGGACATTCGGGCCGATCGGGTGGCTGTCGAATTGAATCTGGAGATTCTGGATCGGAACGATTTCGAGACCCGCGGCCTCCGCGAGGGAGATCGGGTGGAAATATTGAGCTTCATCGGTGGTGGCGCGGAGTAATCTATGGATACGATCAACGATCGGTTGGTAATTGCCGGCAGAGAATTCAAGTCCCGCCTCTGGGTCGGGACCGGAAAATATAAGAATTTCGTGGAAACCAAAAAAGCGATCGACGCATCCGGCGCCGACGTGGTCACGGTCGCGGTACGTCGGGTCAATATTACGGATCGCTCCAAGGAAAATCTTCTGGACTATCTCGATCCGAAGAAATACATCATTCTGCCGAACACCGCCGGCTGTTACACGGTGGAAGACGCCGTCCGATACGCCCGTTTAGCGCGAGCGGCCGGCGTGTCAGATCTGGTGAAGCTGGAAGTGCTCGGCGACGAGAAGACCCTGTTTCCCGATACCGCCGGATTGATCGAAGCGGCGAAGATTCTTATCAAAGAAGGGTTCATCGTCCTTCCCTATACGAACGACGATCCGATCGTTGCCAGGAAGCTGGTGGATATCGGCTGCCCCGCCGTGATGCCGCTGGCCGCTCCCATCGGCTCTGGCCTTGGTATCAGGAATCCGTACAACCTGAAGATCATCATGGAGACTGTGAAGGTGCCGATCATCGTGGACGCCGGCGTCGGAACGGCTTCCGATGCGGCGCTGGCGATGGAATATGGCGCGGACGCGGTGCTGATGAATACCGCCATTGCCGGCGCGCAGGATCCTCTCGCGATGGCCGAAGCCATGAAGTACGCCGTCTGGGCCGGCCGCTTGGCCTACAAAGCAGGGCGCATTCCCCGTAAACTCTACGCAACGGCCAGCAGCCCAATCGAGGGCATGCTGTAAGCCAGTCTTGAGTCGTGAGTGTTTGAGTGCTGAGTTTCCAACACTCAGAATTTCTTTGAATGCCCTCCGTCGATTTCCGTCTGTATCTAGTGACTGATCGTCATCAGACCGCCGGGCGTCCTCTCTTGTCGGTGGTCGGGCGCGCCGTACGCGCCGGGGTGCGCGCGGTGCAACTGCGTGAACGCGATCTGCCGACCCGCGAGCTGCTCTCACTGGCGGCGGACCTTCAACGAGAGGTGCCGGAGGCCAACCTGTTTATCAACGACCGCGTGGATCTAGCTCTGGCACTCGTCTCTCATGGAGTGCACTTGCGCGAGAGTAGCCTGCCGACACCGGTGGTGCGTGGCATGCTGCGCCCGCAGCAACTGCTCGGCCGGTCCGTTCATTCCATCGATGGCGTGGAAGCAGCGGAATGCCAGGGCGCGGATTTTGTAGTGCTGGGTCCGATCTATGATACGCCGTCGAAGCAAGAATATGGGCCGCCGCTCGGGCTGCGGGTGCTGGAACATGCGGCGCGTACGGCTCGCATTCCGATCTTTGCGATCGGCGGGATCACTGCCGCGCGTGCGCGAGAGGTGCGACGTGCGGGGGGCTTCGGCATCGCGGTGTTGTCGTCGATCTTGAGTGCGTCGAATGTCGAGCAGTCGACCGAAGAACTCATGTCCGCGATCGAGCTCGCGCGATGATGGTACGTCTCGATGTCTCGACGACGCGCATCGACACATTCACATTTGAGGTGGTTGCCTGATGTAGTTGACCACCCCCTATGCGGATGATAGAATCCGCACAGACGTGGACGACCGTGACTGACAAGGCTTTCGAACGATTCAACGAGTAGAGCGATGGCCGAATCAAAAGGGAGTTCAGGCCGACTCCGGTCCTTCCGTGATTCCGTCAAGCGCCTTACAAAGTCACTTTCTGACGGAGAGGGGATCGTGACACACAAGAACGACGAACATGTGCGCGAGGTTGAAAAACTTCGCATCCAAATCCAGTCGATGGAAGAGGAGATTCGGCGGCTCTACCAGTCACGGTACCAGCTTGAGCAGACGACGAAGCAAAACGAAAAGCTCGTCGCAACCCTCCAAGAAGCGAAATCTCAAATCGAAGCGCTGCGGGCCGAAGTCGAGAAGCTGACCGCTCCGCCCTCCACCTATGGCATTTTTTCCAGTCTGGATACCGATGGAACTGGGAATGTCTATGTATCCGGGCGCAAGATGAAGGTCAGTCTCCATCCCTCCATCAAAGCGAAGGCACTCCGCAAAGGGCAGGAAGTCATCCTCAATGAAGCGTTGAATGTCATTGAGGTGCGTGGGTTTGATGTGCAGGGGGAAGTTGTCCGCCTGAAGGATGTATTGGAGGGCAACCGGGCGTTGGTGACGTTGCACTTCGATGAAGAAAAGGTGGCTGAACTCGGCGAGCCTTTGTTAAGTGAGCGTCTCAGTGTCGGGGACCACTTATTGTACGATCCGCGGTCGGGCTGCGTCATCGAAAAGCTGCCGAAGTCAGAAGCTGAGGAGCTGGTGCTCGAGGAAGTGCCGGATGTGGACTATGAGCACATCGGGGGACTCCAGAAGGAAATCGAGCAAGTGCGCGATGCAGTAGAGTTACCGTTTCTCTATCCGCAGGTCTTCTCGAACTACAAACTGCATGCGCCGAAGGGGGTGTTGCTCTATGGTCCGCCCGGCTGCGGAAAGACTCTGATCGCCAAGGCCGTCGCCAGTTCGATCGCCAAGAAGCTTGGTCATTTGAAGGACAAGCAACTCCGAAGCTATTTTCTCCATGTCAAGGGACCCGAACTGTTGAACAAGTATGTGGGTGAGTCGGAGCGGCAGGTGCGCGAAGTTTTCAAGAAGGCCAAAGAGCGGGCCGATGACGGCCATCCGGTGATCGTGTTCTTCGACGAAATGGATGCGCTCTTCCGCACGCGTGGTACAGGTATCTCGTCCGATATCGAATCGACCATCGTCCCGCAGTTCCTGTCGGAGATCGACGGGGTGGAGCGGCTGAACAACGTGATTGTCATCGGCGCCAGCAACCGGCAGGACTTGATCGATCCGGCCGTGCTGCGAGCGGGCAGGCTGGATGTGAAGGTGAAGGTCGGCCGCCCCGATGCCACCGCGGCGCGCGATATTTTCTCCAAGTATGTCACGACCGACTTGCCATTCTCGGAAGACGATCTGAAACGGCACGGCGGGGATGTCCGCGCCCTCGTCGATTCCCTCATGAACCTGACCGTTGATGCCATGTACGCGACCTCGGACGAAAACAAGTTCATTGAGGTGACGTATGCGAACGGCGAGAAGGAAGTGCTGTACTTCAAGGACTTTGCCAGCGGTGCCTTGATCGAGGGCATCGTGTCGCGTGCCAAGAAATTTGCGGTGAAGCGGGCCATTGCTCAAGAGGGAACCGGTCTCCGGGCGGAGGATCTTATTCGGGCGATTCGTGAGGAGTTCAAAGAGCACGAAGACTTGCCCAACACCACCAATCCGGACGATTGGGCGAAGGTCGCCGGCAAGAAGGGCGAGAAGATTGTCCACCTTCGGACAATCAGCGGCGGGCCGGCGGAGGCTCGCCAAATTGAAACGGTCAACACCGGTCACTACCTGTAGCACGCTCGATATTCCATGAACGACTCTCATTCGCACAATCTGTCCCGTGTCATCGGCACGGAGACCGAATTTGGTATCGCCAGTCGCGATCCGAACGCGGCGGACCCCGTGGCCAATTCCATTCATCTGATCGGACATTACCCGAATCTGCCGGCGCCTCACGCGGTGTGGGATTACGAGAATGAAAATCCCTTGCTGGATGCGCGCGGGTTCGAGGTGGATGGAGAGCGGGAACGACCGGGGCCGGACTACAATCGGCAGCTCAATAAAGTCTTGGCCAACGGCGGCCGGCTCTATGTCGATGGCGCGCACCCTGAATATTCCACACCGGAATGTACCAATGCCAGGGAAGTGGTGGCATTTGAACGGGTCGGAGAGCGCATCATTGCGCAGGCGTTGGACGGCATCATCAAGGCACGCGGGCATGAGCAGTTCGTCTTGTATAAGAACAATTCCGACGGCAAGGGCAACAGTTACGGATATCACGAGAACTACCTCGTGTCGCGCGCGGTGTCGTTCGAACGGATCACACAGGTGCTGACCCCTTTCCTCGTCACGCGGCCAATTTTTGCAGGATCGGGCAAGGTCGGGGCGGAGAATCAGACCAGTTCGGTTGAATATCAAATCTCGCAGCGGGCCGATTTCTTCGAGACCCTCGTCGATCTCAACACCATGGTCCGGCGGCCCATCATCAATACGCGCGATGAGCCGCATTCCGATTCGGCGAAGTACCGTCGGCTCCATGTGATCGTCGGGGACGCCAACATGGCTGAGTTGTCGACCTACCTCAAGGTCGGAACCTTGTCGATCGTGCTGGACTTGCTTGAGGCTGGAGCCGATCTTCCCCGAATCAATCTGGCGGATCCGGTTGGTGCCATCAAGCAAGTGTCACGGGACGTGCGGGTCAAGGAGACCCTGAAGCTGGTCGATGGGAGCGCGACGACCGCGATCGCGGTGCAGCGAGCCTACCTCAAGGCTGCTCAGGGTTTTTATGCCTGCCATGAACTCGACCAAGTGACAAAAGACGTGCTGGTGCGATGGGAAGATGTGCTCGACCGGTTGGAGCGGGACCCTCGATTGTTGGTGCGGGAGTTGGATTGGGTGGCCAAGCGCTATTTGATCGAATCGTACATCGAGCGCAAGTCCTGTGGATGGGACGATCCGCGCGTGCGCTTGATGGATCTCCAATATCACGATGTCCGTCTTGACAGGGGGTTGTACTATACGCTGGAACGCAGCCACAGGATCGAGCGCGTGGTTCTCGATCATGAGATCGCACGAGCGGAGTTCACTCCGCCGGTAGGCACGCGGGCCTATTTTCGAGGTCAGTGCGTCAAGAAGTACCCGAATGCCGTTTATGGGGCGAGTTGGACGTCGGTGTTGTTCGATATCGGGCAGAACAAGATCAAGAAAATCCCATTGATGGAACCCTTACGCGGGACTGAAGCGCTGACGGGGGAACTCTTGGCCCAGGCCGAAACGGCGGCCGCGCTGCTCGAAAAACTTTCGACCTAGTCACGATATTCACATGAAAAACGGCTCATTCCTTCCACATCACGAAGGGTCTAGTTTTTTTGACTTCCTCGCCAGGCACTATCCCGAATTGACGCCCTGTCTGAACGAGATCGGTGGACAGCGTATGGCCATGTCCCAGGACCTGAGCCGGCCCGGAACGATCCCGGTGCCGCATGGGACAACGGTCCTGGCCCTGAAGTATCGCGACGGAGCCATTATTGCCGGTGATCGTCGGGCAACTGAGGGGTTTCAGATCGCTGACCGGCGAATTGAAAAGGTATTCCGCATCGACGACTATTCCGCCATGGCGATTGCCGGGGCAGCCGGACCTTGTATTGAGATGGCCAAGCTGTTTCAGACCGAACTCGAACATTACGAAAAACTGGAGGGCGTGCAGCTCTCCTGTGAGGGGAAGGCTAATAAGCTGGGACAGATGGTCAAGGCCAATCTGCCGATGGTGTTCCAGGGATTGGTCGTCATGCCGCTCTATGTCGGCTACGATCTGAAGCGGAAAGAAGGTCGAATTTTCAAGTACGACATCACGGGGGGCCGCTACGAAGAGTCCGACCACCATTCCATCGGGTCCGGCGGCAAGGATGCCCGCAACACGATGCGCGAACATTACCATTCGGGGCTTCCGGAAGAAGAGGCGATTCGCGTCGGACTCCTGGCGCTCTACAATGCTGCGGATGAGGATGTGGGAACCGGGGGGCCTGATTTGGTTCGAGGTATTTATCCGACGGCGAAAATCGTCAGCCACGCCGGTATTACCGATGTTCCTGAGGAACGAGTCCGCGCCCTGTACGAAACCATGATCGCGCAGCGAAGGAGAACCTAGTCGATGCCGTTGCCCTACTACGTCTCGCCTGAACAGATGATGCAGGATAAGGCGGAGTATGCCAAGAAAGGCATCGCGAAGGGGCGCTCGATCATTGCGCTTGAGTATAGCGACGGCATTCTGCTGGCGGCGGATAATCCCAGCTCTTCGTTACACAAAGTCTCCGAAGTGTACGACCGTATTGCGTTCGCCGGGGCCGGCAAGTATAGCGAGTTCGAGCATCTCCGGAAGGCGGGCATTCGCCATGCGGACCTGACCGGCTACATGTACAGCCGCGATGAC
Organism: Nitrospira sp.; assembly: GCA_023248215.1. Lineage (GTDB taxonomy): Bacteria > Nitrospirota > Nitrospiria > Nitrospirales > Nitrospiraceae > Nitrospira_A. The sequence continues at coordinate 29,661 of JAHFEW010000037.1, forward strand.
GTCAGTGCGCGCACCTTGTCCAATGCCTATTCGCAGAGCTTGGGGACGGCCTTCAGCACGGACGTCAAACCGCTGGAAGTGGAAATCCTCGTGGTGCAGGTCGCTGCGAACGGCCAGGCGAGTGAGATCTATCGCATCTCCTTCGACGGGAGCATCGTCGATGAAAAAAGTTTTGCAGTCATTGGGGGACGGTCAGAAGCCGTTCAGCAATACTTGCGGGAACATGCCACGGCGCAGCCTCCGACGCTCAAGGATGGTCTGAGGCGCTGTCTTGCCGCCCTGGAGCAGGTCGCCGGTCAAAAAATCCCCTCTGAAAACCTCGAAGTGGCAGTGCTGGACAGAAACCGTCTCGGGCGGAAGTTCAAACGATTGAGCAGTATCGACATTTCCCAACTCTTCGCCTAACCGCCGATCAACCTGTCTTCACCACTGTCGATTCGTCGCATGCAGAACATGAGGGCTGCGGTGGCTCCCTGTTTCATGCTTAGTGCGCAATCAGAGGCCTCTGTTGAAGCCTCACGCGTCACGGTGTATCCTGGATACAGATGGTTTCGAGGGACCACGCACCCATGCAACAACGTATTTTCGGCCTGGAGAACGAATACGGACTGATCTTCTCCCCCAACGGGAAGATTTATCTCCCGATGGAGAAAGTGCTGGGCTATATCTTCGAAGGGCTGATCCCCAATAGTTGGCCATCCAACGCGTTTCTCGTCAACGGGGCGCGATTTTACCAAGATACGGGATGCCATCCCGAGTACTCCACCCCAGAATGCGACAACATACTGGACTTGGTCATTCACGACAAGGCCGGTGAGCGCTTGTTGGAGGCCTGTTTGCCGGCGGCTGAAGAGCGGCTGCGGGAGGAAGGCTTGGCGGGCGAAATCTATATTTTCAAGAACAATACCGATTCGCTCGGCAATACCTACGGCTGCCATGAGAATTACCTGATGCGCCGGGACGTCGATTTCTGGAAGGTCACCGAACAACTCATTCCGTTTTTCGTGACGCGGCAAATCTATTCCGGCGCCGGGAAGGTGTTGAAAGTCTCGGGCAAGCCGCAATACTTCATCTCGCAGCGTGCGCAGCATATTCATGAAAAGACCTCGTCATCGACGACGTCGTCGCGGAGCATCATCAACACCCGTGACGAGCCGCACGCAGATGCGGAGAAATATCGGCGGCTCCACATCATTGTGGGTGATTCGAACATGTCGGAATATGCGACCTATCTGAAGGTTGGGACTGCGACATTGGTGCTCTCCATGATCGAGGCGGGATTTTCCGTGAGTGGCATGGAACTCGAAGATCCCGTCAAAGCCATCCGCGAGATTTCCCGCGATCCCACACTCAATAAAAAGGTAAAGCTGGACGATGGCCGACAGATGACCGCGATCGAAATCCAGCGGGTCTATGTCGCCCGCGCGAACGAGTTTCTTGCCGGGCAAGCACATGATCCGGTTCTGGACGACGTGCTTGAAAAATGGGTGTCGGTGCTGGATCGTCTCGAAGAGGATCCTATGCAACTGGTGCATGAAGTCGATTGGGTGATGAAGAAACATCTCATCCAGTCGTACACGGACAAAAAAGACTGCGGCTGGGACGATCCTCGTGTTTTCCTGTTGGATTTGCAGTTTCATGACGTGAAACGGACCCGCGGGCTGTATTATCTGATGGAGAATCGGGGGATGGCTCTCCGCGTGGTGGAAGAAGAGGCGGTGCAGCGCGCCATGTCGGTGCCACCCCAGACGACTCGTGCAAAAGTCCGCGGCGACTTTATCCGGTTTGCGCGGGCCAAGAATCGCTCCTACACGGTAGACTGGACCTATCTGAAGTTGAATGGGTATTGGGAAGAGACCATTCTCTGCATGGATCCCTTCAGCGCGGTGAACCGGCGGGTCGAAGAATTGTTGTCGCAGGTCTCCGGCGCGCGATTGTATCGATGACGTAGGCTGAAGAACTGACTAGAGACAAACCATGTCGCATCTTGATCGTTTCCTCATCATCTCCGTGGTGCTGCTGGCCAGCGTGTTTCCTGTCGAGTTGTTTCCGAATACCGTGCCCGCGCATCGGGGCGCCGACGGACAATTCAGCGGGAAGCAGGGGCAGGTCGTCATCATCAAGGTGCCGGATCTCAAGGATGTTACCAGCGTCAAGGGCCGATTCCTGGGGCGCACCATGACGCTGTTTCAGGACTCTTCCAGCGGGGGCGGATTCGGATATATCGGGTTGCTGGGGATTGATTTGCAGGATGAGCCGGGCGCGCATGAGTTGACGATCGATGCGCAACTGGGCGAGCAGACGCGGCACTTCAGCTACCAGGTGTTCGTGGCGAAAGAAAAATTCGCCGTCGAACATCTCAAGTTGCCGAAAGACAAGGTCGATCTCGACGACAAAGCGGCTGCCCGCTGGAAGGCCGAGCAAGAAGACGTCCGCAAAGCCCTGGCCGAAGAATCCGCCCTGCGGCTATGGCAGGCCGGGTTTATCGAGCCGGTTCATGGAAAACGAACCGGCATTTTCGGCAGCGTCCGTATCATGAACGGCCAGGCCAGAAATCCGCACAATGGGGAAGATATCGGTGCCCCGCTCGGTACCGACGTCATGGCCAGCAACGACGGGGTAGTGCGCCTCACCGTGGACCATATTTTCTCCGGCCGTGGCATCTATGTGGATCACGGCCTCGGTCTCTATTCGATGTATTTTCACCTCTCCGACGTTGTGGTCAAAGAAGGCGATTTGATCAAGGCCGGACAGATCATCGGCAAGGTCGGCGCCACGGGCCGTGCCACCGGTCCGCATCTCCACTGGGGGATGAAGGTGAACGGCGCCCGCGTGAACCCTTATGCTCTGCTCGAATTGCCCTTCCCTCATCATCCCGTCGCGTCACGGCCGATGTTGGCCGCGCCGGAGAATCCCGCACAGACGGAATCGAGCTCACCAGCAGTCGGCAGTGACACACGTTAGCGTGTGAAGTGTTCTGGAACAGTTCACGAGCCACCAACCGGGCCAAACTCTCCGGACTTTTGCGAATCATCTCTGCCAGGGTGACCTTTCCAGACTTGGATCAAGGGCCGCTAGCACCGCTTTTATCAGCGAGTCGGGTGTGTATGGTTTTGGGAGGAATGCGGTGTGTGAATCAAAGCATTCAGGCAACTTTCCCTCTCGGTCGAAATAACCGGATGTGATGATGACTTGAATGTCTGGTTGCAAGGTTCTGAGTTCGGCGGCCAGTTGTGCACCGCCCATACCCGGCATAATCATATCGGTGACCAATAGTGCGATGTTGTTTGTCTGCAACCGAGCCATGCTCAAGGCTTCCTCGGCGGTTCGTGCTGATAATACGGTGTAATGCTGGGCGGCGAGCACGGTATGTGCCAAGCCTCGGACCATGTCATTGTCTTCCACCAAAAGAATTGTTTCTGACCTCTCGACGGTGCCTTGGGGCTGAACCGCTGGACGCGGCGGGTCGGATTGCTCGGTAACACGCGGCAGGTAGATCGTGAAGGTGGTGCCTTTTCCGGGCTCGCTCCTGACTCCGACGGTACCTCCGCTTTGCCTGACAATCCCATAGACCGTGGAGAGGCCAAGGCCGGTTCCCTTCCCCTGTTCTTTCGTGGTGAAAAAAGGCTCAAATACATGTGCCAGCGTCTCCGCATCCATGCCGCAGCCTGTGTCGCGGACCACCAACGTAATATACGGACCGGGGGCGAGAGGGTCCGGCCAGAAAGGATCAGAGTGGGAGATGGACATTTCTTTGGTTTCAAGCTCAAGCCGCCCGCCCTGTGGCATCGCATCGCGGGCATTGACGACGAGATTCATCACCACCTGTTCGATCTGCCCAGGGTCTGCTTTGATTCGCCCTAACGTAGGGTCCAATGTGACGATGAGATTGATGTCCTCGCCGATGACACGCTTCATTAACTCGACAATGTCGACCACCCGGTCATTAAGGTTGAGGGCTTGACGTTCGACAATTTGGTGACGTGTGAAAGCCAGCAATTGTCGAGTGAGCCCAGTGGCCTTGTGGCCGGCCTCCTTGATTTGTGCCATACCGCGTTGAACTCGGGCGTTCAACCCGGGCTCATCCATCAACAGCTCGGTCCAGCTGTTGATGACGGTCAAGAGATTGTTGAAGTCGTGTGCAATTCCTCCGGCCATGCGTCCCAGGGCTTCCATCTTTTGCGCCTGACGCAGCTGCCGCTCAAGGTCTTTGCGATGGAGGAATTGGCTGATCATGGCGCCCAATTCAGATACACGCTCCAATTTGGAGACCGTAGGGCGTAGTACGTCATAGGTCAAAAACTCCATGATACCCAGGATGTCTTTTCCATTATGGATTGGAAAAGCGATCCCTCCGTGAAGCTCAGCTTGACGAGCAGCCTGAATCGCAGGAAATCCGGCCTCCTTCTGAATATCTGGGCAGAGTATGGCTTTTCCGGTTTTCCAGACCTGCCCGGCTAGCCCCGTACCCTGCCGCAGTAACAGTGGTTGGTAGATTCGAGAGAAGTCCTCTGCGGGCAGTCCTGATTGGTGCCAAAGGGCATCGCAGCGTAACGTCTTTTCGTGGGAATCGACTAACCATAATGCGCCCAGCGCCCAGCCTTGGAGTTCGCACATGGCGCGGATGATTTTGGGCACGGCTTCATTCAAGGAGACCGATTCTTCGAGCGCGAGGCCGACGGCCAGTTGAATGGCGTGCATGGTTTCTGCCTGTCTCCGTTCGGTGATGTCGGTCTTGGCTCCAATCATGCGATAAGGCTTGCCATGATGGTCACGGAGCACATAGCCGTGATCGATCACATAGGCGTAGGTGCCGTCGGCCCTACGAAAGCGATACTCGGCGGTCCACAGATGTTGGTCTGACTGAAGCACTTGGGTGAGGTCGGCGATGACCGAGGCCCGATCTTCCGGATGGATCTGCTCAGACCAGGCGACCCATCCCTCCCCTAATTCCTGAGGGCCATATCCATATACAGTTTCGTACGCATCGTTCCACCAAATGACGCCCGACGTGATATCCCAGTCCCAGATTCCGTCTCGGGTGGCGAGACAGGTCAGATGAAACCGCTCTTCGCTTTTCCGCAAGGCTTGCTCGACACGGTGTCGGCCCATGGCATAGCGAATGGCGCGTCTCAGTGCATCGGCCGTCAAGCGGCCTTTGACGAGATAATCTTGCGCACCGCGCAGGAGGGATTCCTCCGCGATGACGTCATTATCCAGCCCGGTCAGCACGATGACCGGAGCCTGGTGGGCTTGAGCCCGCACCCGATCGAGCGTTTCCAGCCCCTGGCTGTCCGGCAGGGAAAGATCCACCAAGACGGCATCCACAGGACTTTGCGCGAGCTTCACGAGGCCTGTTTCAAGCCTGTCGGCCCAATTGAGCATAAAGCTGTGAGGGGAGTGCTCGGAGAGTGCTTCGCGGATCAATTCAGCATCATCTTCATTATCTTCAATCAGCAACACATGCATGTGTTACCTCTTTAGTGCGGGGATTTTTGACACCAGGGTCCAGTACATTTCGAACTGTTTGACTACGGCGATAAATCTGGTCAACGTCACGGGCTTGCGAATATAGGAGCAGGCGCCTTGTTCGAAGGAGCGGATAATATCCTCGTCCCGTTCACTGACTGTCAACATGACGACTGGGAGCGGGCGAAAACGGAGATCTGATTTAATTTCCGTCAGGACTTCGAGCCCCGTCTTTTTCGGCATATTGATGTCCAGGAGTACCATGCCTGGGAGACGAGTTTGACTGAAGGGCCCTTCTCCGCGCAAATACGCTAACGCTTCCTCGCCGTCCCGTACGACGGCAATCCGATTGATCATGTTCACTTCCTCGAAAGCTTCTCGGATCAACAGGACGTCATCCTCATTGTCTTCTGCGATGAGAATATCGAACGGTCTCATAGTCATGGTCACACCTCTCTAGCAACATGCTGTGTCACGCCGAACGTGATGAAAAACTCGGACCCGCCTCCCTCGCGAGCGGTGACCCAGGCACGGCCGCCGTGTCGTTCCGCCACCTGCCGGACGATGGCCAACCCTGCTCCGGTACCCTCCACTTCACGCCCGACCGCCCGTCGGAATAAATCAAAGATCCGATCACGTTGTTCTGGAGCGACTCCAGGACCCCGATCCCGCACGACCAACCCCAACAGTTGTGTTCCTTCAACATCCGTCTCGGAATACGACGCAATCTCGATCTCCGGAGGCTGCCCGGGGGAGACAAATTTGAGCGCATTCGTGACCAGATTGTAGATGCCCTGGATGGCCCAGGTCGTATTGACCCGGACTCGTGGAAGGGGCGAGCAAATCGTGATCCGGGCGGCGGTATCTTTGATACGGCTCTCTAGCCGACGCAGGACCTCTTGCACAAGCCGCTCTGCTTCGATGTCATCGACTGGTGGATCCATGCGCTGTGCGCGAGAGAGATTGAGAATATCAGTGAGCAATTGGTCGAGCCGCTGAGTTGCCCGGACGATCCGCCTGAGGAAGTCCCGGCCCTTCTCATCGAGCCGGTCCGAATAGCGCTCCTGGATGAGGAGGGAAAAGCTTTCGATCGCACGCAGCGGTTCCTTCAGGTCATGAGAGGTCACATACAAAAGGGTTTCAAGATCCTTGTTCTTCTTCAGGATCAATTCCTCGGAGCGTTTCCGTTCGGTGATGTCACGATTGGTTTCCAGCACGAGGCTGCGGCCGTTGGCTTTAAGGAGGCCCCACCGGCTTTCCACGAGCACCTCCTGCCCCTCTTTCGTCCGCTGATGAACTTCCCCCGTCCATTCGCCGGCGGATTCCAATGCGGCCTGGATCTCGGCGAGCGGAGAGGGGAAGCGCGTTCGTAACAAATGGTGACTGGACTGCCCGAGTGCCTCCGACGCGGCATAGCCATAGAGTTGCTCACATCCTCGATTCCACTCCGTGATCCCGCTCTGCATATCCCAGGCGAAGATCGGTTCATGAGACAATTCCAATAACTTGCGTTGCTGTTGCATGGTCTCTTCCGCATGCTTTCTCACGGTGATATCCCGGGCGATCTTCGAGATGCCGATGATGGCGCCCCTGGCATCCTTGATCGGGGAGATGGTCAGAGACACATCCAGAAGAGTGCCATCTTTGCGTCTTCGAAGGGTTTCGAATTGCTGAAACCGTTTTCCGGCCTTGACATGTTCGACGATCATCGCTGCTTCTTGTCGGCGATCAGGAGGGATGATCATCACGATGGATTGGCCAATCATTGCGTCGGCCGGATGGCCGAACATTTGTTCGGCGCCGTGATTCCAGGTGAGCACTCTTCCATCCAGAGAGTGGCTGATAGTGGCGTCGGAGGAGGACTCGACGATCGCGGCCAGTCTGGCTTGGGCCTCCTCGGCATGCTTGCGATCGTCGATATCCGTATTCGTGCCCAGCCATTTCACGAGCCGGCCGTCTCCGTCCCGAAGCGGAACGGCCCGTGTGTGAAACCAGCGGTACCGACCGTCTGCTCCTTGAATGCGAAATTCGGTTTCGAATGGGTGGACTAACCCGACATGCTGCTGCCACTGCTCGATCGTAGTGTGCCGGTCGTCCGGATGGACTTGCTGAAGCCATCCGTTCCCCAGGTGTTCCTGATCGGGTACGCCGGTATAGTGAACCCACTGCGGACTGAGATAGTCGCATGCTCCGTCCGGCAAGCAGGTCCAGATGAGCTGCGGCAAGCATTCCACGAGCTCACGGAATCGCGACTCGCTGGCTTTCAGCGCATCCTCCGCCTGTTTTCTATGGGAAATATCACGCAAGATCACGGTAAATAACTTTTGCCCCCGCGCATGCAGTTGTGAAATGGACGCCTCGATGGGGAATTCTTCTCCATTCGCCCGAAGCCCATAGATGGTGCCGAGTGCCCCCATCTGACGCTTACTGACGGAGGTCCGACCAAATGCTTCCACATGCTGTGTATGTGCCGCTCGAAAGCGTTCGGGGATAAACTGTCCAACCGGCTGGCCGAGAGCCGTCTGGGCCGTGCAAGCGAACATGTTCTCTGCCGATGCGTTGAAGTGCGTGATCTCTTGGCGTTCGTTGACCGTGATGATCGCATCCATCGCCGAACCAATAATGCCGCTGAGTCGCTCCTCACTCTCTCGAACGGCGGCGAGTGCTTCCTTATGTTCCGTAATGTCAATGCATGAGCCGATGAAACCAGCAAAGACGTCCTCGGCTTCATAGCGTGGCTGTCCATGGTCAAGGACCCAACGCCATTCGCCGTCGTGCCGTCGAAGTCGGTATTCCATCTTGAATTCTTGTCTCGCATTGAAGGAGTCTTCATAGACCTTCAGGCAGTGCTCAAAATCATCCGGGTGAACATTCTCTGCCCAGCCGTTACCCAATTCCTGATCCATATGACGGCCCACGAATTCAAGCCAGGGCTGATTGAACCACGTGCACCCTTTGGTGGTATCGCTGACCCAGACCAACACAGGAGCATGGTCGGCCATGATGCGAAACCGGTTTTCGCTGGTTCTCAATGCCGCTTGGATTCGCTTGCTCTGAGACAGTTCCTGTTCAAGTCGTTCGTTTGAGATACGAAGGTCCGCCGTGCGTTGCCGTACTTCGGACTCCAGGACAGTGTGGCTGACGCGGAGGGCTTCGTCGGCCTTCCGCCGCTCGGTGATATCCACGAGGGTTGAGCGGCTGGCGACGAACCGACCTTGTGAATCGGTCACGGCCGTGGCACTGAGCAGGATGGGAAGCACAGATCCGTCCTTCCGGACCATGTCGAGTTCCAGGTCGCGGATATGGCCTTCTTGGATAAAGCGAGGAAAACGTTCTCTCACAAGTTGGGCACTGGTAGAGGTCAAGAGCTCGGTGATTAGTTTCTTGCCGACAATCTCATCCTGACCGTATCCCAGCCAGTTGAGCTCGGTCTGATTGACGGCCATGACCAGGCCCTGAGCGTCAAGAGAATGATACCCGCATGGCGCATGGTCATAGAGATCCCGGATCTCCTCTGCGCTTTTCAGCAACAGGCGTTCTCTCAACTGCAGGGCTTTATGTTCGACCTCCAAGGTCGCCGCTTTGATCAGGTCCTGGGTCATGTGCCGATGCTGGACAATCAGATAGGCAAGGACCGCAAATACGCTCAGGCTGACCGAGCGATTGAGTAGCGGAATCCATGAAGGAACGCCGGCAAGGGGAGGGGATATGACATAACCTAGGAACGTGAGGCCCGCACACACCACCGCCGTGACATAGGGACCCCGGGCATAGGGGGCCCGGTAGGTGAGCACCAAGGGAACGAGGTAGAGAATCCAGATGGGGATCCCGCGAGGAGTGATGCCGTCCAGGATAAAGACCAACCCGATCAAGAGGCCGACCAGACCGAGTCTCGCTCCTCCGTGAACAGAGCGAGTGGTCGTTTCGTTCATCGGCCCGGCTTGACCAGCAATGGTCATGGGTTTCCTGTTCGGTAGCCAGTCATGCTGTCGGCAGAGAATGCAGGGCAAACGATAACATGAAATTGGAAATATTATGAAGAAGTCTTTTTGTGTTGGGCAGATGCGATCTGCCCTAGGGTGATCACTAGTCGAAATTTAACTTGCAGGTGAATACGTAGCGTGATGACTCGAGACTCATCATTTCCGCATCCGATTGCCATTCGAGACGGGCCACCGAATCGACAGTCAGTTAGAAATTCGTTTCTATACTGGAAGGAGTCTTATTCAGAACGGTGGCGGCGGCTTTCGAGAGGGCGGCGTCCTGCTCGTGGTCGAGCGCATAGAGGCGAAATTGCACGAGGCGGGCGGGAAGCAGATCCAGGAATTCTTCCAACGGCTCGGTCGACAGGCCCTTCGTGCCGGGATCATAGACGAGCAGGGGAATGCCGCGAGTGTCCTTGGGGCGGGAGAAAGAAAAGGTCCCGGGAGTCTTTGTTCAGACAGGCCTACTCGCCATTATCAGTGTATAGAACCACGCCATAGAACGTGCGAGGTCCAACGTCCTAGACCTCTTGTGTCTCGGATGAAAGCGCTATGCGTTGGAACCGCGCGGTCGTTCATCTCCACTGTCTCACATGGCCGGGCTGAGTGCTGAAGAGTGCATGAGAGCGGCCGTGTGCTGCCCATCACATGTCAGAAAGATCGGGCGGGAGTGTTGCCGCTAATCGCCGGATGGAGCGGAACCCAACTTGCCGCAGTGAGCGGCCCTTGCGCCTGGGAAGCAAGGGCGGAGCCGCTATTGTGTGAGGCTAGGCAAGCTGAGTTTAGCGGATTCGAGCGCGCAAGGTTTAGTTGGGTGCTCCCGGAGGTGTCTTCGCGGCAAACACTCCCGCCCGATCTTCATCCTTTTGTAGACCATACGCGAGAGCAATCAGAGCGGTGGCTCCGGTTGTTTGCAGAAGAAATGAGGTCTTGCAATCGCACATCGTGAGGGGTAGCTCCCGCGCTCCCTGGCGCGTCCTGTTTCTGCGGAAAGGAGAGCCGGCGTGGCTCATCTACAGGGCCTATCGGCAATATGGGTATCGGTTGGCCGAGATTGCGGATTATTTGGGTGTCCATGCTGCCACGGTCAGCCGTCGCTTGAAGCGGGGCGAGCAGGCGAATGTGTGATTGCAAGACCCCTGTGCAGTCGCGCGCGTATTTCTCAGAGAAGCCGGCTTCGGCTAAAGCGGGAGAGGCGAAGAGGAGGAAGTAGAAGAGCCAGACCATCCACCTGGCGAGCCGCCGACAAGCGGGGCAAGTAGCAACATTAGCCTACTCCTCGCCTGGAGAACAGCGCAGGCAACAGTCAGGCGCTGCTGGAAAAGTAGAATGTCCCCCTTTCCCGTCCTCAGATTGCTTTCCATGCCCGTCTTGTCGGAGTAGAAAGTCTCCATCCATCGTTCCTTCCTCTTCAAGCGCTAGCAGGCTGTTGAAAAACCATTCTAACAGCCTTGAAATAGCGGACCGCTCTGTATCACAGGCAGGGACAGAAGCACTCACAGGATGTTCAAAAAGGCCGTCCAGCGAGGCCGCAGCGAGCGAAGAGGCAAAGCGTACTCTGCGCCGTACGTTGAGCCTCTGAGCGACGCGAGAACAAAGCTGGCGGCCTT
>JAHFEW010000038.1 GCA_023248215.1 Nitrospira sp.
CACCACCTGGAATTCGAATCTGCCCGCAGCCTCGTTGTAACTGATCACCTCCAGGATATTGGCTTTTTCCTGATAGCCGAGAAACAGGCGATCTTTGAGGAGCAGGCCCGAGAAACCGGCACGCATCGACGGCTCGCTATCAACTCCGATGACGGCTCTTGGGTATGTGAAATACTCCGGCTCGGCCGCGTTTCTCTGAAGCGAGCGGTTCAGGGGGATCAACACCCGCTTGAGGTGCGAGATCTGATCACCAGCCCCAAGTTCTTGCTCAACTCGCCGAACCAAGGCGGTAAAGGGGAAGGGCACCTTGTACCGCATCTGCTCCCCATTCTCTGCGGTCACGAGATAGTCGAACAACGACCGCCCGACTGGCGGCACATCAGGTCCAGGATCTGCAGGATCCACTACCCACGCTGGTCCTGACGATTGTTTCTGGTCCGTCTGTCCAGCCTGGACTGCAGACAGCGGCCCTCGTTCGGCGGTCTCACGATCACAGGAAACCAGAACGGTTGCCATTATCAGGCCCATGAAGAGCAGGCTGCAGGGCAAACAATACTTCGCCGCCTGCACCGTCATCACCGCATGGTCCTTTCACAAGCTCCCGTCACTTCGCCATCGCCGTCGTCCGCTGAGAACCGACCCAGCAGTCTTCCTGCAGGTTGCCTGAAGTCCGAAACGCCCCCGAGTCTTTTTCAGCCACCGCCGGGTTAGAGAGGGTGAAATTCAGGACGAACACTCTCTTCATGTAGGCGCGTCCCAGGTAAAAGCCCGGCCTGATCATGCGAATCTCGTCCCGGATCTCGAATCCGTCCCGTCCGGCCAGCGCATCGGGCTTTTCACGATATCCCGAGAGGTCATCGGTAAAGGCGTAGTCGATGATGATGGATTCCCGCCGCCCGTCCAGCAGGCTTTGCCCGCAATAGAGCTTTGCCGGGAAGAGCAGCCACGTGTCTTTCCCGTCCACGTCGAGTTTCTGAATTGTGGCGACATCAGGCCCCAGCAACGGTTTCAGAATGGCGAGATCGTTGATCCTGTTCCGCAGAATGCGATGGGACCGGTCAAACACTTTTCCCTTCCAGACCGCTTCGGCGACATGCTCGAGCTTGGCCGTTTTCAGATCGACCACGAGTCCCTTCAGACCGCCGCCGATGATCTCGGCAAAGCGCGCGCGGCCGCTGCTCCCTTTGGGGAAGAAGGCCTGGCCTTGATACGGCCCGTCCGGGATAGGGCCCGCGCTCAACCGGGCATAAATTTGATCCAGCTGTTCCTGCGTCGCTTCTTCCAGATTGGCGGGCGTAATCTTCATGAGATCGGCAGGGGTCAATGGGAGGTCGTGCTCGAGGCGCGCGAAGTCAATTTTTTTCGCATAGCCTTCGCCACTCTCCCCGAACTTCACCGGTGGCGGTTCATGGTCACAGGCGGTCAGCAGCGTCAGGAGCAACGCAGAATACACAAGCGAGCCATATCGTCGCATCATCCTATCCCTCCCTATGTGGGGCGGCACATCCGGCGTCACAACGTCGCCAGGAACGCGATGAGGGCATGCTTATCCTTGTCCGAGAGATCTTCACCAAAACGATGTCCGTCATCCTCCCGTAACATCAGGCTGTTGCTATACACCTCACGCAGTTCAGCGCCGACCACCAGAAGTTTCTTCGGATCGGTTATGAGGTCCTTCCCCTTGTCTCGAATAGTGGCTGCCACGGTCTTTCCTCTTTCCGGGCCATACCGAGCCACATATTTGGCTTCCAGTTTTCCGAAGTCCACCTTTGATAAGATGAGATCGTTGGCAAACTCTTTATGACGGAAATTTCCGATCCGTGACGAGGGAGTGTCGCTGGGTAACACAATCGCCGCATCGAGATATCGCTGGATGTTCCCATCCGACAATTTGGGGAACAGTTTGATGACGACATCCCGGTTGAACCTGGTGATTTTCGGGACGCGCTTGCCCGGATTGAGCAGATCTTCCATAGACGCCTTGTACAGCTTGAACCGGCCCTCCACCGTCGGATCGAACGGCCAACAGGCCGGCGGATTGGCCAAGCGTTCCATATGCTTCTCGTCGGCATAGGGTGGATTGTAGTGTTCATCTTCCGGCCCGCCACAGAGTTCGGGGCCGATGGCATTGTTGTGCATGAACGGCGCATGCGCCCAGACGCTCAGCAGTGAAATGTTGCGATAGTAGCCACGCCCACCGTCGGATGGCTCCTTGATGTTCGGGTCCAGCGGTTTGGCGCGCAGCGTTTCCGATCCATATTCTTCCCAGACATGGCCGGCCATATGGTTGGAATGCAGCGCGCGCGCTTGGTGCGTGCCTACTTCTGTGACCGGTGTGAGTTTGTCGTTCCCGAGCCAGTCGATCCGCATGCCCGGTTCTTTGGGATCTTTGGACAGCTCGCGAACATCACGATTCCCGAATGGTTCCGATTGAGAGGAATGGCAGCGCGCGCAGGTCTTCGCGAAGAGGACTTTCCCGCGATCCACGGAGCCCGGCCCGAACTCTTTATCCAATTGCTCAACCAGGTCGCGAATGTCTTTCAATCCTCTGGCCTTATACAAATCGGACGGTCTCGCTGAAGCCAGAAAGTCAAAGATATTGGCAAGGCGGTCCTCAATCGCGCGGAATTGCGGACAATCGCGGCGGGCTTGACCGATGTCAAAGGGGGTCTGCCCAAACCCCCGCTGCGCCGGATCCAGTTGCCGCATATCGGTGAGGTGATTGACCCATGATTCCTCCGAGCAGCTCCCGATGTTGAAATACACGCGCTGGATCGCTTCGAAGGCGCCAATGCTGTCTTCCCCGCCTTTGAGGATCTGATGGACCGATCCTTCCTTCTGTCCTCGCTCCCAACACTTCCCCTCTCGTCCCGGTTCACACCAGCATTGCCGCCCGTCACTGCCGGCCGGACATTGCTTCGCCGGTCGCCACTTGGTGACGACATGAGGGTGCGTCGGGCGCTTGGTCAGATTGATCAGGGCGTTGATCGTCCCCGGATTATTGATCTGGTCGTTGGGAATCGCGGACGTATCGACGATGCCAGGCCTCGCATGGGCGAAGACCTGGTATTCGATGGTTCTTGGATCCATGCCGGATCCTAAGATTTGCGAGAATCGTGAGTACTGATTCCCGACCGTTCCCGAGAGATTCTCCCACTTCGGATGCGCAGGATTCTTTGGCGGGCTTAGAGGATTGAATGCAATATGACAGGACCCACAGGAGATCCCGACCAGGAAAGGAGGTTCGATGGATCCATCCGTGATTCGACTGCGCATGGGCTGCGTGGCATCTGCCGGTTTGCCCCGCTCGTTGTAGCCGGCCCAGGTTCCCAATCGCCCCTTGTTGACGGTGAGCCACTGCTCTTTATTGAATCGCGGGTTCGGAAACTTCCGGACCCCCATCGCCCCTGTCGATGTGCCGAACCGCAGGTCACAAGCCGACTGCCGCTGATCTGTTGGGCCATGAGGATCATTGTGCGCCAGCACGGCGTCCTTGAACTCACAAGCAGGATCTTGATATCCGTCCATCCCGACATAGCTCAGCAGCACGTCATCGCCCGGGCAGTAATCAAACCCGTAGGTCTCGTCGTCGCTTTTTGCCGGACAATTGGGATCCCCCGGCTTGCAGCAGTCGGGGTCATTGATGAGCCCCCACCGGTTAAACCGCTGTTCCCGAATGTTCGTGCCCAACACGCGATACCAATCGACCATCACCCCGAATCGCTGTGGGTACACATAGGTGAAAAACCGTTCGTTCCCCGCTGTAGCCTTGAACCAAATTTCCGCTCCCGCTCGCTCCGAGTCGGTGAGATTACCGCCGCCGTAACGAAAGCCGGGGCTGTCCTCCTTCAACACCATCGCAGGCGGCCCGGCGGTATCTTTGCCGTTCACGATGCCGACCAGACCGACATAGAGCATGATGCCGATGGCAATCATGACATGCTTCATGACCATCCCCTCCTTCTGCGAAGATCACCCTGCTGTATTTCGCATGCCGAGTGTTTCCGGTTAGTAGAAACGGCCATTCCCGTTGAAGGAAGCGCATCGTGCCGTCGGCTTGAATCGAGGACGTCGTTCTGTAACAACCATGCAGAATGGCGGTGTCGGCCGAAATTCCCTGCGTTTCTCGGTTCAATTTAAGCAAGCATTCTGCCTGGGCGCCGCGCGGAGCATTTGCTGCACTATTTCAAATAGATGAACAAAGAGGTATTGGGCAGGATCACCTCGAATCTGTATCTAACAAGATAACGGTGTATCTAAGAAGATAACGCCATGTCGTGTGACTGTTCCAGAAGAGGCCACACGAATAGTCTAAGAATGCAGCGGTTCGTCGCTATGGATCAGCGGGTTCCGTCGCGTATGCTGATCTTATCGCATTCTCGAAGGCTACAACGTCACGGTGCTGCTGTGGTCAACAGTCATGGACGCGGCACTGGTTCGTGTTGAAGAAATGCCTAAGCGGATGGGGAATGGATTTACCGCTTGCAGACGACGGTCACCCTGGCAAGAAAATCCCGCAGGTGTTCCTGTTGTTGCTGTAGCGTGATGAGGTCTCTTGTCAATGCGGCCTGTTCGAGGTGGTGGCCGATCGTGCTGATTTGATCGAATCCATACCCCCCGCCGTCGCCTTTCATGCGATGGCCCAGCAGGCGAATGGTGTCGAGGTCGCCTTGCTTCAGACAGGACTCAATGGTGGAGAGGTCGCGCCTCCGGTTCTCGAGGAAGCCGGGCACGATCGCTTTGAGGTCAGGATCGATCTGCACTACGATCTTGTCTTGGCCGGCCTCGGGGCGTGCCTGCGTCATTGCGGTCGCCTCCTTTCATAGGCTGCGAGCAATTCCAGGAGCGTGGTTTTCTTCAGCGGTTTTGTCATGTGAGCGTTGCAGCCCGCCTCGATAACTTTCATGGCTTCTTCTTTGAGTGCCAACGCAGTCAGGGCAACGATTTGAACCGCGGGGAGGCTCTGTTCCTGTTCCCATTTTCGAATAGTTCTCGTTGCCGTCAATCCGTCCATAACCGGCATCTGCATATCCATGAGGATGAGGTCATAGTGTCCGTTCTGAAACTTGGCCACGCCTATTTGCCCGTTATCGGCAAGGTCCAACCGATGGGGCGTGTCCTTGAGATAGGACTGGATCAGGACCTGATTGTCCGACGAATCCTCGACCAGCAGAATCCGCAAGGACCGGCCTGGGGGAGCGGGTGCGTGACCGCCTTGGGCTGCAGCCGAGAAGCCGCTCTTGCTCCGGCCCAAGGCGATACTGATGGTTTGCTGGAGATCGGAACGCCGGATCGGCTTGACCAAATATCCGCCCAGACCGAGGTCGTAGGTCTTGGCGATATCGTCGGCCCAGCGGTCGGAGGCCAGCATGATGATGGTGAGACCGCTGAGCCGAGGGTCGGCATTGATCCGCTCGATGACTTGAAACCCATCCATTCCGGGCATTCGGCAATCCAGTAAGAGGAGGCCGAAGGGTGTCTCCGAGTTCAACGCCTCCTCCAGCACGTCCATCGCCTGCTCGCCGCTGTCGGCTTCCGCCACGGAGGCGCCCCAACCGAAGAGGGTTTCGCTCAGGATCAGCCGATTGGTCGGGTAATCGTCCACCACCAGACAGCGGAGCCCTGTCAGATTCAGTGCGACGGACACCTTCGATGGAGGCGGGACCGCCTGTATGCCGAACTGGACGACACAGTGGAATGTACTGCCCTCGCCGAGTGTGCTTTCGGCCCAGATCCGTCCGCCCATGAGTTTGGCCAGTTGTTGAGAGATCGATAGTCCCAGGCCTGTGCCGCCGTATTGCCGGGCAATCGCGCTGTGCGCCTGCGTAAACGTCTCGAAGATGGTCTTCAACTTGTCCGGAGGCACTCCAATCCCCGTGTCCGTAATCGAGAATCGAATCACGCCTGGTTCTCGACGGTCGGGATCGTTGGTGACCGTCATGACCACCGAGCCCGTCTCCGTGAACTTGATCGCATTGCCCAGCAAGTTCAGCAGGATTTGGTACAGCCGGTTCGGATCGCCGATCAGATGGCAGGGCACGTCGTTCGACAGGTGAGAGACCAGTTCGAGGCCTTTCTCATTGGCCCGAAGCGCCAGCATCTCGCTTGCTTTGTCGATCAGCTCGGACAGATCGAAGTCGATGGTGTCCAGGTCCAGGCGGCCGGATTCGACTTTGGAGAGGTCGAGAATATCGTTGATCAGGCTCAGCAGGCTCGATCCCGCGCGACGAAAGATGCGCAGGTATTTCCGTTGTTCAGAGGTGAGGGTCGTCTCCCACAACAGGTCGGCCATGCCGATGATGGCATTCATCGGTGTCCGGATCTCGTGACTCATGCTGGCCAGAAATTCACTCTTGGCACGGTTGGCCACATCGGCGGCATCCTTCGCGGCTTGCAGCTCCTCGACGCGGCGTTGCAGCTCGTTCGAGACGCGTTGGAGGGCACGTTCGGCGCGCCGACGTGCGGTTTGTTCACGTTGCAGGGCCGTGGGTGGGCGGGAAGGAGTGCGGGGAGTCCGTTTTGAGGAAGCTGCTGTGGCTCGCCGGGATTGGGCTGTGCGTTTCGCCATGTCCTGGTCCGGTCGTCTCCAGCCCGTTGTGACAGCTCCTGCCGCAGTGTGCGTGGAATGCGAAGCGGACTTCGCGACGGCGGGAGGGAATCAATCCTTGTGAATGTGTTGCACGAGCGAAAGGACTCCGGCCTGCTTGGCGCGATTGCGCCCTTCTTGCTTCGCTTGGTACAGCGCTTGGTCGGCAGCCCTTATGAGATCGGTCGGTGCGGCCACGCGGCTTGGCACGGTGCTCGCGAAGCCGAGACTGATGGTCACGGGATCGCCGTTGGGATGTTTGATCTCCGCTTCACAGACTTTCCGTCTGAGCGTATCGGCGACCTGTGCCGCGCCTTCCACCGTGGTTCCCGGCAGCACGATGACAAACTCGTCGCCTCCATAACGTGCGACCAAGTCACCGGGACGGTTCACATGGCTCGAAATAAGGTGCGCAACCTGGCGGAGACACTCGTCCCCAGCCTGGTGCCCATGGCTGTCGTTGTACGTCTTGAAAAAATCGATATCGAGCATGATCAGCGACAGCGGGGTAGATTCGCGCGCGGCCCGCCGCCATTCCTGGTCGAGGAAATCGTCGAACTGCCGCCGGTTGGTAATCCCGGTCAAGCCGTCGAGGCAGGAGAGGCGCAACAACATCTGATTGGCTTCCTGTAGCTGGCGCATGACTTCAAGAAGTTCCTGCTCGCGTGCACGGCGACGTTCGATTTCGTGGACGAGGCGCAGCACGCAGCGGACACGTGTCAGGAGCTCGATCTTGCTGAGAGGCTTCGCGACATAGTCGATCGCGCCCGCGGCAAAGGCGAGCTGCAGATCCACCGGGTCCGTTTTGACCGTGGCCATGATGATGGGGATGTCGCGATATCGTTCGACGGCTTTAATTTGCCGGCAGGCTTCGATGCCGCTGGTGGATGGCATGACGATATCCATCAAAATCAGATCCACCCGGCCGGCCACCTGTTTCCCGCCGTCGAGCCCCAGCAAGCGAAATGCCGCCGCCGCGGATTCCGCGACGAAGGTCTCTTCGTAGCCGGCATTCGCGAGGATGGATTGCATCAAAAGGCGATCGTCCGCCGAATCATCGACGATCAGGATACCCATGGCAACATGTCTCCGTGAGAGTGTGTCGTAGGGGGATGCTAGCAGCTAGTCTGCGTAAACACCAGGGTAAAGCTTTTTGATGCAGGGGGTGCAGAGCCCGTGGCTGAATTCAGCTTCCGAATGTTGTTGGAGATATTCCTCCAATTGCTGCCAGAAGCCCTGATCGTTCCGAATCTTCTTGCAGGAGGCACAGATCGGCACGAGGCCTTTCAGGACCTTCACTTCGCGCAAGGCCTGTTGCAGCTCTTCATTGCTGCGACGAAGCTCCCGTTCGCGGGCTTTGCGGCAATCCATTTCCTTCTTCAGCGTGAGCGCGGAGTTCACCCGGGCCAGGAGTTCCACGCTGTTGACCGGTTTCGTGATGAAGTCCATGGCGCCGGCCGAAAAGGCTGCTTGTAGATTATTCAGATCAGTTTTGGCGGTGACGACGATGACGGGGATATCCCGTAGGAGGTCCAGGCTCTTGATATGGCGCGTGGCGGCGACGCCGTCTGTGCCCGGCATGAGAAAGTCCATGAGAATGAGGTCAATGGAATGTGGAAGGTCGGATGACGGGGGATGAGTGACGCCGAGCGCGTCGTATGCAGCGGGGGCCGAATCCGCGACGAGAAGGTCATGATAGCCGGCTCTATTCAGAATCGCTCGGAGCAACAACTGTTGGTCCGGCGAATCGTCAACGATTAAAATACTCATATGGCGACCTCATCCGATGGTTGGCCTGTGAGACGTCGAGAGACGTGCCGATGGGATAGGCTGGACAGTCAACATCCTGCGGACCGACACCTGCTTCATGTAGCCCGGCAAGATCCCTATCGGCAGAATCGATGGATAGGTTGAGTCTAGCAGCCGGGGGAGTTATCGCTGGAGCGCCGCTTTCACCAAATCGCTCACAAGTTTTCCGTCGACGGATTGACCGGCCAGGCGTGCCATCACAGCTTTCATTACGTGCCCCAGATCTTTGAGAGACGACGCGCCGGATTCCTTGACCACGGCCTCGACGATTTGGGTCACCTCGTCGGAGGAGAGCGCGGTCGGAAGATACCCCTCGATGATGCTGATTTCCTGCCGTTCCTTTGTAGCCAGGTCTTGCCGGTTGCCCTTCTCGAACTGCTCGGCCGCTTCTTTCCGCTGCTTGATCAGTGTGGTCATAATCCGGCTCATCGCGGCATCGTCCAAGTCTTGTTTCAGCTCGACTTCCTTGTACTGCACGGCGGCCTTAATCATGCGGATGACGTCCATGCGTAGTTGGTCCCTGGACTTCATCGCCAATTTCAGATCTTCGCTCAACCGGTCATGCAGTGACATGGGATTCCTTTCGGGTAGGGACGCGTGCTGTCACGCAGAATAACTTCTTTGCCGGAGGCAGTCAACGTGTGAGAAGCTGGATGGTATCGTGGGGAACAGAGAGATCGGGAGTCACCCTGCGGGCGCGTTTTCATCTTGAGAGCCGCGGAGGACTGTCCCATAATGTGACGTCGGCAAGGCCTGTGAGAGGTGGATTCATCGAAAGGGGGAACGGCATGGGTGACAAGAATGGCAGGGTAGGCGCAGGGGTGCGGCTTGTCGGGGTTCTCTGTGGCATGATCGTCGCCATAGTGGTGGTCGTGGGTTGCGCGAGCGAAAAACCGAAACCGATGGCCCAGCCTTCATCGGAGCAGGTGAAAGGTAACGCGGATCGCGCCTTCGATAAGCTCAAGCAGGAAGAACGGGAGCGCAAGCCGGCAGGAATGTAAGTTGCGCTAGCTCGAGACGTGCCCCGCCACCAGGTCACGCGGGATTTCTCCAAGGCCATAGGGCCGCGAGCGGTTTGACCAGCGGCAGTTCCCATACCAATTGCCGGTGAGGCGGCGGGACGATGCGTCGCGGCTCGCCGAAGGTTCCCAATAGGCTCATGGTAATCAGCAATCGCAGCGCACCGGAGAGGCAGAAGACGAACGGCAGGTTCGATGCGGGTGTCAATTCCCACAGGCCGAGCGAGAGCTGGGTGGGTATGATCGTGGCGAGCCAACTGCCGGTCAGGGCTCCGATACCCCATCCGATCGCATTCATGGCATTGGCGAGCGCGACGCCTCGGGTGCGCTCTTCAGGCCGGAGAGAATCGAAGACGTAGTTCTGCAGTCCGAGCGACAATCCCGCCCAAATCACGCCGCCCCCAAAGTTCCAGATCAACAAAAACAAATAATGCTCGCTCAGCAGGTACCCCATCGGAAGCAGCGGAACGGCCAATCCGGTGACCATCAGCAGGGTCTTATTGCCGTATCGATCGCCAAGTTGTCCCCAGGCGGTGAGGGTGAGGAACTGCGCTGAGATGCTGCTGGCCATCCATCCGGCATACTGCAGATAGGTCCAATGCAGATCCCGCAGCAAATAGACCACGAAGAACGGTCCCGAAATGAGCACGGCAAAATGCATCAAACCAGAAAACAGCAAGAAATAGCGAAAGTCGACCGTGGCGGTTTCGATAAGAAAATGGCGGAAGCCATTCGGGGCCTCGATCTGGTGCCCCGGTACCAATGTTGAGATCCTGGTTTGACAGCGGGTGGCTCCCACTCGAGCGGCTGCGGCGCTCAAGAAAATCACCACGAACCCGAGCCAACTGATCTCCCATTTCTGGCCGATCGTCAAGACCGCCCCCGCCACCCCCAAGGCAACAAAACTCGTCAATGCTGTGATGCGAGCTCGGTGTGCGAAGTAGGCTCCCCGGCTGCTTGTATCGACCAGATCAATCAGCAGACTGTTCCAGACCGGGGTCGTGGCGTGCCCGAAGGCGAAGTACAACATGGCGCATCCGATTAAGAGCCAGGGGCCATGCTCGGGCATGAGCAAGGGCAGGGCGAGGAGCGGGAGCCAGCAGAGGGCCTGTCCCCAGCCGCCGGCGAGAATGAGGTGGCCGGGCATGCGGAGGTACGGGAGCAGTTTCACCGACGACAGCTGAGCCACCATTCCGACCAATTGAGGTAGCGCGGAAAGAATGCCGATGTGGAATGGAGAGGCATGCAGGAGCAGGGCAAAGGCCGAGAAATAATTTTCTCCGCCTCCCTGCGCTGCCGCTTGAAAGGCCGCATCGCGGAGGCCGTATTGCCGGCTTTGGGCCTTGGGGTCTAGTTCGGGCGAAGTCTCTCGGCTGCATGAGGAAGGAGTGAGAAGAGTTTGCCGATCGGCAGGTGGCTGGTTCATGGAGCCACACAGGGCATAGGGCCTCAAGCATACATGGGTGTAAAGAGCTGTGTTTTGGGGATCGTTAGGATTATACCAGAGCCAGGGCCGGTTCCCCCTGAGTATCGCGTGACTGCAAGCCGGTTGACCCCTTGGTCAACAGTGAGTACGATAATCATATGGATGGGAAGATGTCATGGCCGGGTGCGAGTCGATCCGTGGGCGGCGACTGCAGCCTATCGGTTTGTCGGCTGGTTTCGGCGCTCCTTGTGACGGCGGGGCTAGGGTTGTTGCACACGGTGGTGGAGGGTCGCGATCTGATGGTTCCAAAAGAGCAGGCGACGACGGAGTATGAGCCGACCGAGGCGCCGTCGCTGGATGTGCAACGCAAGGGTGTTCCGCAGTCGCTCTTCACCTGGATCAAGATGGCGCGCGGCTACGATGTGGAGTGGGATTCGTTTGGGCGAAAGGGCTGGTACACGCAGGATCCTCGTCTGAAACCGGTTGATCCGGATACGACAGTATTCACTCCTGACACAGCGGCGGTATATATCGTCTTTGAGGTCGCCCCCCTTGAAGACCCGGCTCAGTTTGCCGCACAGGTATTCCCCGTGGGCGCGGACGGCAAGACCGGTGACGCCGCGATCGTGCGTGATAGTCTGGAAGTGCCGGGCCATGAGCGGTATGGTTTCTTGGAGTTAAAGAAACCGTCGGACCAGTGGCCGTCAGGGAAATACCTCGTCAAGATCTACATCACCTCGCTGGGGCAGCAGCCCTTTCATGCCGTCAATCAAGTCGGCACGATGCATTTTGCCGTCACCGACCAACCGACTCCCGGTGCCTCCCCTGTTGTACCTGATTCCACGACACGTTGAAAATCTCCCTCCGCTTGGTCTAATGTGCTCTCATCGTCCGCTCCAGTCGAGCGTGGCGGCGACCAGTCGATTTTACTTAGGAGCAGGTGTATGAAGGAAACCGATACGGAGAAGTTGGCGCTGTTGTACGAGCGTTTTCGCGATGTCTGTTTGGTCGAGAAGGAAGTCTGGACGGAAATCTATATGCCGCGGACATTCAAAGACGGCACTGCCGTCCGGACGAATATTCAGGACCGGTATGATGTGGTGATCGATGAGCAGGCGGTAGAGGACGCCTTGGAAGCGAACATCCCTCTTGGACAGGCCGCGTTAGGTGCGGCCATCCAAGAGTATCGAGCGCACATCAGTTTTGTGAAAAAGGCTTAACGGGCGTTAATTCTTCGCGAGAAATCGCTCCACGTCCTTCACCACCTCATCGGCCAACGGTTTCGTCCGGTGATGATAGCGAGCCACAACATTGCCGGAGCGGTCGACCAAATACTTCTGAAAGTTCCACTCAACTTCCCCTGGAAACGGGCTCTGTTCAGTGAGGTATTGGTAGAGAGGGTGTTTGTCGTCGCCCTTGACGCTGATCTTGCTGAAGAGCGGGAAGCCGACACTGTACTTCGTCAGGCAAAATCCCTTGATCTCCTCGTTGGTCCCTGGCTCCTGCTGGCCGAAGTTGTTGGCGGGGAAGGCCAGAATCTCGAAGCCCTTGTCTTTGTAAGTCTCATACATTTTTTCGAGGTCGGAGTATTGCGGAGTATTGCCGCACAAGCTGGCGGTGTTCACTAGCATGATCACCTTCCCCTTGAACTGACTCAGCGAGACCGGCTTCCCGTCGATATCGTTCAGCGTGAAATCGTAGACGGTTGAGGACTTGGCAGCCATATGCAGCACTCCTTGTTCCGCCGCACCGACCCGATCAAAGCCCACGAAGGCGCCGAGTCCGAGACCCATGACGAGCCCGACGACCAGCACGTTCCAGGAACAAGAGGGCCTAGTGAGCGGCATGTGAATACTCCTTGGTTAGAGGCGTTGCAACGCCGCGACACGCTCCTCGATTGGCGGATGAGTCGCCAGTAAATGCATAAAGGCGGATGTGTTGCCGGAGATCTTCATGGTGGCTAAGGCATCATGAGTCGAATACTCGAACTGGGCGCGATTCACCCAGCGATCGATCGCCTGCAAGGCTTTAATCATCGACTCTTTCCCGTACACCTTCGCCGAGAACGCATCTGCGGCATACTCTCGGTGGCGGGAATGCCAGCTGACCACCAGCATGGCGAGCACGGACAGCACGACCTGTAAAAAGATGTAAACGACGAAGCCCAAGATCGGACTGCCACTCTGACCCTCCTCACGATCGCCGCCTTGTGGCTGGGCGACCAGTTGGTACACGAAGTTGCTGATGTAGTGAACGAAGGTGTTCATCAAACCAGCGAGCACCGTGGTGGAGAACATGTCGCCGTTGAAGACGTGGCCCATCTCGTGGGCGAGTACCGACTTCACTTCGTCCTCGCGCAGGTTGGCTAGCAAGCCGGTCGACACTGCGACCATCGCATTATTCTTGCTCGGGCCTGTCGCGAAGGCGTTGGGGTCCGGCGATTCATAGACCCAGACTTCCGGCATTGTGATGTGGAGGCGTTGCGCGATCTCCTGCACGGAGCCATAAATAACTTGTTCGGCGTTCGTGCGCGGCTGCGTGATCTTGGTGCAATCCAGCATGGCACGCGCCATCTGTTTGGAGAAGAGCAAGCTGATGAACGCCCCGCCGAATCCAATGACCAGCGACCAGACCAGCAGCTCTTGGCTGAATGCCCCGCGGACATCAATGCCGAAGGCCGGTAGCACCACGTTGATCAGGACCCTGACGGTAATCGACAGGGTGAGATAAATGAGAACGTTCGCAATGAGAAGCAGCCCGATACCCTTCAGCGACTTCATGTATGTCCTCCTTGGAGGTCCGTTCTCCTCACTCCATGTCCTACGGAGAGGAACGAACCTTGGATGTTATTATACCGAATCCAGGCGCCATTATCGGCCGATCCGCCCAGGGCGCGATCGGCTCCGACCTCGGTGTTGTCAGATAATACCATTTCACCACTCAGTCAAGGCGACCATCTCAGGTCAGCCTAGTGTGGGCGGGCATGGAAGGCGGAATGGTCGGTTGACCTATTCCTGAGCCTTCTGCTAACAATGGCTGCTATGGGTAGAGTGTCGTTTGTGCTTCGGTTGGGCATCTTTTCTATCCTCATGGCGTGGAGCGTAGCCGGTCCTGCGCTTGTGAGAGGGGCCGATCAGGCGCCGCAAGTCCCGCCATTACGGGTGCCGGTCGATCAGTTAGATGGCATTCAACGTGCCACCATCATTCTAGACAGCTACTCTTACACGCCGAATCATTTGATCGTCCAGGCTGGAAAGCCGGTCGAGCTGCTCCTGACCAGCATCACCACCATTACTCCGCATAATTTCCTGTTGAAAAATGAGGCCGCGGGGCTGTCGATCGAGCGTGACGTGGGGGCTGGGCGAACGGTCACCGTGCAGTTCACGCCGATGAAGCCCGGCATCTACCCCTTCTATTGCGACAAGAAGTTGCTGTTCTTCCCGAGCCATAAAGAAAAGGGCATGGAAGGCACGTTGGAAGTTAGATAAGAAGGTTGCTCCACGTCTATCGATTCCGCAAGACACGAACTTCTTCACGGCATCCTCAAGCAGGTTTCCCGGTCGTTTTATCTGACCCTCAACGTGCTGCCGGCGAATGTACGCGACCAGATGGGCTTGGCGTATCTCTTCGCGCGTGCGGCCGACACCATTGCCGATACCGATTTGATCGGCCGTGAGCAGCGGCTTCGGTATCTCCAGCAG
Organism: Nitrospira sp.; assembly: GCA_023248215.1. Classification (GTDB taxonomy): domain Bacteria; phylum Nitrospirota; class Nitrospiria; order Nitrospirales; family Nitrospiraceae; genus Nitrospira_A. The sequence goes on from JAHFEW010000038.1 coordinate 14,542, forward strand.
TTTCGGGCGCAGTTCACCACCGACGATGGGCAGCGACGGGACCTGCAGGCCATTCAAGCCGCACTGGTCCCTCATCAAGCGGACTCTGCAGAACGTGTGCTGCTGCAGCGGCTGGATGAGTGCCTGACGCTGTACCACGAGTTCGACCCAGGCGATCGAGAACGGATTCAATGGTTGATGGGGGTGTTGCCGGATGGGATGACGATGGATCTCACGCGTTTTCATGGGGAGTCGGCGCAGGATCTGACGGCTCTTCAGACCTTGGACGAATTGGATCGGTACATCTATTACGTCGCCGGTTGTGTCGGAGAGTTCTGGACTAGGATGGTCTGTGCCCATCGCCCGGCTATGGCGCCGTGGGATCTGAAGCAGATGTCGGCCATTGGCGTGCGATTCGGCAAAGGCTTGCAGCTCACAAACATTGTGAAGGATATCGCCCGGGATCTTCACCGCGGCCGCTGCTATGTGCCGGAACCGCTCCTCCGCGAAGCCGGACTCACGCCGGCTGACTTGCTGAATCGAAACAGCCTGCCGAAGTTCAGGCCGGTTTTAAATCAGCTGATCAGACTCGCCGTGGAACACTTGGACCAGGGCTGGATGTACACGATGGCGATCCCACGCTTAGAAGTTCGTCAACGATTAGCCTGTATGTGGCCGATTCTGCTGGCCGGCGAAACCCTGAAGCGCGTAGCGGCCGCTCCTGATCTCCTCGACCCCACCGTCAATGTCAAAGCGCCGCGCTCCGTCGTCTATCGCGTCCTGGCGCTGACCATCTTCACCGGCGCCTGCGGCTACGTCGGCACTGCCTATTGGGGACGATTGCGGAAGCAAATTATATAGCAGGAGGCTGAAACAGTCTGCCAGCAGCGTTCTCGCCTCGTTCAGACCCTCAACGTACTCCCATGGTAGAAGCGTCCTGTCCCGGCAGGCTCGGGGTGGGCGGGTAAGAAGGTGACGCCTCGGGCCGGGACACCGCCGGTTCGCCGCCTCACCGGCGTGAGCAAACGTGACGCTCTTTATTCATCGCGTCGCGCACCTCGCTGCGGCCTTGCTGGACGGCTTTTTTGAGCCTCCTGCGGAAGTGTTCTCCTGTAGTGCCACACGATGCGGACCATCGGAGCTCTTGTGTGCCGAAATAGTTTTTTCGCAGCCTTCTAGGCACGTCGATCTCGTCCGCTCTGCGGTATAGTTGGGGAGCAAGGAGGACTCGCGGATGGGGATGATTCAACGGACACAGGCAACGTGGACGCAGCGGGTCGCGAGGACACAGGCGATCATGTCGGCCGCCTGGCAGCTCTTGAAAGAACAGAAGCAACTCCTACTGCTTCCCATCGCATCGTCCGCCTGTCTGCTGATTCTTACGGCCACATGGGCGATTCCCGTCGTTCTCGGGAGTTTCATAGACGCAGCGTGGCCGGATGCCGTACGACAGAGCGAGTCGTTGTCCTCTGTGGGCGTGTTTCTGTTCTACGTGGTGAGCTACGGGATCGGGATTTTCTTCAACGCCGCGCTCGCGATCTGTGTATTGCGGAAGCTTGAGGGAAGACCCGTCTCGATGCTCGCCGCCTTGCGCGAGGCCGTGACATTGCTCCCGCAAATTCTCGGCTGGGCAGTATTGTCGGCAACGGTCGGCGTAATCCTGAGAGCGATCGAACGCCGGTCAGGGTTTATCGGTGGGGTTGTGACGAGTATGCTAGGGCTCGCGTGGACCGTCGTCACGTTTCTCGTGGTGCCGGTCCTGGTCGCTGAGCGGAAGGGTCCGCTCGACGCCGTACGGGAATCCGCGCAGTTGTTGCGGCGAACGTGGGGAGAAGATCTCTTAGCGGGAATGGGATTTGGGGCGCTCTATTTCTTGTGGGCTATTCCAGGAGTTTTGGCCTTCGTCATCGGGGCAGCTATGATCGCGTCCCATCTGGTCATCGCCATCATCGTCATGGTTCTGGCGATCCTGTATTTCCCGCTGCTCGGCCTTGTGCTCTCCACTCTGTCGACGATCTTCGACGTCGTCCTGTACCGCTATGCCAAGCTCGGCACGATCACGCCAGGTTTCGACCGCGACCTCCTCGAATCCTCGTTCGTCACCAAACGGGCCTAATCGCTGCACCACTCTGACAATTCTCACTTCCGGTTGCGATTCTATGAGTTCGCCTACTGGTGCCGTTCAGGGGGGCGGCTGCATCAGTTCTTGGGGGAGTGGATTGCTTCTAGTCAGGCAGTGTGGGGGGCCGCGGCATCGAGAGCAGTGAATGAGCGGTGAAACGGAGTACCGAGCCTTGTCACAGCGAGTAGCTGAGATGATGAGGAAGAGGTGAGATCGTTATCGGGTATGAGCTAATTAGGCAGAAACGCGTTCCCATTCCCTGGCGCGAGCCGCAAAGGCTTCCTGGTAATGAGGCCAATCGTGAAGAGTCGCAGGATCGAAGTCTGCTCCGTTTGGCCATACGAGCGTCTTCACCTCCGGATCAATAGAGACTCGGTTGAACATCTGTAGGTCAAGAAGCGGACGATACAGTTCCCCCGCAAGGACTGGCCTAAAGTCAATCACTTGTTCCGCATTATCGGTGAATTGAACGCGAAGCATGTATGGTCCGACAACCTCAAAGGCGCAAACTTGATAAATAGGATGATTCATGGTTTTCTACGTCAATGGAGCAATGGGCAATGCTTTGTGGCCGGTTTGTAGTCTGTCCCAGTCGGCGACCAGTTCTGCTTGATGCAATTCAGCCCAGGCTTCGACTAGCCGCTGCTGGCGCTTCGGCAACATGCCAGCCAGCAGTTCGACAGGTTCAATCCCATACACTGCCACATGCTCCTGGTAATACGCGTGAAAATGTGGCGTATGATGCGAGGCCTGAACCTCGACGAACATTCTGATGATAATACCAAAGAAACGGCAAAGTTCAGGCACAGTCCCATTCTACTCGCTCGCATAGGGGGCCGCAAGAAACTGCATTGTGGGGCGTAAGGCATGTGCCTGATTTATGAGCAAGGAAGAAAAACTTCGCCTCCGGTACGTCAGAACCGCCTGTGAGGCCGGTTGCGGAAATGGATTGCGTGACCTATTTATTGTTGGGAGGTGTATTCCTATGCGGCCCAAAGCAATAAAAGATCTCAGTCGTCTGACTGATCGGGACCTGTTTAAAAGCGTAGCCGAAGGACTTAGTCTTATTCTCGAGAATGCACAGCACCTGCGGGAAGATTCTGAAAAGTTGGCCGCCGATGGTCGGTTCAGTGGATATCAAGTTCTGCGTACAGTCGCTGAAGAGGAAGCCTCAAAATTCCTTATTCTAATAGATGCCATCAGATGTCCCCGGACCCCAGCCGATCGTTGGTCTGGGCAGTTAGAGCGCTTTCACAATCATGTGTCGAAGGGACTTTATAGCTGGGCCTGCAATTGTCGCCCTGCTACGTTCGGTCGGCTTCAGGAATATCTCAACTTAAAACGTCAGGAATTCTATCTCGATGGTCCAAACGATGTGGATTGGATTTTCAGGAACGATATTCTCCAGCGGCGAGAAGAGGCTCTCTATGTTGACTATGTCGAGACGGATGAAGGTCATGTATGGTTAGATCCATCGCGTTACTCTCGGAGTGACCGGCCTATTTCAAGGGGCCTTGTCTTGCCAGGATTAATGATAAGTGAGGCACTTGCTAGTGTTGGAGCATCAAGTGCCGAAGGGTTAGCAGTGCTTGCTGATGTATGGCGGGCGACGTCCCCAAGCTTTGATCTTCACTGGGATGTGATTCGTGACCTTAACGGAGAGACGCTCATTCAGCTAGAGAAAAGGGGCCTTCTTAGGGAAACCTCTCATGAGGTACGCGAGAGGATATTAGATCGCTGGCAGTTTCCCATGTACGACCTTGATCTCTCTTTGGTTAAGGTGAAGAAGGAGGAACTGCGTGAAATGCAGCGAAACTGGTACCCATCCTGAAATAGGGAAATGACTCGACGGAACAGTGTGCGATCGAGGCCGCGCGCCGTTCGTCAGCCGCGACTCCCTCTACTTCTTCTGCGGCTCCAGCAGCTTCTCGCCTTTTTTGAACACCGCATAGATCGCTTGCGACGGGCAGGCGTCCAAACAGAGCCGGCAGCTTTCGAGACAGCGAGAGGGATCAAACTTGTACGGCGGCGTGGAGAGCCACGCGCTGGTCGGGCAAATGGGGACGCAAATGGCTTGATGGGTACAACGATCGGGATGACGGACAAGGTGATCGCGAATGACCAGCATGGGCTTCACTCCTTCGAAGAGACCTTGCGAGAAGATCTCGAACATGTTTTTTTGAGGTAGACTGCTCATTTCCACTCCTTGACCAAGTCTTTGAGCCGGTCTTTCAATTCCGGGATCTGCTCCATATTGTTTCGAATCGCCCCGAGAATATTTTCAAGGCGTGCCAATCGTTGAGCGTCTTTGTCTCTCGTGACCAGCTGATCGTACTCGGTGTACGCCTCGCGGTGCCTGGGTTCGAGATAGCGGCGGCTTGCCTGCAGAGCTTCGCCCAATTCGTACGGCTCAGCCGCCAGCGCAGGGGCCACGATAAATGAACCGTCTGTGAAGACTAAGGCTGCCACTCCGGCTTTGCTCTTGAGCGGGGTCACGGCTTCTACCGTTTTCCCGGCGAGCTGCTCCCAATTGTGGAGCAGACCGGGAAAAGCTTTGATGTAGGCCACTTTTTCCATGTTGGCCTTCCATTTATCGTCGGCTGGCATAGAGACCTCGCGAGATGCAGCGGGCCGTGCTGGGTTCAACCTTTCAATGGAGAGAGGAGCGGGAGCGGAGACTGATCGGCCATCAGGAGTCGTTCGACAAGCTCCCCCTTCACGATGTGGCGCTCCATGATTTCCTTCACGTCAGCCTCGGAGGTGACGCGATACCAGACGCCTTCAGGATAGACCACCACGCTCGGACCTTGGGCGCAATAGTCCAGGCAGCCGGATTTGTTGGCGCGGACGATCCCTCTCAGGTTGAGTCGCTTCGCCTCTTGCTTGAAATAGGCGTGCAGCGCTTCGGAGCCGAGCTTGGAACAGCTGCCTCGCGGATCGTCGGGTTCCCGTTTGTTGGTACAGACGAAAATGTGTCGCCGGTAGCCTGTCATGCTGTTTGTTCCAGGAATGCAGTCCGATGTGAATGGTCACGCCCGGGCATGAAATCGCTCGATCAGCTGCTTGACGTCCGCCAGGTTGAGGAGCGGCGAGCCGGGCGCCTGCGTGCCTGCGATCGCGGCAATTTCCTGGAGGCGCAATTGCGCGCGTTGTTTCGCTTCCGGTTCGGAGAGGGCGGATGCCTGCCCCTCTCCGAGCTTATCGAACTCGGCTCGGATATCGCGAAAATCGCGTTGCAGGTGTTTCATCATCGAGCAGGGGTCGCAATACCATTTCGGGCTTTGATCCGAGGCAGGTGAGAGACGATCATAGGTGCGTCCAAAAAAATCTTTACCCAGCGACAGCTTCATCAAGGGTGTGCCTGTGGCGTTGCAGGCATTACAGGATCCGGCATCCATGCGTGAGGTGCTCCTCTCCAGCGGAAGTGATCGATAGAGAGCGGATCTTACCGCACTGATCTTTGCCGTAGCAAGGTGGGCATGTCCTCACTGCGCACCGGCGATCGGTGTGTTCCATGTATAATGGGGTGCAGGGACGAAACAAGTTGGAGTGTAAGGAGGCGGTTATGCTCATCGGTGTTCCGAAAGAAATCAAGGATCATGAGCATCGGGTAAGTTTGACCCCGGACGGCGTCAATGTGTTACGGCAAGCAGGGCATCACGTCTTGCTGGAACCGACGGCCGGACAAGGCAGCGGGTTTTCGGACGAAGCGTATCGTCACGCCGGCGCGCAGGTGGCTCGCTCGAAAGAAGACGTCTTTCAGCAGGCTGACTTGATCGTGAAGGTCAAGGAGCCGCAATTGTCTGAGTGTGCCCTCTTCCGGCCTGGCCAGGTGCTCTTTACGTACTTACATCTGGCATCGTTGCCGGATCTGACCAAGGCGCTGGTGGCCTCACATATCACAGCCATCGCCTACGAAACCGTTGAGGCCAAAGACCACAGCCTGCCGATGTTGCGTCCGATGAGCGAGATTGCCGGGCGGTTGGCGGTTCAGGTGGGGGCCCACTACCTGGGGCAGGTACAGGGAGGGCGCGGACTGTTGCTGGCCGGCGTCCCCGGTGTGCCGCCTGGTCATGTGGTGGTGCTGGGCGCGGGAGTCGTGGGGACGTCGGCGGTCAGGATTGCGGTCGGCATGGGGGCGCGAGTCACGGTCATCAACTTGGATCTCGATCGCTTGCGGTTCCTCGACGATCTGTATGGCGGACGCATCGCAACTTGTGCAGCGACGGAATCGGCGATCGAGCGCGCCATAGTCGAGGCTGATCTGGTGATCGGCGCGGTGCTGGTGCCCGGGGCGCGCGCGCCGAAAGTCATTTCGCGCGGCGTCGTGTCAAAAATGAAGCCGGGTTCGGTGATCGTGGATGTGGCGGTGGATCAGGGCGGGTGCAGTGAAACGACAAAGCCAACCACTCACTCGGATCCGGTGTATGTCGTGGATGGGGTGCTCCACTACTGCGTGCCCAACATGCCCGGCATTGTTCCTCACACCTCAACGCTGGCCTTGACCAACACCACCCTCCCTTATATAGTCCGCCTCGCATCGGAAGGGGTCGAGCGGACCATCCGATCGGACCCCGGTTTTGCCAAGGGTGTGAACGTGACGAACGGCAATGTCACGTGCCAAGCGGTGGCGGAAGCGCACGGCTTGCGTTTTACCCCCGTCTTGTAAGACAATCCAAAACTCCTGTTCGGTTCTGCCCGGTCGGGGCGTAGCGCAGCCCGGTAGCGCACTGCGTTCGGGACGCAGGGGTCGGAGGTTCAAATCCTCTCGCCCCGACCAAACCGCATTTCGTGCGACCCTGCACTTCGAAGGTGTGGGGATGTCCACCACCTCCAGTGAAATCCAAAGAGAGCCCGCTCGACCCTGCACCGTCGATGTGCGCGCGGGAATAACCCTCTCAGGTATTTTCCTCATCTTTTCCACATCTCATTGCACGCGTCCCGCGAGTTCCTCCTCCCCTATCGCATCAGATAGGCGAGGGCGGTTGCATGCGTTCCTGTTGGTGGTGAATTCGTGTGATGCTTCGCCGCGCTTATGCTCCGCGCTCGATCGTCCGATACATCATTACAAACAATCTGATGGTGCCGCATAAACTTGTAAATCGCGTGACGACGTACGGGAGCTGTGAGAGTATCCTGTCCTGGGCACCGCATGTGGTGGGTGCCGGTTGCGTAACAACCTAGAGGCCTGCGAGAGATGACCAAGGCCGACGCATGTGTGCGTGCAAAAATTCTTGTCAGCGGGCATGTGCAAGGAGTCGGCTATCGTGCGTTCGCATGCCGCACGGCAGTCTCGCGTGGACTGACGGGTGGTGTAGAGAATCTCGATAGCGGACAAGTTGCCCTGGATGTCGAAGGAACCAGGGAGGCGCTTGAGGAATTATTAGTGGATCTCAAAAAGGGACCGGTCGGGGCGCGCGTGTCGCAAGTCCAAGTGGAGTGGAGCAGCGCCACGGGCCGACATCACGATTTCACGATTTGGTAGCAGGTCACGACGTTATGGCTCGACGCGCAACAGTTCGCCACGGTGCTGAGATGAATCCGCCCGCTTCGGTTCGCCGCCCGCGCGCCGCGCGCGGTGAAGAGGATGAGGACGGGGAATCACAGGAGGGCTCTGAGGCGGAAGCGTCCGGAGCAGAGAGTCGTCCTGCGGAATCGGGACGGGCTGAAGGCCTCGACACGATCAAGAGTTACCTGCGCGAAGTGCGCAAATCGACCCTCCTGAATTTTAAACAGGAACAGTCGCTGGGCAAGCGCATCATGGCCGGCGACGAGGCCGCTCGCCAGGAAATGATCGAGGCCAATCTTCGCCTGGTCATCAGCATTGGGAAACGATACATGAACCGTGGGTTCCCCTTTGCCGATATCGTCGAAGAAGGCAATCTCGGCCTGATCAAGGCGGTGGAAAAGTTCAATTACAAGCGCGGGTTCCGCTTCAGTACCTATGCCTCCTGGTGGATTCGTCAATTCATCGAGCGCGCTATCATCAATCAGGGCAAGCTGGTTCGGTTGCCGGTCCATGTCGTGGAGCGCTTGAACCGTTACCTGGGCAAGGTCGAGCAGTTGGTGCATGAGCTGGGACGGGAGCCTCGGACGGACGAAGTGGCCGCCAAGCTGAAAACCAGCGAAGCGGAAGTCGACGATCTGAAGCAATTGGTCCGCACCACCTGCTCTCTCGACAGTCCGATCAGCGACCGTCAAGATACCTTTCTACGGGACGTGATTGAAGACCCGCTCTGCCTCACGCCGGCGGAGACGACCGAAGGGGTCATGCGGCGAGCGGAGCTCATGGCGTGGGTGAAGGAGTTGCCCGAAAAAGAGCGCACCGTGATTCTCGCGCGATTTGGACTTGACGGAGCCGAGTCGCGGACGTTAGAAGAGATCGGCCGCGAGATGGGGCTGACCCGCGAGCGGGTCCGCCAGATCGAAACGGCCGCACTTGTCAGGCTCCGCGGGATCATTGAACGAAAAACCATGAAGCGGGCGGATCTCTTATGAGGACGTCCCGACCTGATTGCGCCCATGAATTACAAGGCCCTCATTCGAGAAGTCCCCGACTTTCCTAAGCCCGGCATTCTTTTCTACGACATCACGACACTCCTCAAAGACGCACAGGCTTTCCGCGCGATCGCCGACGAGCTCGCTGCCCGCTACCAGGGGCAGCGCATCGCGAAAGTGATCGGGATCGAGTCGCGGGGCTTTATCCTGGGCGGAACGTTGGCCGCTCGTCTCGGGGCGGGGTTCGTTCCCGTGCGAAAGCCAGGGAAACTGCCCGCCGATATCTTTGAAGTGAAATATAATCTTGAATACGGGTCCAGTGCCCTGGCGATCCATCGTGATGCGGTGGCGATAGGGGAACGAGTCCTCATCGTGGACGACCTCCTGGCGACGGGTGGTACTGCGGCGGCAACGGTTCACCTTGTTCGCCAACTCGGCGGTGAAATCGCAGGACTGGATTTCCTGGTCGAGCTGAAGGGCCTGAATGGGCGTGACCGGCTGACAGGGTACGACGTGCATTCGATGATCATCTATCCTTAAGTCCCCAAGATCTTGGGGAGCTAAGTACTTGTCAAACGATCTGTAGCGTGATATACCAGCCCAACTTTTTCGCCTTGCACTCATCACGAAAGGGTATGAGACTCTATGGCGACGAAAGTCCACGCGAAGAAGAAACCACCAACGACGAAAGCAAAAGCCCTCGCTCCTGAGAAGCCTGTCAAGAAAGAGCGACCGGCTTCGGTTACCTCTATGACTCAAAAAGACGAAGACAGTGTTGCCGCGCGTGTCGTGGCGGCTCTCACGCTCAAGGAAACGCCCAAAGAACGAGAAGAGCGCCAGCATCGGCGTGAAGTTTTGCAGCGGATGCTGCTCGGCAAGCGTCAGGAAATCATGCGTGAGATCGAGGGAAACCTCGGGCAGTCCCTGACGGAAGATCAGCAGCGCCGCTTGGAATCCGCCCGTGACGTGGGCGATCAAGCCCTCATGGACCTGGATCGTGAGCTGGGTATCTCGTTGATGGAGATGCGGAACCGGAGGCGTCAAGCGATCGATGAGGCCTTGACGCGGTTGAACGAGGGGACGTACGGGATTTGCGCAGAGTGCGGCATCGAGGTCAGTGAAAAGCGGTTGGAAGCGGTGCCGTTCGCCAAGCTGTGTGTCCAATGTCAGTCTCGACAGGAACTTCTCGAAAAAATCGAGAAGGAAGAGGATCGCGACTAGCTCTCGAGGGCTGGCCGCGCCCATTCTCCGGGTCACGTACTCTTGCTGCACCTGGGGTACAGCGTCAGTGACCCTCTCGCCGGTGTCGGTGATCTGCCCGTTCCTTTCCTCTACCTATGACTCAGGTCGATCCGAAGGCAGTGGTCTTGCTCAGTGGTGGGTTGGATTCCACCGTCACGGCCGCCATTGCTCAGCGGGACGGGTTTCGCATCTATTGTATGACCGTCTCTTACGGGCAGCGCCATGCTGTCGAGGTTGAACGGGCGCAGGCAGTCGCTCGAGCGTTAGGCGCGGCAGGGCATGTCGTGGTGGAGGTGAATCTGAGAGCCTTCGGAGGCTCCGCCCTCACCGATGACGTCGAGGTTCCCAAGGACCGCACGCAAGACGAGCGGTCAGGGTCGATTCCTGTCACCTATGTTCCGGCCCGCAACACCGTCTTTCTGTCGCTGGCCGTTGCCTATGCCGAGACGCTCGATGCGCGGACCATATACTTCGGAGCCAATGTCCTGGATTATTCCGGATATCCGGATTGCCGGCCGGAGTTTATCCACGCATTTGAGGCGGTCGCCAGGCTTGGGACCAAGATGGGCATCGAGGGCCGGGCGATCGAGGTGCGTGCGCCGTTGCTGATGCAGTCGAAGGCTGAGATTGTGCGATGTGGTCAGGAACTCCGGGTGCCGTTTGAGCTCACGCACAGTTGCTATGACCCAGGCGCTGACGGTATTGCCTGCGGCCGGTGCGACAGTTGCCGCATTCGACGGGAAGGCTTTCGTCAAGCGGGTGTTGTAGACCCCGTCCCCTATGCGATACCTTAGCAGGAATCCGACAGGGGATTGTCAGCGAGGCGTAGGCGACCGAATCGATGGTGTCGGATCTTGTTTCATCACCGCCATGCCGCTGAGGGAACCGTCACGCAATTTTCTGGAGAAATGTGCTCATGACACCCGAAGAATTCTTTATGTACCTGATCATCGCCCTGGTGATCATTACGCCGATCGGTGCACGGCTTTACCGGCGATTGACCTTGAATCGCACGACGCGGATGCTGCGCGAGCAGTTGAACCAATCACAGGGTAACCGGTCGACGGCAACCCCGCCGGAGCCCCCACGATGAGGCGAACGATGTTGAGTGGTGTGCAGATGAACGTGTGGTTGCGCGGAGCCGGGCTGGGCGTGCTGGTTGCGGTGCTGGCAGCCTGTGAGTCCAATGCCACGAATCCGGATGCCGCCAAACCTGCCGGGGGCGCCACGCCGGCGGACGTTCAGGTGGGCGAGGCGAAGTTCAGCGCCAACTGTGCCGCCTGTCATGGTGTCCGTGCGGTCGGGACGAAGCAAGGCCCTCCACTGGTTCATAAGATCTACGAACCGAATCATCACGCCGATGTCGCCTTCCAACGGGCGGCGGAGAACGGCGTCCGCGCTCACCATTGGGAGTTCGGCAACATGCCGAAGATCGAAGGGCTGACGGCCGGGGACGTTGATCACATCATTCGGTACGTGCGATGGCTGCAACGCGAGGCCGGGATTTACTAGCGTCGCCGTCTCCTGCCCCTTAAGCTCCTCTTCCGTTGTCGCCTCTGTTCTTCTCCAGCGCCCAGGTTTGACAACGCGTCTGTGCGGTTCGTAAGGTATTTGCATGGCATAACGAGACCGATAAGTAGCCCAGAAGGCGCAGGGGGTGCGACTCGTTGGCCCGACCTTTTCACAGGAGGAACCTATGAGACAGGGAGCCTGGTCCACGTTGAGAGCTATAGGGGCCGTGGGGGCATTGCTGTGCACTTCAGGCTGTGTGGCGATCGAGGCAGGTCATGAGGGGGTGTTGGTCGAACAACCATTTTTCTTCGGTCATGGAGGGGTCGATGCCGTGCCTTCCAAAACCGGTCGTGTATTGGTGGCGCTGACGACGAAGGTCATTGAAGTTGATATCCGGCCGCTGCAGTATTCGGAACACTTCGACATCATTTCGGCTGAAAACGCCCCGGTGTCGTTCGATGCCTTCATGATCGCCAACGTCGTCGAAAGCCGCTCACCGGAGCTCATCAGCCGCTACGGTCCGAACTGGTATCAAAACAACGTGAAGGAAGCCTTCCGCACCTTCGTCCGAGAAGAAGTTCAACGGTATCCGCTCTTTCAGTTGACGACCGACCCGACGACCAGAACGAAGTTACAGGATGCCATCGCGCGCGAGGTTCAGAGCAAGCTCATCGAGAAGCAAAACATGCCGATCCGGCTCAATCGCGTCGTCGTCGGCAGCATCCTGCCGCCAAAGGGCGTCGTGGAGCAGACGACCCAAACTATCGTGCAGGAACAGCGGAAGATCACGATGGTCGAGTTTCAAAAGGCGGAAGAAGCGCGTGAAAAGGCCGAGAAGCAGCGCGGGATTGCCGACCGTGCCTACCGAGAATCGTTGGGGTTGACCGCACCGGAATTTGTCGACCTACGCCGCATCGAAGTGCAGAAGGAAATCGTCCAGCACTCGCCGTCGGCCTTGACCGTTATCATGGGGTTGGAGCGCGTCGGCATCAACATGCCGCCCCTCGCAGCGGATCGATAATTCCGCGGGCGGGAATTCGTAGCGGGCAGTGGCCAGGGGAAAAGCCTGACAGGGCACGGCTTTTCCCAGGATCGTCGGCGGATTACTTCACGACCCAGACGCGATAGGTTTTCGTGTTGAGGGGCTTGGCGACCTTTAGGGTTCTGACCTCACCGGGGTTCATCACGTCATCGCCGGTGGCGGTTTTTCGGGCCGGGTGGCGGGTACTCCGCAGCAGCGTGCCTTGCTCATCGTAGAAATCCACCATCACATCCGCCGTTTCCCGCAAGCTTCCTTGATAGGCTGTTCCGAGCCAATCGAGGCGTTTAAGCGCTTGGTAAGCGATGACGATGGTGCCGTCCGGGTCTTCGCGCGCGCTGAGAATCTTCAGGGCTCTATTCTGATCCAATCCCGGTTCCGCTCCGCCCGTCGTTTGAGCGAGGAGCACCCGTTCCACCTCCTCCGGATGGAAGACCGCTTTCACCTTGCAGTACACCGTGCGGCCCTTTTCGCTCTGTTGTAGGATCTGCTGGTCGCTGACGTGTTTCGTGGCCAGGGTGTGGACCAGATTGCGAAATAATTTTGAATCCACGATCGAGGCGGTCTGTTCGCGCACCGCCGTCGAGGTGCTGACAGCCTGATGGAGGGCTTCCAGGCAGGCAGTCTGCTTGGCTTCTGCAACGGTTTCGGGCTCGTGGTAGGCGTACCGATAATCCCCGACAATATCGACCGTGGGGCTTTCAGAAAAAGCCGGTGGCGGTGCGACGAACGCCAGGCATTGTGCCATGAACGCGAGCAGGGCGCTGCTTCCTGACATGGACAACAGCGGGGTCATACAAGCCACCTACCTTTCTGCGGCCAGTTCCACATCGGCCTTCATTCCGATCGTCGATCGGGACACTCAGTTATGCTACCACGCATGAGGGTGGGCAGCAATGCGACTCAGTCCGGCAGAGCCGTCAACTGTTCGATGATCGCTTGAATGGTTAGGGGCGCGTTGCCTTCCGCGCGATTGTTGACGAGCACATACGGCGAGACGCCTTGGGTAGACGCATCCTGAATGTGTGTGGCTGCTTCCCGGCGCATCTGCGGCTGGGGCGTGACGATGCGATTGTAGGGGGCATACCGTTCTACGGCTGCGGCATGGGCGAGGCCGAGTGGTGTCAGGAGCTACGCGGTGCGCTTGGAGGATCTCTCGATAGCGAGGACTGAGGACCGCAGGATTTCGGATCTCCACCGCGTAGGGATATCCGGCGGGAAGCGCGCCGAGAAAACCATCCAAGGCATCAAGGAAGCCTGTCGGTTCCATACCGGACCGCTGAAACTCAAAAATGAAGGGCCCGATGCGTTCGGGAAGCGCCTCGACAAAGGGTTGCAGCACCAGGTCGCGAAATGCGTCGCTATCGAGAAAATGGGGATTGGGCTTCCCGGCTTCGGCCCCATAGCGGGGCAGATCGGCGGAGGCGGGAATGGTGAGTTCCTCCCACACCTTCGAGCAAAACTGAAAGTCGGCGGGAACCTGGCTGCCGAAGTGCGCGAGTTGCGCTGCGCTCGCCGGACGATAGAACGAATGGTCGATGCCGACGGTGCGGAACAGCGGCGGCCCGTTTACATGATATGCCGCATATTCAGCGAGGCTGTCTTTGGAAAAGCGGTTTGCCGGATAGGTTCGTTGATAGACTTGTTTGGCCCAACCTTCGTAGGCCCAGGAACTGGTGCCGAATCGTATGAGCCGTCGATCGCTCATCAGCGATACCAGCGGAACGGTCTTTCCACGTCTCTGACGGCCAGAATGCATGCAACCAGAATGGAATGTTCCTGCAGCTGAATGGTATCGATCATAACAGGAATTGTATCGCAACCCCGCGGGAAACCCTAGGATGCCTTGACTTGATCGAGGTCTTCACTCACACTCGGGCATCACACTATGTACGATGGCACCGAGCAAGACCTGCTTCGCCTCCTCGCCTCGCGGGCCGGAATATCCCCTGAGTATCACGACATTGCCGGCGCCCTTCACGTCACGAGTGACGACACCACGCGGGCCATCTTATCCGCGATGGGGTTTCGGGTAGAGTCACGCGAGTCGCTGGCTCAAGAACTCATCGCCTGGGACGAGGCGCCTTGGCAACAGCCCTGTGATTCGATTCTCATTCTCCAGCAAGGGTATGACTGCGCGCATTGGTCGCTTCGGCTTCCGTTGGAGGGCGGGGAAGAGCAGCGCGTGGTGGTGGCGTGGCACCTGACCGATGAAAAAGGTACGGTCATTCACCGTGCGGAAGCCGGTCCGCACCTGGTCCCGCAAGAGGAACGAGATCTGGCGGGACGCCGTGCCGTGCGTTTTCAATTGCCGCTGTTTCCCGACTTGCCGCTCGGCTACTACGACCTGTCGGTGGTGGCCAGGGGAAGCAAGGGTGACACAAAGGGATCGCTCCGCGTCGTCGTCGCTCCACCGCACTGTTATGTGCCGGATGGTATGGCCCAAGGCGGACGGGTGTGGGGCCTCGCAGTGCAACTGTACTCGCTGCGATCTCACACCAATTGGGGTGTCGGCGACTTTACCGATTTGGGCCAGTTGGTTGAATGGGCGGGCAGGGAATTGGGGGCCGGGATTATCGGCCTCAATCCGTTGCATGCACTGAAGAACTCACGTCCCCACCATCTCAGCCCCTACTCGCCGACCAGCCGACTGTTCTTGAATGAACTCTATATCGATCTCGAACGCTTGCCCGAATACCGCACTTCGCCGGACGCGCAGCGGCTGCGGAATAGTCCGGAGTTTCAGAAGGAATTGGAGAGGGTCCGTCAAGCCGATCGCGTGGATTCTGAGTCGGTGGTGAAGGCGAAGCGTACGATGCTGGAGTTTGCCTACCGGCAGTTCCTGAAAGATAACTACACGGGAACTGAGCCTTCGCTGCAGCCGACCAGTGCGCGCGGCTGGTTGTTGGAACGGTTCATTCGGGACGAAGGGGATTCACTGGAACGGTTCGCGCTGTTTCAGGTGCTGGAAGAAGAACGGCGTTTGGTCGAACTTTCTCCCAAGCTGTGGCCCGAGTGGCCCGAACAGTATCGGTCCCCTGGTTCAGCCGCCTTGCGGGAATTCGTCAAACGACATCGCAAGCGGGTCCGATTCTTTCAGTATATGCAGTGGGTAGCGGCCGATCAGCTGAGAGAGGCGAAGGCCCGCGCGGCCCAGGTGCAGATGACCGTCGGGCTGTATCCGGATCTGGCGCTGGGAAGCGATCGCAATGGCGGCGAGGCCTGGATGCTGCAAGATGTCCTGGCGTTAGGCGCGGACTGTGGCGCTCCTCCGGATGCCTTTGCCCCGCAAGGTCAGAACTGGGGCTTTGCCCCGTTTCATCCACTCCGTCTCAAGGCTACGGGCTATCGCTCCTTCGTGGAACTGCTACGGAAAACGCTCCGTCAGGGTGGAGCAATTCGCATCGACCATGTCATGATGTTGTTCAGGTTGTTTTGGGTGCCCCGCGGGTTGACTGCGGCGGCGGGGGCCTATGTGCAATATCCCGCGGAAGACCTGCTGCGTCTTCTCGCTCTGGAAAGCATGCGCGCCCAGACCCTGGTGATCGGAGAGGATTTGGGCACGGTGCCCGATTACGTGCGGGAGCAGCTTGCGCGCTATAAGATCCTGTCCTACCGAGTGTTCTACTTCGAGCGGAATTGGAATGATGGGTCCTTCAATCCTCCATCGGCCTATCCAGAGCAATCCTTGGCGGTCGTCACCACGCACGACCTTCCCACGCTTTCCGGCTACTGGAAGGGGGAAGACATCCGATTACGCGCGAGTCTCGGCATGTATCCGAGCGATGAGGCCCGTCAACAAGCTTGTGATGAGCGGATGCGGGATAAGGGGCATATGCTTGCGGCCCTGCAGCGGGCGGGGCTGCTGCCATCGGGTCTGAGCGATCAGCTGGAACAGGTGCCGGTGATGACGCCGGAACTGTGCCGGGCAATCCATGTGTACCTCGCGACCTCGCGGGCCTGGATTGTGATGGCTAACCTTGACGATGTGATCGGCGAAGTGACACAAATGAACCTGCCTGGCACTCTCGATGCCTATCCGAATTGGTCTCGAAAGTTATCGCTGTCGCTGGAGGAGCTTCAACGGGATGAACGTGTGCAATTGCTCGCCGCGGCCGTGCGTACTCTCCGTTCTCCTGCCGCAACCCCATAGGCCGTGGCTCCTGCGCGGTCCGGAATCGCGATGAAGAGCCGGAATCACGTCGTCCTCGCCATCGCCGGGTTCTTGTTCCTCCTCATCGTGTTGATGGAATGGATGTTCCCTCTCAATGTGGTGGGCGCATTCGGATTCGTCCTGCCGATTCTGCTGGTGGCCACCGTTCGTAGTCGACGGCTCATGGTCTTCACACTGGCGTTGTGTATTCTGGTGACGTTTATCGGCCTCTTCCAGCCGGGGAAGAAGCGGGAGCGATTCACCGCTGTTGTTTTCAATCGCACCATGGTGGTCTGTGTCCTGGCAGGAGTTGCCTATATCGGCATGACATGGGAAGAACGCAAAGCCCGCGAAGAGGCGGCCAGATCCGCGTTGGCGACGCAAACCGAACACCTCCTGCGGGCGAATACACAGCTCGTCGAGATCAAGGATAAGCTGGCACGATCCGAACGGCTGGCTGCCGTGGGGCAGTTGGTGACTTCTGTGGCGCATGAAGTGGGGACGCCGTTGCATTCGATCGCCTGGCATGTGGAAGCCTTGAAGGAGGAGTCTGGTGTCACTGCCGAGATGCAAAAACGGATCGGCATCATCGATGAGCAGTTGAATCGCGTGGTGCGTATCATTCAAGATCTCTTGTCGTCGACCAGACAACGTAAGCCGGAGCCGACGTGGTATCCTGCAGAGCAATTGATCGGGACAGTCGTCGCCTTGATGGAGCCCGGATACCATGCCAAGGGGGTTACGCTTCAGACCGAGATGGCGCAGCCAGTGCCGCTCGTCTGGGCGGATGCCGACAGGATTCACCAGGTGTTGGTCAACCTCCTGACCAATGCTTTGGTTGCGACGGGGGCGGGAGGGCATGTGATGGTCACCGTGGCGACGCGTCCGGCCTCGACAGAGGAAATAGAGAGTGCGTCTTGCACGGGCCGGTTCGATCTCGACACCATGGTCACGTTGGCGGTGTGCGATTCCGGCTGTGGGATGCCGCAGGAAGATGTGGATCGGGCGTTTCAGCCGTTTTTTACGACCAAGGCGATTGGCAAGGGAACCGGCTTGGGGCTATTTCTGAGCCGCGAAGCCGTCGTGGCCCACGGGGGACAGTTGACACTAAAGAGCGAGGTCGGGGCGGGTACGACGGTCACCGTGGTCCTGCCCGGTTTGCCGTCGGACTCAGCCGCGGTCTAGCAGGCTGTTGAAAAAGTCCGCCAGCGGCGTTCTCGTGGCGTGCAGAGGTTCCCCGTAAGACAAAAGTTCGCATCGCCTCTTCACTGGCTGCGGCCTTGCTGGACAGCCTTTTTGAACAGCCTGTGGGCTATTCTGTGACCATCCGTGAGTGTCTACGGTTCTGGATTCCCACAGATCCAAAATGGTTTTTGAATGCCCTGCTAGGAGAGATATACCGATGAGCCAGGCGAAACTATTCGTGGTCGATGACGACGATGCCGCGCGCACCCTGCTGGCTGAGGCGCTGCTGAAGGAAGGATATGAGGTCGAAGCGTTTTCCAGCGGCCAGGCCGCCGTTGAACGTGGCAAACAATCGCGCGCCGACGTGGTCCTGACCGATATTCGGATGGAGCAAGGCGACGGCTTTCTGGTGTTGAAGGAGTTCAAGCGGTTCAGCCCGGATACGTCGATCGTGTTATTGACGGCGTTCGGGTCGTTGGAGGGCGCGATCGAAGCCATCAAGCAAGGGGCCTACGACTATCTCGCCAAGCCCTTCAAGAAAGAAGACATCCGCCTGGTGGTGCAACGCAGCTTGGAACATTGTCGACTGGTTCGAGAAAATGCCCGCTTTCGGGACGATGCGCGCTCGCGCGAACCCTGGTCGCAGTTGGTGGGCAGCAGCCCGGCGATGTTAGAGGTATACAAGCTGGTGGCCCGGGTTTCCGAAGGGCGAAGCACGGTGCTCATTGAGGGGGAGAGCGGAACCGGGAAGGAGTTAATCGCGCGGGCGGTGCATTTGAACAGTCCCCGTCGGGATAAACCGTTTATTCCCGTCAACTGCGGCGCGTTGCCTGATCACCTGCTGGAATCGGAAATGTTTGGATATGAAAAGGGTGCCTTTACGGGAGCCGTGGGCGCCAAGGCCGGTTTGTTCGAAGCGGCTCACGGCGGGACGCTGTTTCTCGATGAGATCGGCGATCTCGGCCAGGCACTCCAGGTGAAATTGCTGCGGGTGATGCAAGAACAGGAAGTGCGACGCGTCGGCAGTACCTCGTCGGTGAAGGTTGATGTGCGCATCATTGCCGCGACCAATCGCGACCTGGCCACACTCGTGAAAGAGGGGAAGTTTCGCGACGACTTGTACTATCGTCTCAACGTGGTGCGCATTGCCCTGCCGTCGTTGGCCGAGCGGCGGGAAGACATTACGATGCTTGCCCATCATTTCCTGCAGAAGTATGCCAAGCAATCGTTGCATGTGAGGGGGTTTCTGCCGGAAACGATGGCGTTGCTGAAGCGCTACCACTGGCCGGGGAATGTGCGTGAGCTGGAAAATGCCGTGGAACGGGCGGTCTCCCTCAGCCACGGCCCGCTGTTGCTGCCGGACGATCTTCCGGAGTCAATTAGAGCTGAACCCGATCCGGCGGACTTGCTCAAGGCGGATCGAAGCGATGCGGATCCGGACGCGTTATTGACGTTGGACGAGGTTGAGAAACGGCACCTGGCGCGTGTGCTCAAGGAGACGCGGGGAAACAAGGTCAAGGCGGCCAAAATTCTTGGGATCGATCGGCGCACGCTGTATCGGATGGCGGAGCGGTTCGGGTTGGATTTCGGCGATGATGCCGAAGAGAAATAGATCGGTTCGTTAGAGCAGTCGAAGCGCGTTCTTAATCAGGCGAATTTCATTTGCGGCACTCTGCGGCAACGGCGTCTCGGCCTCCTCCCACGAGTCGAAGAGCCCATCCTTCCCACGATGAAACACTTGGAGCCGTAACCGTGTGGTGCTGTCGTCTTGCGGGACCACTCGAGCCTCCACCCGGCTCTTGCCCACCCCGAATCTCCAGCGCAGGAGCCCGTTCCACGGACTTCTGATCTCCTGTCGCATGCCGGTCGTCAGGTTGCCGGCATCGTCTTGATCGACACGATAGCCTCCTTGCGTCAGGACATCTGCCACGGCAGTTTTGACTTGGTCGGAAGCAATCGGGAGGGTCACTTCCATCACATCCGGCTCAGGATAAGGAGGTCCTCCCGCGCACCCAGCCACCGTGGCGACTAACAGCAGGGCCCTGATACTCGCGGCAGGAGATCTCATTTGGGTTTCCCTTCCTGAAGGCGGTAAACCATATGGGTGTCCGTCTGGTCGACCCCGGGGATCGCATGAATTTTGGCGAGCACCAGTTGGGTGAGCGCATCCTGGTGGGGGATTTCGACGATGGTGAAAATATCTGGTTTGCCCCAGCAGGGATCGATTTGTTTGATTTCCTTAATCGTCGTCAAGGCCTTTACGACATCCGCCGTTTGACCGGGGTGGACATTGATCAACACGTAGGCTTTGTCCGGCATGCAGGGGGTCTCCCATGGTGTGCGCGAGTCTGGCGGCAACGCCTGCCCGCGATTCGGAACCTAGCGGATTGCTTCGGATGAAGTCAACAGAACGTCGTCTATTCGGTGGGCAGTGATGGTATTGCGTCGCGCTATTTTGGGGCGACGATGACCTCCACCATATACGCGTCGCTGATCGTGGTGAGGTCGGCCTCCAGCCCGCGAGGATTTCCGACTCGACCCTCAGGGTCGTAGATAAAGCATAGCAGGGTGTTTCCGTTCGGTCGTGCAGCATAATGGGCTACGTCTGCCTTCACCTGCTCGGCGAGGTCCTTCGTGGTCAACCCCGAACGGGTCTGTTTGACGACGACGACCGTCCTGTCCCAGTCGAGAAGGTAGCTGGTCCGTGGAGCGCCGCTTGCATAGCTCGGAGTCCACTCTTCCGTCCCGACCTCATCGAATTGCAGTCGCAGGAGCGCGTAGAACAGGTCCTGCAGGTCGTATTCGTCGGTGATTTCCAGCGTCGGGCGGTACTCTTTTCGCAAACGGAGCTGGCGGGCTACCAGGTGGAAACGTGCGCAGATTCTCCGGAGCATGTCGAGTGTTCCGTTCTCCGCCTGGCTACTCTCCATGCTCGACTTCTGGGGGGCCTCGAGCGCCGGAGGGGCAGCCGAAAATTCCATGGCAGGTGCCACGGACTCTGTCGGCTTGGGGCCAGGGGCAGAAGGTCTAGGTGGCTGAATGGATAGCACTTCGGTTGGGACTTCGGGAACAACGGTTACTCTGTCGTGCGGCGGCTTTTCTATCAAAGCATTGGCTGTGGTTTCAATCGGCGCAGGGGACAGGGGGGTGTCCGTAGTCGAGGTGGATGGCAGGGTGTCTGCTGGTTCTGAGCCCCTGCGTAATGACAAGGGAGGCCCTGTCGGCGCAACCGACGCACCCGCAGGATGTTGAGTCGTCTGTGGGACAGGGGGAATGGCTCCCTGCGGAATCACTGTCCGGAGCGATGCTGTTGTCGGAATCGCCGCTGTGGTCGAATGCTGTTCCGGTGGACTCGACGAGTCTGTGGTGCTTGCTGGGGCCGGTGGGGCAGGAGTTGTGGGGCCCGGAGCCGGCACGGCTAAGGTGGGCTTGCTCTCGTCAACAGGAATCGAGGCAGGTCCAGTCTGCGTGGTGTCAGGTTGGGGCGACGACGATGGATGGGGCTGGCGAGGCATCGATATTTCGCGAACCGGTTGCGGTGAAGACGCCGGATCCGTAGAGATAGGCACTGGATTGACCGTGACCGGTGGGGTCATGACTATCGGCGTGATGGCTTGTGCCGGCGGGCTGAGGTTGGTCGTCATCGCAACCGAGATCGTCATTGGAGCGCTGGTCATGGTCACGGCGGCGATGGGGGGGGTACTCAGGGCGCCGGGTGCAGGGATTGACTCGGAAGGAAGGCGTGGGGGCACTGCCGTCAACGTAGGTCGTTCGGTTGCTGCCGGCGGAGGTGCCACTGGTGAGGCCGGTTTGAGACCCAAGAGCTCTGCCTTCTGATTCTCCAGCGTGGCGATCAATTCCTTCACGAGTCCAGTGCTCTGTGCGGACTCCGTACGACTGCCGACTCGTAGCTTGTGATTCTTGTGCGTCTGATACTCCGGCGATTTTTCGCCGAAGAGCCGCCGAATCGTTTCGCGAAAGGAAAGTTCGGTTCTGGCGCGGACCGCTTCACGATAGGGAAAGCCATCCCGGCTGAGGTCGTCGATTTGCGTGCTCAAGTCACGCAATTTCGCGATGCCGCGGGTGAGTTCTTCTGCGGCGTTTGGTTTTGTCCGGCTGCGCTGCGGTTCGCTTGGTTTTGCTCGTGCCATAGTAACGCGCCTCTATTGAGAACAGTCTATCGAAGGAGTGCCTGATAAGAATCCAGTGTCGCCCGTCCGTCGTTCTTCGGCGAGGAACGTGGTGACGACTGGCGTTAGTCAAACCACTCGACATCACCCTTTCCCGACGGCGCCGTTTTCTTGGGATTTGCGGTGGCGGGTGGGCCGGCCAGGACTTGTCGCACCAGGATCAGCAGCGCATCGGTGGTAAAGGGTTTCCTCAGAAACGGCAATCCGTCTCGGAGGAGGCCACGGTTGCGCAACTCAGGACCGGGACTGCTGGACATGAGAATGATGCGGATGTCTCGCTTTCCTTCCAGCAGGCGCTCGACCATCTCGAGCCCATTCACGCGAGGATAGGGATTTTTGTCGACGGACAGTTGGAATCCAGGCGGTGGCAGGAAGATGTCGGCTAGGATGAGATGCACGGGGTTGGGGTATTCCGCATAGAGTCTGAGAGCTTCGGAGCTTCCCGGGGCTTGGAGCACGGTATAGCCGGCCTCCTGCAGCGGTTTCGCGCTCAGTAGAAGGGTTGAGGGGTCGTCGTCGACAATCAAAATGGTCGAGGGCTGTATCAAGTCAGTGGTCATGGTGGACTCCTCTAGGGCGTCTCCTGTGTCCCTCGGTATTTACGGCGGTCGGCGCCTGAGAGACACGGCATTAGAACGGATGGGGTTGCTCCTTGAGCCGTTCGTACTCCCGCTGTTCGCAGCTGCCTTGTTTTGCTCGTAGGGATTCAGGGACGTCCGCGAAGCGCAAGGCGCAATAACGCTGGGCCTGTCGGCGTCGGTCGAGGTCCTGCTGTTCTTCCAGCTGCTGAAGGCGTGCTGTGAGATCGATGGCTGGAAGATCTTTGCCCGCCGGTTTGTCCTGACGAGGCGTCATCGACGGGTCGTCGCTGGAACGTGGGTGCGGGCCGTTCAATCGCCAATGTGTCAGTACATCGTCCTGATTGAACACAATGGTTAAGCCGAATTGGGAGTAATCCCAAATCAGTTCGCCCCTGTCCGGATGCGCCCAGATGGAACGAGGCAGTCCGTACCGGTTCCACACTTCATCGCGCAGCATCCCTACGCGCGGCGTCAGATTTCGGATCGCCGTGATCTGCGCAAGAATTGGGGAAATGTCCGTCTGCCTGCCGGGGGTTGTGTGTTTTGTGAGGGATTCCAGCGCGGCGCGAGGGGCGCGCAATAATCGCCACACCGTGACCAGTCCTGAAGCACAGTCGGAGGGGTGCGGGTCTTCGAAGACCATTTGTGTATCCAGCGGAAACCCTCCGATTTCCTGGGCGCGTGTGAAGTTCTTGACCTCCTGGATGGCGGCCACATAAGCACGTTGACGCCCCTCTTCGACGTTCGGCGCGCAGGAGGATCGTCCGGTGAAGAATACATCGTCGCCAAAATGGAACAAGGCTTGCTCCGTCCAAAAAGGACGATTCTCAGCAGCCCTTACCATCGAGGTCGTGAGGAGACCTAGGCTGAGAAGCGCGGTCACAATGCGATGGACCATACGCGTGCGAGATGAACAGACGTTATGTGGCGGCACCCCTGCAGTATAACGCGTGGGTCGATTAAATCGACAAAAGAGCAATTTCGCGCTCAACCGCCGATAATGTGGAGAACAAGAGGCCCTGTCAGAGAGTCCGTGGGAGGATCATCAGCTCGCGGGTTCTCGAAGCTTCAGAATAAAAACGGTTAGCAGGTCTTAGCACATAAGATACGAACCAGCAGGATGCTCAAAAAAGCCGATCAGCAGGGCCGCAGCGAGGTGTTCGATGCGAGGGGTAAAGAGCGTCACGTTTGCGCGCGCCGGTGAGGCGGTGAACCGGCGGTTTCCCGACCCGAGGCATCACGTTCCTCCCCTCCGACTCCGAGCCTGCCGTGACAGGTTCTTCTCCCATGGGGGTACGTTGAGGGTCTGAACGAAGCGAGAAAGCTGCTGACGGACTTGTTCAGCATCCTGTTAGTAGTTCGTGGATGTGTTTGAGCTTTGGCTGCTGGAGGCAGCGGGCGTGGCCTGGGGCCTGGGAAGACTCACTTCACTGGTCATGAGGCCGGATCCTGGAGGACAGATATTTTCCGGCGCGATGGCCCCAGGGTTGCGCATGCCCCAGGCTGTCGCAAGGGCATGGCAGGTGAGGAGACTGATGCCTTCTTCGATATTGCTGAATCGCTCGGTCGACTGAGCCCTTCCGCTCCATTCAATTTCGCCGGTATTGACGTCGACGGCCCGGAGAGCGACCGTGGCCGAATAGACCCTTTGACTGCGGGGAAAGCCAGCACTCCAGTCCAAAGCCTCCCAGGATCCTATTTCGGCATTGCTGAAGACCACCAGCCGAGCACCCACAAGTTTAGCCATTCGCAACACGTCTGTTTCAATATACTGATATCCCGTGAGGCTCACCTTTTGATCCGCTGCGGCCTGCAGCACTTTGGTTTGGTCGACGACGAGAATCCCCTTCTTCAGCAACCAGGTGCTGGCGCTCTGGATCGTATCAGGGCGTCCACCCCAGACAACTGCCCGGGTGTAGGGAGATGGTAGTTTTGAATGGAAGCCATCCGTCGTCGGGGTTTCCACAAACGCGTATCCCCGGCAACCAGCTGTTGCCAGCAGGAGTGCACACACAACCATGAGCAGATTCACCGATTTCATGTGTCTCTTAGCTATAGGGTTTGCCGAGAGCCGTCAACGTGAAACTTTTTTTCATCAAAGACAAGCAGGGGTTTGCGTAGGATGGCGTGTTTGCTAATGGGCGACATTATACATGAACGATTCTACACAGGTCTGCCGTATTCGTCGAGGCGATTAGGTGAAGTGGCGAAACGGGCACCACTTCATGGCAGAGACGGCAGGCACTTTCTATCGTCATGCGAGCGACCTGGTCAGACCTTACCGACCGACCTCGCCGGTCGCATCGAGGTCCTGCGCGAATGGAAAGAAGAGTTGTGCGAAGAGCGCTGACATGAAGCCGATCGTAAAAGGCGCCCGAGAGGACGGCGGCCTACTGGTGGCTAGTAGAACCGCCGCAGACTCACAGAATCTCGACCTGGGGAAAGGCGTTCTGATCACTTGTCTGTTGTGGCCGGTCAGCCATGACCATGAGCTGAATGGCGATAAATGGGACAAGCGCATAACCGAGCAGGATCAAGGGGAACTCAATCATGACATAGACTCCTTTGTTAGGTGGAGTGTCCCAAGGCAAGCGCGGTACCGCCATGCCGTCAACGGATAACATGTTGATTCTCAGCGGGGGCGGAGCGTCCGCATGAAAGCCGTACAGCGCATGGCGAGGACCGATGTAAGGAACTGTGCAATCAGAACATTTTGCGTTGAGCCAGAAGGCCTAAGGGTGGTCGCGCAGAATGAAGGAGGGAGTGCTTAGGAAAGACACCGACCCCGGGAGGAGATTGTGCAGCCCGATTTGTCGGCACTGACTCGACATGACAGATACCTGGTGCGGCAAGCAGGTATGCCAATGAGTAGACCAGTGCATGCCTCATCAGCTATCTGGAGTGCCGTACGGAAGGGTCTCGCGCACCGGTAATTCACCATCCATCGCGTCAGTAATAGTCTAAACCTAGTTGAACACAATACACATCTGCAGCTATCTGCGCACTCACGGATTCATAAGTAGGACAACCGTGACATGGACCAATTCAGTGCAGCCGCCAAACGCGGGTCTGTACTCCAGACCACGGGGAAGCCAGCAATACTGAACCCGAGGGGAGTGGATGAGCGGCCTGGCGCTCGTTCAGCGCGGAAGCGCATGGTGGATGTTCGGGTCCTATCAGGCAGGTTGAAACGTGTGAAAAGTTTGGTGCCCCCGGCCTGAATTGAACAGGCGACCTTCGGTTTAGGAATCAGGACAGGACAGTTTCTAAAACGCTCGGTGTTACAAATGGTTTCCCCGTTTTAACTGTAGAAACAAAGACATGGGCGATTTCTAGGGAATCGATAGATTCGAGAAGAATTAATAGCTTCCGGATATTTTTAGCACAAATTTTATATGGACCCAGCCTCCGGTACAACGGCGGGTCATACGCGATGAACCACCATGCAGGGCTGCGTTTATATATCCGGCCTCTCGATGGACAACCGATGTGTCCGGGCCTTGATGAAATACG
>JAHFEW010000008.1 GCA_023248215.1 Nitrospira sp.
ACTTCGCGCGATTCTCGAGCGCGCATTTGCCAAATTCATGCTCACGACCGCCGGTCCGCCTGCGTGGCTCACCGCTAAACCGGATCCAATCTGACAGCTCAACTGCTTTTTCTAGGTTGATCTTTGCACTCAGTGAGGCTGTCGCCAACGTGATCCAATCTCTTGATCTGACTAGGGCCCTAGAACGATACAGGTCTTCGCCATAAGGTTCTTCTCGGTCCCAGGCAACCCCTCTGCCCTGAATCCTGGTGATTGGAAGTTCGTACGTTGAAAGTCGACCTGCGGCAAGGGCTTCCAATAGCTTCGCACAGTGCGCACTGTGCGAAAGCGCTCGCGTGAATTCCAGTCTGCAGCTCCAATTCAGACCAGATAACATTTGATGACTGCTTCACCATGTCGCCCTGCTCTTGCCCGATAATGCCCTGTCATCTGTGCTAGACTGCCTCCCACCTATGGCCCTCGCACAACATCGTTCGGGAGGAGAAAGGTTTCACAGTCGCTCACTTCTCATGGCCATACTCTGTCTCATCGGTACCGCCTGTAGCACGACACCTCCGACCGGTAAAGCTCTCTTTGAAGATGCGCGCGGGACTGTGTTTCTTCGGCAAATCTCCGATCGGTCCTTCCGGGCCAGTCACCCGATCAGTCTGGAGCCATCCCTCCTCGCGCGCGTATTGAGTGGCGTTCTGGTCCAGGAACCCCAGCGAGCCCTACAAGCAGTTCTGGCAGGATCGTCTTCCACCGTTCCTGTCTTTTCAGCAGAGCAGATCCGGTTCTTGGTTCCACTGCTTGCGAGAGCCCTGGCAACCGCCGCGACAGATCAGGTGGTTGGATTTCTGGTCACCACTCGGCGCCCTGGCGACTCACTGTTGGAATACTCCACCACCGAGACCACCGCCGGCTCCCTCTATGCCTATGGCCAGTCGCTTTACTTTTTGCTCTCTCAGTATCGATCAGCGCCTGCCAGGACCAACACGGAAAATATCGCTCACCGGCGCCTCCCTGATACTTCGGGTCTGTCCGACCATGTACTGCTTTTCACTCCTAGCTTCGCCCAAGGATCCGATAACTTTCATCGACCGGCAGCGGGTGCTACTACCGACAAGTTTCTTGCCATCGATTATCAGCTTCTGCAGGAAGTGTCGCCATCAGCGGCAGCACCTGCGCAGGCTCCGCCTCGGCCGGAACATACGATTGAACCGCCTCGACAGTCTGTACCAGTCCTTCCGCCCTCCAAAAGCCCATTGAACGTCCAGAGAACCCTCGAGCAGCGAGATGACGAGGTTCACACGCTCAAAGACCTCATCATCAAGAAGGATTTAGAGTTGGACGCACTCAGACAGGAACTGCAATCGATCCGACGACAACTCGACGACCAGACCACGCGGCAGGACAGCCAGAAGCGGAAAAACAAACCCCCTTCCAAGTTGCAGCAAACAAATCCGTAAATCTCGCACCTCAGCCGGCCGAAACGTGGTGGAGCAGGACTCTAACGGGACGCTAATAGTTGCGATACCCGTTGGTGATCGGCATGCGGCGATCTTTTCCCAGCCCACGATGCGTGATCTTGATCCCGACCGGAGCCTGCCGACGTTTATACTCGCTCCGGTCCACTAGGCCCACGACACGCGCCACGGTGTCGCGGTCGAATCCCATCGCGACGATCTCCTCCACAGACCGATCTTCTTCGACATAGGCCTTTAGAATGGGATCGAGGACCGCATAGGGCGGAAGACTGTCCTCGTCTTTCTGATCCGGCTTCAGTTCGGCTGTGGGCGGCCGATCCAGGGTCCGCTTGGGGATCACTGTTGTCTGGCCTTGTTGATTCCGCAATCTGGCCAGCTCATACACCATGGTCTTCGGGACATCCTTGATCACAGCAAACCCGCCGGCCATGTCTCCGTACAGCGTGGCGTACCCCACACTCATCTCGCTCTTGTTTCCCGTCGTCAGAACCAGATGACCGAACTTGTTGGAAAACGCCATGAGGATGTTGCCTCTGATCCGGGCTTGGAGATTTTCTTCTGTCGTATCGACCGGCTTTCCTTGAAACGCCGGCGCCAGTGATCGCAGATAGCCGTCGAACGTCGGCGTGATCGCGATTGTCTGATAGTCGATCCCTGATCGACGAGCCAGCTCGGCCACATCTTCACCGCTCTCCCGCGATGTATACGGAGATGGCATGAAGATGCCCAAGACATTGTCCGCGCCGAGCGCGTCAACGGCGATGACGGCCGTCAATGCGGAATCCACCCCCCCGCTGAGTCCAATCACCACGCGCTTGAAGCCGTTCTTTCTCACATAGTCTCTCACGCCAAGCACCAGCGCTTTATAGACCTCATCAAATTCACCGAGCGGGGCCTCCAGCGACGGGACGATCCGGGACCGTGTCCTCACCGAAGCAGGCACCGTTGCCACGATCCGCTCGACCGCGGCCGCGATCCTCCCGCTAAGACTCTTTTTGCGTCCATGAGCCAGACGCCCGCGTCCCACCGCTTCCACATTGAGATCCGCCACCAGCAAGTCCTCCTCAAAGGACTTCGCTCTGGCGATGACTTCGCCGTTCTGGTCGACGATCACACTATTTCCATCAAAAATCAGCTCATCTTGCCCGCCGACCGTATTGGTGTAGGTGACAATGACTCCGTTCTCACGTGCGCGCGTCGCCAGCATCTGCTCGCGAAACCGGCTCTTGCCGATATGAAAGGGCGAGGCGTTGATGTTGACGATGACCTCAGCGCCGGCCGCTGCTTGCGCTCGGGTGGGGCCGTCGGGCAGCCAAATGTCCTCGCAGATATTGACGCCGATCGTGACACCGTTCAGGCCAATCAACGGCAGCCTGCTCCCCGGATGGAAGTATCGCCCTTCATCAAAGACCCCATAATTTGGAAGGAGCCATTTGCAATAGGTGCCGATACAGCGCCGCTCTGCCAAGATCGCAGCCGCATTATAAAGTTCGTGCCGGTCCGCAGAGAGCACCGACGGCAAGCCCGACTGCGCTTTGGCCATCGATCCCTGACCGACATACCCCACTACGGCGACGATCCCGACACATTCACGCGCGAGTTCGTCCAATACCCGCTGGTTATCGGCGACAAACTGCGGTTTCAGCAACAGGTCCTCCGGCGGATACCCGGTCACAGCCAATTCCGGGAAAGCCACCACATCCGCCTTGGCTTTCTTGGCTTCTCTGATCCAGGTCTTGATCAACCGGGCATTGCCGGGAATATCACCGACCGTCGGATTGATCTGAGCCATGGCGATTCGAAAGACGCGCATAAAAAGCTTTCAGCCTTCAGCTATCACCTTGCGGCCAGTTGGCGGACTTTTTCAGTATCCCGCAAAAACTCCGGCAAGAAATAGCATCCGAGGCACGGGGTGTCAAATCCCCATTACGGCGATCCTACGTCACTCAATAACGCCGGAGCACCGGTGGGGAAAGTCCCCAGAGATGGATTCTGACTGCCGCTGAAAGCGACTCCACGACATCGGTAAGCCCCGACGCTGATCGAGCCACCAGCTTAATCGCCAGGCCCGGAGCAGGCGGTTCAGAAACACCCCCGAAGACCTCTCCTGGCCACCGCTCCAGCAGGTCTACAATCGCGTCTTTCAACCGACTCAACCTGCCTGACTCGATTCCGTCACCAATGACAAACCAGGAAGCCACATAGTCCCACTCAGCCGCAAGCTTGCCGACCGTTTCCGGAGTGATCTGAAACCGCTCAATCACCGAATCACCAGCAACAGCTCGGATGCAAATCTCGTTTTCGACGCGGGCGAACACCCACCGTTCGCGCATCGCAATCCGGCCGGAGGCCATCGCATCCCACAATACCACTGTCGCGCCTGGTGCAAGATCCACATGGATCGATTGGCGAAAGCGAGACCCGGCGAACGGAATTGTCACCTCAGGCAACCATTCCAGTCGCGCCTCAGGACCGACTGACAGACGAACCTCCTGCACGGCAAATTCAGACGCACTCCGATACACACGATTGGCGGATGGACTCGTCATCACCACGTGCGTCTGCGCGTGAAGCCGCGCATCCACCGACACATAGTCGCCGCCGACCAAGCCACCGGAGGGATTAACCATCCACGTATACGCACACCCACTGTCGTCGAGATATGAAGGAGGAAAGTGGTGCCACGGACTCGTACAAGAGGAACGGATGAGGATCGTGCGCCGGCCCTCGCGCTCGAACTCGTAGGCCAATGCGCCACGTCGTCCGACGGCATCAATCAGTGAAGTCCCGTTCATCGGAAGTATCACACACGGCCTTCCTTTAGTGACGATGCGTGGACAGGAGTTGCTCAAGCCAGGCAATCACCTTATCGAGCCCCTGGCCTGCCTTGAGATTGGTGAAGAGAAACGGCAAGTCACCCCGCATCCGCCTGCTGTCCCGATCCATTATGGAGAGATCGGCTCCGACATGCGGCGCGAGATCGACCTTGTTGATGACCAGCAAGTCGGAACGAGTGATGCCCGGCCCGCCCTTGCGGGGAATCTTGTCACCGGCCGCCACATCGATGACATAGATGACCCTATCGACGAGTTCGGGGCTGAATGTCGCGGCTAAGTTGTCGCCCCCGCTTTCGACAAACATCAGCTCAACGTCGGGATGGCGCTTGAGTAAATCGTCCAGCGCCTCCTGATTATGCGAGGCATCTTCACGGATCGCCGTGTGCGGACAGCCACCTGTTTCCACACCGAGAATCCGGTCTTGGGGAAGCGCACCGCGGCGGGTGAGAAACTCGGCATCTTCTTTCGTGAAGATGTCGTTCGTGACCACCGCCAGACTGACATGATCGCGCAACCGCCGGCACAACGCTTCCACCAACGCCGTCTTCCCGGAGCCGACAGGCCCGCCAACCCCGATGACAGGGATACGGCGCGGGCGAGCGTTCATAGCGCGACCGCTTCCACAAAGATGGTCATCATCCCGATGCATAAGCGCGCAAAGAACGTATGGTTTTCGCCGTCACAAGGGGATGGGCGCGGGTGATGCAGCCAAACGACAGCCAAGTTCCGTCGCCAGGAGTTGATCGAGGACCGTGGTGGGGGGTAGCTCCAGAAAGACGTCCTCGGCCTCCACCTTCACCGGAAACACACGGATCTCATACTCATCCCCGCTGAGACATTTCCCGGATTCGAGAGAAAAGGTTTTTTTGTGCAAGGGACAGGCAATCTTGGGCCTATTGCCCGTCTCCCCGATAATGCCCTGGGACAAGACGAATGCCTTTTTGTGCGGACACATCTCTTGGCACGCATACCACTCGCCGCGGCCGGCGAAATTGAAAACCGCAATCTGGACCTTTCCATACTTGATAGTTGCCCCGCCGTTGCGAGGAAAGTCGGAGACCGTTCCTACCTTCACCCAGACGCGCTGCGGCTCCTGCTCATGGCCCGCTTCGGGGAGGGGGTGATTCTGGAGCGCGCGGAACTGTTCGAGGGACACGGCTTCTGAAGGCCAATTGGCCGGGCGACGCTGGCCGCGTTCGCTGATGAATTCGATGCCCGCTTCGGTCTCATCGCTATTGACAAATTGACGGAAGAGTTTCTGTTGTTCGGCATCACGAACGACCTCCGCCCATTCGCAGGTGTAGGAATCCACCAAATGGCGCATCCGCTCCTCAAGCTCGGCGCAAATACCGAGCTGGTCGTGGATGATGACCTCCTTCAGACGTTCAAGGCCTCCCGCCAATTTCTCGATCCAGACGGAGGTCCGTGTCAGTTTGTCGGCGGTCATGATGTAGTACATGAGGAAGCGGTCGATGTACCTGATCGCCGTCTCCTCGTCGAGATCGGCGGCCAACAACTCCGCATGTCGCGGTTTGGCGCCGCCGTTTCCACAGACATACAGGTTGTAGCCCTTCTCCGTGGCGACCAGGCCGACATCTTTTCCTTGGGCTTCCGCGCACTCGCGCACACACCCCGACACCGCGGCTTTGATCTTGTGCGGGGCGCGAATCCCTTTGTACCGATGTTCCAGCCGAATGGCGAACCCGACAGAATCTTGCACCCCGTAGCGGCACCACGTCGAGCCAACACAGCTCTTTACCGTCCGCAAGGCTTTGCCATAGGCATGGCCGCTTTCGAAGCCGGCCCGGATGAGGTGTTCCCATATCTCCGGTAACCGGTGAACCGGCGCGCCGAACAGGTCGATGCGCTGCGCGCCGGTAATCTTTGTGTACAGGCCATAGGCCTTCGCAATTTCACCGAGCACGATCAGTTTGTCCGGAGTAATCTCGCCGCCCGGCACGCGGGGCACAACGGAGTACAGGCCGCCGCGCTGAATGTTGGCGAGGAACCGATCATTGGTATCCTGAAGCACGCGATGCGCCGGCTTGAGAATGTGTTCGTTCCACAATCCCGCCAGAATAGAGGCAACGGCCGGTTTGCAGACTTCACATCCAAGGCCGGTTCCGCACTGGGCGATGATGTCATCGAAGGACCGCAGAGTTTTGGTTTTGATGAGGGCGAGGAGTTCCGTGCGGGAATAAGGAAAATGCTCGCACAGATGATTGGTGACCGTCAGCCCAGCCGCCTTCATTTCCGCGTGCAACAGATCGGTCACGAGCGGCAGACAGCCTCCGCAGCCGGTCCCGGCCTTGGTCGCCGCCTTCACCTCTCCGAGAGCGGTCAGATGCTGTTCGCGGATGGCCCGGCAAACGGCGCCCTTGGTCACGTTGTTGCAAGAGCATATCTGCGCCGACTCCGGCATCGCTTCCACCCCGCCCAACCTTGAGATGCCACTCGACGCGCCGAGAATCAGCTCGCCCGGCTTGCAGGGAAGAGGGGCGTCGCTTTTTGCCATGGCGGCGAGGAGGCCGTAGTCCGCGGCGTCACCCACCAAGATTCCTCCGAGCAGGCGTGTGCCGTCATGGCTCACGAGCAGTTTTTTGTACACCCCCTCGAAGGGCTCTTCCCAGGTGATCGGCTTTGCGGACAGAGGGCCGGCATCGAAATTGCCGAAGCTCGCGACATCAATGCCCACGAGCTTCAATTTCGCCGACAGATCGCCGCCGGTGAAGGATGCGCGACCGCCGGTGAGATTCAGGGCCACGGTCTCCGCCATTTGGTAGCCGGGCGCGACCAGGCCATAGATCATGCCTCCATGCCGCGCCACCTCCCCGACGGCGAAAATGGCGCGGTCGTTGGTTTCCAGCCGATCGTTCACCAAAATCCCGCCGTTCTTGCTGACATTGAGTCCGCATGCCCGCGCGAGCTCGTCTCGGGGGCAAATGCCGGCCGAGATAATCACCATATCCACCGCGAGTGTTTCACCGTCCTTGAAACGCAAGCCCGTGACGATCCCTTTGCCCAGCACTTCCTCGGTCGCTTTGTTGAGATGCACGGAAATGCCGAGCGCCTCGATCTTGCGAACCAGTGTGCGTGAACCGGTGTCGTCGAGCTGTCTGGCCATCAGCCGGGGCGCCAATTCGATCACATGCGTTTCCAGGCCAAGGTCATAGGCCGCTTTCGCCGCCTCCAGGCCGAGCAAGCCCCCGCCGATGATCGCCGCCCGCTTGACCGTCGACCCATAGGCAAAAATGCCTTGCAGGTCTTCAATCTTGCGATACATAAAGACGCCCTGGTGGTTGATGCCTGGAATTTTCGGGACAAAGGGATAGGAGCCGGTGGCAATCACGGCAAAATCATAGGCGATCTTCCTCCCCTTGTCGGAATGCACCACTTGGGCCTCACGATCGATCCGATTGGCGCAATCGCCGACATGCAATTCCACGCCATAGGTTTCGTACCATTCCGCCTTTGCCAGCAACAGTTTTTCGGCATCCCGGTGGGCAAAAAACGCGGTCAGGCCCACGCGGTCATAAGCCGCCCGCGGTTCTTCGCAAAACGTCACGATCCGATATTGCCGGGCGGTATCGTACTGGACCAATTTTTCGCAAAACCGCTGTCCCACCATCCCGTTGCCGATCACGACAACGTTCTTACGCGCATGCGGATCGTGATGCCCTTCTTGCATGATGCCCTCTCACGTAGAGGAGATTGAACTGATCGTTCGCTTTGGGACCAATAAACACACGCCCCAGGCTGTTGCTATGCGGACGCCACGATCATTGTGTGACCGCCGCGCTTTTGCTTTTCGTCCGGCTCAGGACATCGTCTCTGAGCGCCGCGTTCTCGTGGCGCTCAAATCGAACTCCGCACCGGCCTTAATGTCACCCGACCCGCCGGCTCAGCAAAAAAAAGCGTCCGTGGCTACTGGTCTGTAGCCACGGACGCCGTTGTCCGATTCAATATCTGTACCGTGTGACTGTAGAGACTTCGTTGTCTCTGGTTCCCTTATATCAAATGGGCGCAGATACGGTCAAGGGAGGTTCATCTCTATCCCTCCTAGGACCGAAACAGTCGCGATTCCAGCCGACTATGTCGCATCGCGTAGATCTCCTGGATCGGGGACCAGGACGAGAGTTCACGTTGTCCGGATGCTCGACGGCTGGCCTGCTGAACGACCGGCATCCAGCTCAACAACAACCGCTGTCCTTCACGGTGGCCGAGAGGCAGCAGCTTCATCGCAGCGGCCACACACCCCGTCGCGGTTTGGTACAGAAACGCGGCAATTGTATCTTCCTTCGACCACCCGGCAGCCGCCAGCGTCAGTCCCATGCTGACCGCCACATGTCCCGGTGTTTCATCCGATTCGACCGCAGCCGCATAATCCTCTATCAATGAATGGCGGTCTGGCTGTTCCGCCGCCAGGCGAATCACCTGCCGCCCCATCTGCCGGCTGGCGGTTCGTGACTCACGGCCCAGCTTCATCGTCTCCAGCTCTCGGTCGGCCTTCAGGGCCACTTCAAGAATCCCGGACACCATGGCGTCATGGGCCAAACCGGTGGCGACGGCCTCCCGCGTTCCGATCCCCGTCGTCAGCGCGTCCAGCACATATCGCGACAACTCCTCCGAGGTCTTGACCGCGCCGCCCTGCACCGCCGCCTCCAACCCGGACGAGTAGGCATAGCCTCCCGATGGGAAGAAGCTATCGACGAAGCGAAGACCGTTGAGAAGCGAGAGCGTGTTCATGGACTTCTTTCGTATTCCCCTCTTTGCGGATGCTCAAAAAGGTTTACCAACTAGGCCGCAGGCGTACCAATTCTCACCCGCCCACCCCGAGCTGCCGAGACAGCTCTTTCCCCGTATGTGGTACGTTGAGAATGCGTCCACGGTGAGCACGCCGCTGGACCACGTTTTCAGCAGCCAT
Source organism: Nitrospira sp. (assembly GCA_023248215.1). Classification (GTDB taxonomy): domain Bacteria; phylum Nitrospirota; class Nitrospiria; order Nitrospirales; family Nitrospiraceae; genus Nitrospira_A. The sequence goes on from JAHFEW010000008.1 coordinate 9,228, forward strand.
CAAAACAAGAAATACCGTTGGGCCATCGGCAACACCACCATCGGATCGCACTTCAAGATCTGTCCATCTGCTTTCACTACATACGTTTCCGGATCGACTTCCATGTGCGGCAGCGCATCGTTCAACTTCATGTCCCGCTTGCCAATCCCACGGCATTTCTTCACCGCCGCAACGCGCTTCTGCAATCCCAGATGTTTCGGCACCTCCCGCTCCAAAGCTTTCTGAGAGAGAAAGGTCAGGCTCGTGGCGAAGGGCGCACGGCCGAAGCTTCCAAACATGGGTCTTGTCAGTACCGGTTGCGGCGTCGGTATCGAGGCATTGGGATCCCCCATCGCCGCCGACATGGGGAAGCCGCCTTTGATAACTATTTCAGGCTTCACCCCGAAGAAGGCTGGTTTCCACAGCACAAGATCCGCCAGCTTGCCGACTTCAACCGAACCCACTTCGTGGGCAACCCCATGCGCAATGGCAGGATTGATCGTGTACTTCGCTACATAACGTCGGGCGCGCCAGTTATCATGCCGGCCATCCTGCTTGTCGAGGCCGCGCTCCGACAAATGCCCCCGCTGTAGTTTCATTTTATGGGCGGTTTGCCAGGTGCGGATAATGACTTCGCCGACTCGTCCCATCGCCTGTGAATCGGATGACATGATGCTGATCGCACCCATGTCGTGCAGAATGTCCTCAGCCGCGATCGTTTCACAACGGATACGTGATTCGGCAAAGGCGATGTCTTCAGGCACGCGCGGATTCAAGTGGTGGCACACCATCAGCATGTCGAGGTGCTCATCCATCGTATTGACCGTGAACGGCATGGTGGGATTCGTCGAGGAGGGCAACACGTTGGGTTCGCCGCAGACCTTGATGATGTCCGGGGCATGGCCACCGCCGGCGCCTTCAGTGTGGAACGAGTGGATCGTCCGGCCCTTGAACGCCTTGATCGTGTCCTCCACAAACCCCACTTCGTTGATCGTATCGGTATGGATCGCCACCTGAACATCGTGTCGCTCCGCCACACTCAGGCAGGTATCGATGGCGGCCGGCGTCGTGCCCCAATCTTCATGCAGCTTCAGCCCTATGGCGCCGGCTTCGATCTGCTCATCTAATCCATCCGGCAAAGACGAATTGCCTTTGCCGAGGAATCCCAAATTGACCGGAAAGCCATCGGCTGCCTCCAGCATCCGATGGATATTCCAGGGCCCCGGCGTACAGGTCGTGGCGTTCGTTCCGGTCGCTGGCCCCGTGCCACCGCCGATGAGAGTCGTCAGTCCGTTGGCCAGCGCCTCGGTGATGATCTGCGGACAAATGAAGTGGATGTGCGTATCAATCCCGCCGGCCGTGATGATTTTTCCCTCAGCCGACAACACCTCCGTGCAAGGTCCGATCTCCATGCCCTTCGTGACACCGTCCATCAGATCGGGATTCCCGGATTTGCCGATCCCGGCAATCCGTCCGTCACGAATCCCGATGTCGGCCTTCACGACACCCCACCAGTCGATGATGACGGCATTGGCGATGACCAAGTCGAGTGCGCCCTTTGCCCTCGTGGCAGTCGGCGACTGTCCCATGCCGTCGCGAATCACTTTCCCACCGCCGAACTTGGCCTCCTCGCCAGGGACAGTCAGATCGCGCGTGATTTCTACCAGCAGATCCGTATCGGCAAGCCTGATGCGGTCACCAGAGGTGGGACCGTAGAGGTCGGCGTATTGTCTCCGCGGAATTTTCATTTTCCCCACCCTCTTAGAGCATTGGAGCAGCGGGCCTTCTTGTCCCTACTGCGCGCATGGGACGAGCACTGTCTTATCGTGCGCATTCTGCGAGGTGCGCGATGCGAGGAATAACGAGCGTCACGTCTGCGCACGCCGGCGAGCCGGTGAGCCGGCCGTGTCACAAGTTATGTTCCAGTAGCCTAATTCGCATGTTACAAGAGTGAGCGATCAGCCCAAAGTTTGTTTTCCAAACCCTCGTTTCGCAGCTGACGCCAAAGCTCGTTCACGCACTTCCGGATCGTCCAGCTTGCCGTTCACCAGGCCATTGATCCCATAGGCCACACGGTTGCCGCCTAATGCCACCAGCCTGACCCGCTTCGCTTCACCAGGCTCGAACCGCACGGCGGTCCCGGCCGGCACTCGCAGGCGAAACCCATAGCTCTTCTCACGATCGAACTTCAGTGCACGATTAGCCTCGAAGAAATGACAATGCGACCCCACCTGAATCGGCCGATCACCGGTGTTGGACACGGTCATTTCGAGAGTCTGCCGGCCATGCAGGGCGATAATGTCCCCCTCACTGAGGATGATTTCGCCGGGAATGATGGGTACCGGCTTTAGTACACCGCGCTTACTGGTTGCGGGGGCCGTCTTTGACCGAGACTTCTTCACAACAGCCTTAAATTTCTTCTTCATCCAATCACCTATCGGATCGGCTCATGAACGGTCACCAGCTTCGTACCATCCGGGAACGTCCCTTCGACCTGAAGTTCCGGAATCATTTCCGGCACGCCGGACATGACGTCGTTGCGAGTGAGCAGCGTGGCACCATAACTCATCAGTTCCGACACCGACTTGCCATCGCGAATGCCTTCCAGAATCTCGGCAGTGATGAACGCAACGGATTCGGGGTGGTTGAGTTTTAAGCCACGACCCTTGCGCTCCTTGGCCAGATTCGCCGCCACATAGATCAACAGCTTTTCCTGCTCACGCGGTGTCAGATGCATATCCGGACCTCGTCAAACCTCATTCGTTACTCGTTCTTCAAAACTGTCGCCGATCCAGCCAAGACTTCCTCCGCATCATAGAGATCGTCCGCACCGACTGGCATTTGACCTCGATACATCGTCACCGTCATCGAGGTTCGACGCGAGAGTGCCAGCGCGTCGGCCCGTTGCGCCAGATGAAAGAAATCGTAACCTTCCCGCAACGTCAATTCTGCGCAGCGCCGCCGCAAGTAGGTATCCAACTGTTCCTGCGACGTAAACGAACTGACCCGGTACTCGACGCGATAGACATTCTCCCTGAGCTGCTCCACCTCGTCCTTCTCCGCCCCCGCCAGGGGAGTATAATTTCTGGTTGCACAAGCGCTGAGGGAAATGATGAGGCCTGCGATGGCAATGCCGTAGATCCACCTACCCTTCCTGGACATCCCCAACCTCGCTCAATTCTTTTCTCGCATGCTCCCGCTCCCGTCACCCCGCAGTAGGGCGCAGAGAGAGCATAGTAGCCAGACCAGGGAATCAGTTCAACAGCCGCGCTTCTCTCCCTTTACCGCTTCCATAGATAAGACCGTCAACAACCAGAAGGTGGGAGTGGTCTGGATAGCACATAACCAGAAACTCCTTCATTACTATCCCTGTTTCCACAAGGGGGTAGCCAGGCCGTCCTTCCCTGCTCCCATCGACCGAGCACCGCCCCCACCATACAAATCAAGCAAACTCTTGGTGCGGGGTCTGGGAGCAAGAAGGACGGTCTGGCTACCCCCGCCGCCGCCCCTTCTGAGGCCGCGCGTTGCACGAGCAAGGAGGCACCCCGACGACACTCCCTACACGACTAAATACTGCCTTACCTGCTCCGCACTCAACTCTGTACTCCTACCCGCTGCCACCACCGCCCCTTTGGCCATCACCACATAGCTGTCCGCCAGCCTTGCCGCAAAATGCAGGCCCTGCTCGACCAACCGCAGGCGGGGTGAGAGACTCCCTGTATTGTCGGTCTGGCTGTAGTAGAAGTCCGCTTCCACGACACCGGTGAGCGTGTGTTTCCCATCGGTCCGGTCCGCACGAAGCCCGAAGACACTGAAACGAGGATTGGGGGTTGAGGAGGCATTGCTGCTTTTGCAGGCGGTTGTTGCATAGCCGTTGAACTGACCGGGGTCGAGCGGATTCGTATTTCTGTTGCTGTAAATGGCATCCAATTCGATGCGGCCATACGGGACGCTGCCCCTGCCCTCGCCCGCGAAGGTGGGAGTGACACAGCCCCCGCAAATCACCGCGGCCGAGGTCTCCACTTCCCGGCTTAGACGACCAGCTCCCGCCGCCTCTCCGGCACTCTGCTCCTCTGCACCGACCGGAGTCGTGGCGGCGACGATCATCATCCCGATCACACCGAGGACGATTCCTCCTGACATTCGTGCATTCATCCTGATAGCCATCCCGGTTAGGAACGATTCGAATGAAACAGACCGGAGGAGCCATTACGCAAAAATGCCCTTCCGGTCCAACCATCGGACCAAAAGGACGTCGTTGCCCTGACCCGTAACGCACGCAGGTGGGGTGTCTACGCGTCCGAACGCGCTCCTGTCAAGCGAGACTCATGAGTCGTTCTTCACCCTCCCACGATTTTCTCTGTGATACACTAGGTCCTCGTCGCGCGCTGACCCTGCAAAGAAGGAACCATTTCGCATGCACTGCTGTCGAACCGCCGCCCTTGTCTTGGCCTTGGTTCTGCTGGCCGCAGGCTGCACGACCGGTGCGCAAGTCGACGTGCTCGTCCGCGAATCCGCGCAAGGCACGGTCTACCTGGATCGAATTCCCGATCGCCAATTCCAGGCAACCCATCCCATTCGACTTGACCAGACTGTGATTGCGCGCAGCTTACAGGGCATGCTGATTCGTGAAGAAACCGGGCTCCTGCGAGCCCTGGCTGCAAATCAGAAGCCGACGGTACCCGTCTTTTCAGGAACTGAAGTCGCCTTTCTCGCTCCCGCTATTGCAGAAGGGTTGAGGCAGGCGGCCGCAGATCAACAGGTGGGTTTTCGGCTGATCCAGGGAAGTGAAGGCGGATACCGAGAGCGGGCGGGCGCGGCAGTCGGCTCCTCGGAGCCACCACTCCAACTCTCACCCAAAGAAACCACGACCGGCCATGTCTTCGCCTACGGCCGTTCACTCTACATCTCTCTGACCGAGTACCGGCAGCGGCGGGACGATCCTGACACGATCAACATGCCGAATCGCCGCCTTCCACAGCCGAACGGACTCCTCAATCGTCACGTCTGGTTCGTTCCCGCGGAAGCCCTGCGTCCTGATCAGTTCACACCAGCCTTCGCCGATGACCCAACCCACGTCCTTACTATCGACTATGACGCGCTGGCAAGACTGCCCGCCCCATCACCCCCTGCGACGCTGACGGGGCTCTCACCAGAGAGTCCAAAGCCGTCTCCGACCCTGCATCCAGCTCGGCCGGCGGAGACCGATACCGACCGTCGGGCCATCAGGGAAGACCTGAAAAAGAAAGATTCGGAAGTCGAGGCACTGCGGAAGGAACTCCAGGAAATCAAACGGCAACTGGGCGAGCAGCAAACCAACCGGGGCGGTGCGCCCTCACAAAAACCACTTCCTGTACGGCCTGCGGAACGCACGCCGTAATACGCTATCCCCTATTTTTGTCGGCCCGATCTTCAATCTCACCGGCCAGTAGAATGGCTTCCGCAATCTCTCGCATGGACTTGCGAAGGTCCATGCTTTGTCGCTGAATCAGCTTGAAGGCGTCCTCTTCCGACAGCCGCCTCGACCGCATTAAGTATCCTTTCGCCCGGTCAAGAAGCTTGCGGACTTGCAACGCTTCCTGCATCTCAAACGACTTCTCCAGCAAGGTCGTGTGCTCAATGGAAATCGCAGCCTGATTGGCGATGGCCTGCATCAGCTTTACGTCCTCGGCCGTAAAGGTATGCGGCTTGGAGGTGTAGGTGTTAATAACCCCAATGGCTTTCTCCCGCACCAGCATCGGCACGCACAGGAGAGAACACAGCCCTTCCTTCGCAGCCATATCGGGATACATGTAGGTACTGTCTTTCGTGACGTCCGGCACGATGATCGGCCGACGATCCTGAACGACGCGCCCGCTGATGCTCTGACCGATCTTCACATTGGGCTTACGCCGGTACTGTTCGCTCAAACTTTGCGTGGCTGCGATGCGAAGTTCGCCCGTCGCCTGGTCCAACAAGATGATGGAACAAATCTTCGACCCCATCATTTGCGCCGTCATTGTCACAATCAATTGCAACACATCCTCGATCAATCGATTCGACGACACGGTTTCCGACACCTGCGACAGCGTGTCGAGTTGCAGGGCCTTGCGTGTCATCTGATCGTACAGCCGGGCGTTCTCAATGGCCCCACCCACCTGCGTGGCAATCGTCGAGAGCAATGCCAGCTCGTCCGAGCGATACCGACGGGACCGCTTATGCTGCACGTTGATGACGCCGACAACTTCCTGCTTGGTCATGATAGGCACCGAGACAAACGCCTGGTAGCGGTCTTCCGGGAGGTTGTGAAAAAATTTGAACCGCGAATCATCGCTCGCGCTATTTGGAATCACCACACGGGTCCGTTCCCTGGCCACCCAGCCGGTGATCCCTTCGCCCAATCCGATGGTAATGCGGCCGATCAGTTTGGGGTGAGGGTTCTTCGAGGCCCGCAGAATAAGTTCGTCCCTGCCGTCGGAGATAAGATACAGCAGACAGGCATCGGCCTTGGTCACTTCCACGACCATATCGACGATATGTCGAAGCACCGACTCCAGGTCGAGGGTATTGCTGATCGACTCGCTGATGCGATGCAGGACATCGACCTCGCGTGTTTTTTCGCGCAGGGCCTGTTCCAACTGGGTGACCGTCCGCTTCGCTGCCATTACTCTCCTACCGAGAACGTCCCTTGTTTGTAGCGGCTTTCCCACGCAGCGCTTCACGAACGCGGACCGCATCGAACCATGCGCGGGTTCCGTCCTTCTCTAAGGGAATGATTCGTACCGACCCGATCCGTTCGGGCACCACACAATACACGGTCCCCGCCGACACTTTCTTGTCTTGCTGCATAGCGCTCCACAGTGCGCTGAATGTGGCGCTGGGCAAGCGCGTCGGCAAGCCGGCCGCCTTGACCAACGCACGCAGACGGGTGACCACGTCTTCGCCGCAAAGCCCCAGGTGCCTCGCCAAATCCGCTTCATATACCATCCCAATCGCCACTGCCTCACCGTGAATCAATCCGCGGTATCCCCCCAACGATTCCAGCGCGTGGCCGATGGTGTGACCGAAATTCAGAATTCGACGCCGATCCGCTTCACGCTCGTCCTCGGAAACGACCTGCGCCTTGATTTCACACGACCGTTCCACGATCTGCGCGACAGGTTCATCGTCCAGCTTCAAGATCGGCTCAATGTGTTGTTCCAAATACTCAAAGAACGCCTCATCTGCAATGACCCCGTATTTGATGACTTCCGCCAGCCCCGCTTTCCATTCGCGCGGCGGCAAGGTGGTGAGTGTCACAGGATCAATCAGGACGGCCAGAGGCTGGTTGAACGCGCCGATCAGATTCTTTCCCTTTGGGTGATCCACACCCGTCTTCCCGCCGACACTGGAATCGACCTGGGCCACCAAACTGGTCGGAACCTGCACGAAGGGAATCCCGCGTTGGTAGATCGCTGCCGCGAATCCCGTCAGATCGCCGATCACACCGCCACCCAGTGCCAGCAACGTCGAGGTGCGTTCAAATCTGGCGTCCACCAATGCATCCATGATCGTCGTAATGGAGCGAAGGGTTTTCGTCCGTTCCCCAGGAACAAGCACGATCGGGACGACCGTATAACCGGCCGTCTTCAATACACGACTCACCCGCTTGAGATAGCGCCCGGCAAGATTTCGGTCGGTGACCACCCCCACCTTGCCGGCACACCCGAGCCGCGCCAGCTCTTCTCCAATGGACTCCAACAGATTGCGCCGAATGAGGATGGCGTAGCTCCGAGCTCCGAGTTCTACATGAATGGTCTGTTGAGGCATGTCGGTATAAGGGGCTGTCATAAGGAACGAAGCAGAGGGTCGGCTTGGGTCCCCCTCCACTCGGAGGAGGCGCGGAGAATGTTCACTGTGCGCATGTAACAGGACCTAACACTCTTTGAGGTAGGCCTGGAAGGTTTCCTTCGTCGCCGCGAGGCTGTCGCCGCCGACGATCGGCAGGCCGATGGATTTCCCAATCGTAGCCCCTTTGCGGGTCATGCAGGCACACTGAGCCCAGTCTTCTTCCACGCGCATACGGCCGCCCGGCTTATAGCCATTCGGCTGGGAGACCCACTCGTGGTTGACTCTGTCTGCAGTGAGAGAAAGCCCGGAAGGAGCGCCTTCTAAGACGGCGAGGAGACACGTTCCGCGGGATTCGCCCCCATTGAGATAGCGTACCATCGTCAATGGAGGCGATTATTAGCTTGTCGCGCTAGGACCTGTCAAGTTGTGGATCGGACAATCGTCGGCGTCAGGAATATCAACAGTTCCTGCTTGGAGACATTCTCGGTCTTGTTCTTGAACAACCATCCCAAGACCGGGATACGTGACAGATACGGAATACCCGCCACGTTGTTCGATTGGGTATCGACGAAGACACCGCCGATGACCATCGTCTCCCCGTCGCGCACCAATACCTGCGTCGTGGCCTCACGGCGGTCGATGCTCGGACCGGCTGGGTTACTCCGTGCACCGACGGCATTTCTGGTGGCTCGCACTTTCATGAGAATCTGCTTGCCGATTTCCTTCGGATCGCGCGAGGTAATCTGCGGAGTCACGTTCAGCTCCAAGTTCGCATCCACGAAAGTGGTCTGCGTTCCCTGTAAGGAGGTGGTCTGAAACGGGATGGATTCTCCTTGCGCAATCTTGGCATCCCGTTTATCCAACGTAGTGATCTTCGGCGCCGCGATGACCTTGGTTAACCCAAGCAATTCACCGGCTGACAGCCGCACGTCCAACATCGCGCCATCGGTTTTCCCGATCGAAAATCCGGCACCTGGCACAGATGGCAATCCAGGGTTGGCGGGCAAGTTGATCAGAAAGTCCGACACCTGAGCACCGAATGCACCCGTAGTCCCGGTCTTGAAGGCAGACGTTCCGCTCGAGCTTCCCAACTGGTTGACGTTTTGAATTCCCCACTGGACACCGAGCGAACGCGTATAGGTCGTATCCGCTTGGACGATGCGTGCCTCGATCTGCACCTGCGGCACCTCGAGATCCACGCCATCGAGCAACTGCCGCAGCACTTCCAGCTTGGACTCGGTATCGCTAATGATGAGGGCATTGCTTGCCGCACTGACCGTCATGGTCCCGCGCGGGCTCAAGTTTTGCCGCAGCGAGGTCTGTACTTCCAGAGCGTTGAGATTGCGGATGTAGAACACGCGAGTGACGATCGGTTCGGCCTTGGCTTTGGAGTCTTTGGCGCGCGCCTCTTCGTCTTGCTGCTTGGCAATATTTTGTAGGGTATCAACCCACACGATATTTCCCTGCCGGATCATGCCGAGAGCATTCATCTTCAGGAGCATTTCGAGCGCCTGATCCCAGGGTACACTCGCCAGCTTCATGGTGACCTTGTTTTTGACACCCTCGCCGACCACAATGTTGAACCCGCTGACCTCGGCGATCAACCGCAGCACGTTGCTGATATCGGCTTGTTGGAAATCGAGTGAAATACGCCGGCCGACAAACCGTGACGGTCCGTTCACCACCTCATTATTGTCCGGCTTCTTTTCTTCTTTCTGAAACGACTCAGCCGTCAGCTGGATGGGTTGAATATGCAACAACGCCTTGGGCGACTTGTGGGCGACCAGCATCAGATGAGCCGCAGATCGCCGTCCGTCCGACGACACACCGCCCTCCGCCTGTGCCTCGGACGATGGCGTCAAACCCATGTCCGCAGTCGTCGGGTCATTTAGGGCGACAACCGGCTTGGGCTCCAGCATGAGGATCAAGCGACCGTCGGTCGAATCGATAGTGTGCTCGACGGACTTCGTCAAATCGAGCACCAAGCGCACTTTATCCGGATGGTACCCAAACCGAACTCGCGACAGCAGGGGGTGGTTGACTATCAATTGCGACTGGTGACCATCCGACTGAATATGCGGCATATCGAGAACCATCCGACGATCCCCTATCATCTTCACCGTATGGGAGAGCACGCCGTTGCCCGTCAGGACCAACGCCATCCGACTCCCTTCCGGCTTGGCTTCGACCTTCATCAGCACCGTCGCCGCAGGACTAGCCACCGCCGCGCGCTCTGTGTCGAGTGCGGCCGCCGCCAATGGGACCGCGGCGCCTTGGTCGACGGCCTGTGTGAATCCAGGCAGTCCGGTCCTCTCGCCTGGCGCGGCAGCCTGCCCATACCCGGCAAACCCCAACAACCCGGCGATCACAGTTACAGTCAGCAGCGGGTGAACACCAACCTGTGTTTGTTTCATTCTGTGCCCTCTTTCGGATGCAGGAGCTTGACATATTCCCGCTCCTGCTTGTTCCCATACACGTCCGTGAACCGCTCTTGAACGATGATGCCTCGTTCGGTGATTGAACTGACCACACCATTGTTGGGCCCGATCCGTGTTCCGCGGCGAATACTGTACCCTTTGCCGTCCGGCGTCTGGACCATAGCCGTGTAACCGTAATTTCCCCAGAGCACACCGATCAAACTCAGTTCCGTGAGGCCGACACGCTGCAGCGGGGGAAGACTGGAATCGGACTCTACCTGCTGGCCAGGCTGGAACATTGGCAAGAAGGGATCACGACGACCGGATGGATCGTACGATGCCCCTGAAAATTCCAGCGACAACGAATCCCCCGGCTGGGAAATCGCAGTTTCAACCGGGGGGGCCGGCGATTCGGCAGCCGGCACCGCCTTCTGCCCATCAGGCAACGGCATCACCTTCAGGGAGTCAGCTGGGCGCATGGAAGCGACTTGGCGCAGGTGGGGAAGGTTTCTTGACTCGACAGGCAGAGCGGCCCCTCCAACCACCAGCACGAGCGCTCCAATGCTCACCGATCTCATCCACTCACTCCGCCATACTCGTATCTTCACGGTGCTTCCCCTCGCGTTGGACATGAGCCGGGCTCCATTCCTCACTTCGGCTTCGCCGTTGGGACCGGCGTGACGGATTTCTTCTCCTGCGGGGCGGCATAGGCCACCAGATCGAACACCGTTTGCGTAACCACGCGTCCTTGATCGACACGGGGCGCACCGATTCGCACATCTTGGACCGTGACGATGCGGGGCAACTTGCTGATCCGATCGAAAAAGATGGCCGCCGTGTGGTACCCTCCGGCTACTTCCACGTTGATCGGCATCCGGATGAATAATTTTGACGGATCCTCGGCTTGGGCACCTGGCTTCCAGAGCCGAACATCTAACCCCAGCCGGAGCCCCAGATCCGACACTTGCTTAAGCAACATGACCGCTTCCTCTTCCGGCGGGAGGCGTTCTTTCTTCGCCGCCAGTTCGATCTCCAGTTGCTTGCTCGCCGCCACGAGTTCGTCCAGATGCTTTACCTTGAGCGTCAGATTCTGAATCTCCGTATCCAGCTGGGCCACCTGCCCCTGAACTGCCACCAATTCAGCGCTCTTAGGATCGACGACATAGAAATAGAATCCGACCAGAATCGCCGCCACGAGCAATCCAAGCAGTGCAACTTTTTGACCCGTCGGAATACTGCGGAGGCTGTCTAGACTGATCGCATTCAGACTCATGTTAGCCTTTCATCGACAGGTCAAGTTTGAATTGATAGGTATTCATCTTGTTGTCTTGTCCGGCTCGGCTCTCCATCAACTTAATGGTCCCAAACTGATCGGTACGCCGAAGGTTGTTCACGAACTCGACTACGTCGTCGTTCGTCATGGCCCGTCCTTCAAGTTCGACGTTGTTGCCCTTGAGTGACATTTTCACGAGCCAGACCTTGAGAGGATTGAGGCTTTGGCTGACATGGTCCAGCACTTTCACCGGACCGGTTCGGCTCTTTTCCAATTCATCGATGATGCGATTCTTCGCCTCGAGCTGCTTTTTCTTCTCTTCAAAGTCTTGCACCGCCTTCACTTGCTCTTTCAGCTTGGCAACCTGTGTGTCCTTGCCCTGCTTCTCGCTCTGCTTAGCCTGGATCTCGTCATCGAGCGAGGACGCGTAGTACCAGCAACCCGTGAGTGTGATCAGGAGCACGCCGACACCAAGCAACGCCTCGGCGCGAACATCCCACTGCGGTTTAGCTTTTCTGGCCTTGGGTCCAGTTGCGAGTAAGTTGATTCTAATCATCGATCCCCCACCGTCCGAAGTGCGAGGCCTACCCCCACCGCCGCGAGCGGCCCCATCTCCGCCAGAACATCGGGATCGACATCGCATAACGAGGTGTCGATCTCATTGAAGGGATTCGCGATGTCCACCTCAACATGCATTCGATCGCGAAGCTGTTGGGCCAGGCCCCTGACCTTGGCTCCCCCACCGCACAGCAGCACACGCGTAATCTCGCTTTCCGAAGACGTCGTCTTGAAATAATCGATCGTGCGCGCAATCTCCGAGGCCACTTCCGCGTTGACGCTCTCCATCACGGCCGCGAGCGTATGGTCGTCGTCGCGGTCGCTTTTCTTCAATTGTTCCGCTTCCTCGAAGGATACGCCCATCTCGCGCTGCACCGCTTCGGAATACCGATTTCCCCCCAAGGGGATATCGCGGGTGAAGAGGGAGACGCCCCCTCGTACGATATTCACATTCATCACGCTGGCGCCGATGTTCACCAGTGTCGTGGTATCCTCTTGCGAGGTAGGAGCGGTCACGCCGTACATATTTTCAACCGCAAAGGCGTCGACGTCCATCACGATGGGAATCAACCCAGCAGCCTTCACCAACTCGGTCAATTCGTTGATCTTGTCCTTTTTCGCTGCGACCAGCACGATGGACATTTCGCCCTGTTCGTCCGCATTCTCCGACGGCGGCAATACGTGAAAATCAAGATTCACCTCGTTGATGTCGAACGGAATATACTGCTCTGCCGAGAGCTTCACCTGCCCGTCGAGCTCCTCATCAGGCATGGGCGGGAGGCTGATCTTCTTGACGATGACCGCATGACCGGAAATGGAAATGGCGACCTGCTTTAATTTGACATTGTGTGCAGCCAGCAACTCCTTGATGGCCGATACGACTCGCCCTTCGTCCATCACGGTGCCGTCAACGATCACTTCCGGCTCCAATTCTTTCACACCGAACTTTTGCAAGGTATACCGGCCCCGATGTTCCTTGATCTGAACCAGCTTGATGCTGCTGGAGCCGATATCGAGGCCCAACAGTTGCCGCTGGGGAGAAAACATCGAGAAAAAATCCATGTCACCGAGATTTTTCAGTGAAGCCAGCATGCTCATGCCCTCTCTACGCAACCTCTTTTCGACCACCCATCACGTGTCTGATCTGCTCGACATTCTCGGCGGTATACAGACGCCAGTTCCGCCAATCGCGCGGCGGCCCGGTGATCAACCCTTCTCGTTCCCAACGAAACAAGGTGGCGCGCGAGATATCAAACATCTCACAGACCTCGTTGGTCTTGTACAATTTCTTCTTGGAAACATCGCTGACTTTCTTCACGCACCGCCTCAAACGCCGCTATGAATCGAATAATTCGAGCTCACAGAAGTAAGTATAGTTGATATAGTCCACCTGTCAAGAAAGCGGACGATGCGAATTGGAGTGGGGAGAAACGCCAAAACGGCGCGCGAATACTAGGATTTTTGCAGGTCTCGGTGGGTTACGGATACATCGTAACCGAGGGCGGCGAATCGCTCCCGGAGGCGCAAGGCCATCGTCACAGACCGATGACGTCCCCCGGTACAACCGATGCCGATACTGAGGTAGCTCCGCTGCTCTCGCTCGAACAACGGAATCAGAAAGGCAAACAACCCCTGCAAATGTTCAAGAAACTGGCCGGCAGTCGGATCCCCGAATACATACTGCTGAACCCGGGCATCCTCGCCAGTCAAGGCTTTCAGCTCCGGCACAAAGAAGGGGTTTCGGATAAAACGGACATCGAAGAGAAGGTCGATGTCATAGGGCACTCCAAACTTATACCCAAACGTGACCAGAGAGATAGTCATGCGGCGAGCGGCGGTATCTTGACGAAATTGCCTGATCAGCAGATCACGCAACTCATGCACGGTGATGCTGGACGTATCGATAACTCGATCGGCGTGCTTCCGTAGTTCGCGGAGACGCTCCCGCTCGAACCGCACCCCCTCCACCACTGGCATGTCTGGCAACAACGGGTGCGGGCGGCGGCTTTCTGAAAACCGGCGAACCAGGACTTCTTCTCGCGCTTCCAAAAATACGAGTTGCAGGGCATGTCCCTGCGCCTTCAACTCGCCCAATACCTTCGCCAAGTCTCCAAAAAACACCCGTTCGCGAATATCGATTCCAAGGGCGACATTCTTAATCTCACCCCCTTGCTGATGGCACAATTCGACGAAGGTTGGAAGGAGGGCCGGGGGAAGATTGTCGACGCAGAAATACCCCGCGTCTTCGAAGGCCTTCAAGGCATGGCTCTTTCCGGATCCGGAAAGACCGCTGATGACGACAAGATTAAGCGCGGCCATGGGAAGCGCGAGCACGCTCGCGCGCAGGATCGATCAGAGACACTTTCCCGTTGGGCAACCGCTGGAGAACCTGGACGTTCCCCGACACGGCATTCACGAACATGAGCACACTCAGCTGGGCCGCATTGAGCGCCCCCACTGCATCTTCGACGCTCATCGCCTCAAGGGTTGGATGGACAACTTCTACCTCGCTATGGTCGGGACTCGGGACCCTGCGCACCAACGCACGCACGCGCGGCTGATCGCCGAATTTGTGGTTTGCCCGCCGCTCTTTCAGTTTTCTCAATTGCGCCCCGAGCTTATCCACGACTTCATCGATCGAGGCATACATTTCTTCGGTGGACGTTTTCGCTTGAAGGCGCCGCCCCTGGACGACCCCCACGACTTCGGCCACATGGTGAAACTTTTCCAAACTGAGGAGAATTTGCAGCGTCCCAAGTTTCAGTCCGTAGCGATCGAGCCGCTCCATGCGTGTTTCGACATACTCCCGCAAGGCAGGGGTAACCGCTACATGCCGTCCCGTGATCATCAATCGCATGCCATCCTCGTTTCTCGGGCTCCCAACACCACCATGCGTTCGAGCCCGTTGCGACGATTGTTGTTCTCCCGCACAGCCTTCCCCATGACGTTGGACTTAGACACCTAAAAGAACCGCTTTCGTTGCGTCGCAGAGGGAATATGGTCCTCCGCGCGATATTTCGCCACTGTTCGGCGGGCAATCAAGACTTGTTGAGTCCGAAGCCGCGCGGCAATTTCTTCGTCCTTTAATGGCTTGCGTGTATCTTCGGCAGCCACCATCTTCCGAATCATTTCGCGCACCGTGAGGGACGACAGCATATCGAGCGGCTGATCAGCTCGCTGGAGGCCCGCATTGAAGAAAAACTTCAACTCCAACATGCCCTGCGGACAATACATGTATTTGTTGGCCGTCACTCGGCTGATGGTCGATTCATGCATGCCGATATCTTCAGCCACCTGCTTGAGTACCAACGGCTTCAAATATTGGATGCCGCGTTCGAAAAATCCCTCCTGAAACTTCACAATGCTCGACACGACTTTAACAATCGTCTTGTTGCGCTGCTCAATGCTCCGGATCACCCACTGGGCCGCACGCAGTTTGTCATCCAAATAAGCCTTGGTCTCCGCTGTCCCTGACTGCCCAGACGACATCAGCTGCTTGTAATAGGGGCTGATGCGCATGCGCGGCAGCCCGTCATCATTGAGCAAGACTTCCCACTCACCTTCGTTTTTGACGACGAAGACATCCGGCACGATCGCATAATTCTGCGTATTCGAGAAGGGGCGTCCAGGCTTCGGCTCCAGCCCTTCGATGATTCGGGTCGCCTGAAACACATCCTCCATCGAAATATTTAAGGCCTTGGCTATTCGGCTGTATTGCTTCTTTTCCAGATCCTTCAAGTGGTGAAGCACGATGCCTTCCAGCACCGACCCCTTCAGCACCCCGGGGCGGGACCCTAACGAGCCGATCTGGCTCCGGCCCAAGAATTTGAGTTGGAGAAGAAGGCATTCTGGCAGGTCTCTCGCCGCCACTCCGTTTGGATCGAATCCTTGAACGTCCTTCAGGACCGACTCAGCCTCTGCCACTGAATAGGCCGTTCCCGACACCAGCTCCTCCAAGGTCATCCGAAGATAACCGTCGTCATCAAGATTGCCGATAATGAGACGCCCGATGGCTTTTTCCCGGTCCGAGAGGCCCGACAAGGACAGCTGCCAGACCAGATGGTCTTCCAACGAGGTGAACTTTGCGACCGTTTGTTCATAGGAGGGGAACTCCTCCTTCGACGAGGAGCTGTACTCCGTCTCGCCGCGACGCATATCCGTATCAAAATAGTCTTCCCAACTCGATGCCGAGAACTCTTCGGCATTTTCTCCACTCTCGGCCGGCTTATCGTCGCCTTCGCTGCGCGTGTCACTAGACACGGCGGTCGGCGTCTCCGACTGTTCACGATCGGTTGCCGCCGCTTCTTCGTTCTCTTCAGTCTCCGTCACCAATTCATCCAATAACGGATTTTCCATGAGATGCTGCTGCAGACTCTGCTGAAGCTCTAACCGCGACAATTGCAACAGTTTGATCGCCTGCTGCAACTGCGGCGTCATGATGAGTTTTTGGCTGAGTCTGAGATCCAGTCGCAGCTTCATCGCACACTCGCTCCCTGCTTGCTAGAGGCGGAATCCTTCGCCTAGATACACGGCCCTCGCCATTTCACTTTTTTCAATCACCCCTGGTGGACCCGCTTCCAAGATCGATCCTTCATTGATGATATAGGCACGATCGGTGATTGAGAGCGTCTCCCGGACATTGTGATCGGTGATCAACACTCCGATGTGCCGCTGCTTCAAACGAATGATGATCTGTTGAATATCGGCCACCGCAATGGGATCGATGCCAGCGAAGGGTTCATCGAGCAACATAAACAAGGGACTAGTGGCCAGCGCGCGGGTGATCTCCAGACGCCGACGCTCCCCCCCCGACAAAGCATAGGCCTTACTCTTGCGAATATGCACCAGATCAAGTTCCTTCAGCAATGTTTCAACGCGCTCCATCCGCTCACTTCTCGAATAGCCCAGCATCTCCAGAATCGCAAGGATATTGTGTTCCACCGACAGACGACGAAAGACCGACGATTCCTGAGGCAAATAGCCGATGCCACGACGAGCCCGCTTATACATCGGCAGATCGGTAATGTCATGGCCGCTCAAGGTAATGTGCCCCTCCTCGGGCTGGCAGAGCCCCACCAT
This sequence comes from Nitrospira sp., assembly GCA_023248215.1. Classification (GTDB taxonomy): domain Bacteria; phylum Nitrospirota; class Nitrospiria; order Nitrospirales; family Nitrospiraceae; genus Nitrospira_A. The sequence goes on from JAHFEW010000008.1 coordinate 26,343, forward strand.
CATGTCGAAGATCGTCGTTTTCCCCGCCCCGTTCGGCCCCAGCAACCCGACCACTTCGCCGGCCCTCACGTCAAGCGAGACGCCCTTCACCACCTTGCGGCTCCGGAAGCTCTTCCCCAAACCGATTGCCGCTAGACGGTCCGCCACATCCGGTTGGGTAGAACCGGTGACAAGACGTGCCTGGGCTTGGGAGGGCGTCTCAATCACTGCTTGCCCCCGCCTTCGCCCTCGATGATCACCTGAGAGTCGCCCTCCACAACACTCCGATCTTCTTCTAAGAACATGATGATGCGCTTTCCGGATACGCGTGTCCCCTTTTGCCAGGCAACTGGATCACCCATGAGGATGATTTTCTTCTCCTCTTCGTAGTATACGGCCTTGCGGCACGTGGCACGGCCATCCTCTTTCTCAATTTTCACTCGGCCGGTGGCTTCCACCATGCGAATACTGCGATCGGAGACCGTGGGCACTGCATCGCGCCCCTGTGGGACCTGTTTATTCGTACCAGGACCATTTGGGGACTTGGTCGCGCCCGCAGGACTCTTACTGTCGGCACCATTGCGACTGGGATGGAACGATACCACCATATGGTCGGAATACACCACCAACGGACCACGCGTTAACACGACTGATCCGTCAAAGATCGCTGTATTCTCCTGATTGCTGACGGTCATGGTTCGAGATGTAATCGTGGTTGAGACATGGCCGGCGCTCGGCTCTTTCGGCACGCGTGTTTCCGAAGCATGCGCCCCAGGAACGACCAGCCACGCCCCGGCACTAAGAAGCAGGAACCACATCCACACGAACATCGTCCAATACCTGAAATTCTTCGGTGTCCATTTTGCCAAGCAGCCCCCTGCCGGTGACTTGCAACCCATGCCCATTGATCGTGACATGGTCGGGTGTTTGAATTTCATGCCGTGCATCAGTCCACATGAGGTGATTGGTCTGAATCGTATACCCACTTTGGGTTTCCACTACGATCGGCGTCGTGCGGTTGGAAAGTTTGAAATTTTTCGTCTGGGTATCAAGCGTGCCCTCATCACCCGACAAGGTCAGTTCTTTTCCTTGAGTTCCGTAGAGCGTAATCTGGACATTGTTCAGGATCGCGCGGCTGTCCTTCTCAAATAGGCGCGCCTGTTCCGCCTGGACTTTCCATTGAACAATATCCCCTTTGGTCTGCGTATAGGTGAAATCCTGAATATGCGCGTCGGCAGACTCGGCGCCGACAGCGGCGACCGATCTAGACGAAGAGCCTGGATTGGAGCGTGTGACGAGCAGATACCCAAGAAACGCTGCAAGAACCACACTAAGAGCCAGAAGGCCTCGCCGAATCCAACGTTCCCACATGGCGAAAAGCTCCTAAGTTATAGAGCTTCCCCGTTCACAGCCGGTGGCATGATAGTAGCATTCCACCTAGGCCAAGTAAACCTACTGGAGAACAATGGCCCAACGAAATGGTTCGTAGAGTATGACGGAGAGCGAGGTGAAGAGGGGTCTCGAATGCCACGACAACCCACCGGCCGTCGTGGCATTCACCTGGTTAGCCTTCTACAGGAGCAGAGCTTTGTGCTGTCGGATCTTTATGCTGTGCAACTGAAGTATCAGACGATGGCGAGACCGTGGGCGTCGCTGGTCTGGCGACCAACTCCATGGCCACCATCTCAGCAGCATCACCAACCCGACGCCGGGTTCTAATAATGCGCGTGTATCCTCCCGGGCGATCACGAAACCGTGCCGCGACATCGCTGAAGAGTTTCGAGACCACGGCCTTGCTGCGCAAGAAACTGAGGGCACGGCGACGGGCCGGCAGACTGCCGTCTTTCCCGAGTGAAATCATTCGATCGGTAAAGCCACGAATTTCTTTCGCCTTGGCTTCCGTCGTTTCAATTCGCTCATGCTCCAGCAGCGAGGTCACCAGGCTCCGAAACAGAGCCCAGCGATGTTTTGTTTGACGTCCGAGCTGTCGACCCTTCTTTTTGTGGCGCACAGTAGTCCTGTTCCTTTCTTACTCTGACCGCACGCCCGCGTCGCCTGACGGCAAAGCGTCGACTTTCATTCCAAGGCTCAGTCCCATTTCGGTCAGGATTTCCTTGATTTCGTTGAGCGATTTCTTCCCGAAATTCTTGGTCTTCAGCATCTCCGCTTCGGTTTTTTGGACCAAGTCGGCAATCGTCTTGATATTGGCATTCTTGAGACAGTTGGCCGCGCGAACAGACAATTCCAACTCATTCACACTCCGATACAGATTCTTATTGACCTCATCGGAGAGGTCTTCGCTGCCGACAGTCGGTTTCGCATCGGAACGCTCTTCGGGATTGATGAAGATATCCAGGTGCTCGCGGAGAATGCCTGCGGCGTTGGACAAGGCATCGCGAGGGGAAATCGTTCCGTCCGTCCAAATTTCGAGCGTCAGCTTGTCATAGTCGGTCATGCGCCCCACGCGGGCATTCTCGACATGAAAATTCACTCGCTTGATCGGTGAAAAGATCGAGTCCACTGCAATCACACCGATGGGCAATCCTTCCTCCTTATTTCGTTCGGCGGGAACAAAACCACGGCCATGCTTGATTGTCATTTCCACATCAAGCGCGGCATCCTTATCCAGCGTCGCAATATGCAAGTCCGGAGTCAGAATGGTCACATCGCCGTCGTGGGCAATATCCGAACCCTTCGCTTCCCCAGGTCCCTTTTTCTTAAGCCGAATGGTCTTGGGCTTGTCACCTTGCAAAGCCAATCGAAGGCTTTTCACATTCAAAATGATGGATGTCACATCCTCTGTCACGCCAGGAATCGTGGAGAATTCATGTAATACTCCTTCGATCTTGACGGTCGTCACCGCAGCCCCCGTCAAGGAAGACAACAACACACGGCGCAGCGAGTTCCCAACCGTCGTGCCGAATCCTCGCTCGAATGCCTCTGTCGTAAATCTGCCGAATGTCGGGGAAAGAGTGTCCTTGTCGACTTCCACCCGCATGGGGATCTGAAAGTCTTTCATCGCTTTAATCATGACTCCCCCTTCATTAACTCGTGTGAGCCCATCTATCGTTCAGCCATGGCGGGCAAGACAACCGCTCCCCAACCACGATCTCTTAGCGCGAGTACAATTCCACGACCATTTGTTCATTCACCGGCAGCACGATATGCTCCTTCGTCGGCAGTGACCGAATCGTCCCCTTACAGGCCCCCTTGTCCAACTCGAGCCATTCCGGAATACCGCGCCCATCGACCGCCGCGAGCGCGCCTTGAATGGGAAGCATCTCACGGCTCTTCTGCCGCACTTCCACGGAATCGCCTGCCTTCACAAGCGCGCCGGGCGCCTTCACTTTGCGACCATTGATCATCATGTGGCCATGATTGACCAACTGCCTGGCCTCCTTGCGCGAGGCGCCGAATCCGAGGCGGTACACCACGTTGTCCAATCGGCACTCCAACAGGCGTAGCAGCGTATCGCCCGTCACTCCGGCTTGGCGTTCTGCCCGCTCAAAAATGCCGCGGAACTGACACTCTTGCAAGCCGTAAATCCTCTTCAGCTTCTGCTTCTCACGTAACTGCAGACTGTAATCCGATGTCCGCTGACGAGCCTGACCGTGCTGCCCGGGGGGATAACTCCGGCGCTCAATAGCGCACTTCTCGGTCATGCAACGAGACCCTTTCAAAAAGAGCTTCTCGCCCTCTCTCCGACACAACCGGCAGACAGGTCCACTATATTTTGCCACGCTCCTACCCCTCCTCTACCTCAACGACTCAAGTACGACTCGATCAGCGATTACCTTGTTGTGACGACGTCAAGACGCGTGTTATACGCGTCGGCGCTTCGGCGGGCGACACCCGTTATGGGGAATGGGCGTCACATCGCGGATTAGATTGATGCGCAATCCAGCACTTTGCAGCGAGCGAATGGCGGATTCGCGCCCGGCTCCTGGACCGTTGACGTACACATCAACCTGGCGCATGCCGTTCTCCATCGCCTTCCTCGCAGCAGCCTCGCCCGCGCGCTGTGCCGCAAAAGGAGTGCTCTTCCGTGATCCCTTAAAGCCTTGATTGCCTGAGCTGGCCCACACGACAGTATTGCCGCTCATGTCGGTGATGGTCACGATCGTGTTGTTGAACGACGCTTGAACGTGAGCCACGCCACTCTGGACAATCTTGCGTTCTTTCTTTTTGCCCTTCTTCACACTCATAGAATCTCCCTCAGCGCATGGCGCCTGCTCGGTCTAGCCTCTTATGCTCTCGCACCAGCGGGCTTCTGCGGTTTGCTCCCCACACCCGAACGTCTCCCCTTGCGAGTTCGCGCGTTTGTTTTGGTCCGCTGTCCGCGAACTGGCAAACCCTTGCGATGCCGGAGTCCACGAAATGTTCCGGTATCCACAAGTCGCTTGATGTTCATCGACACTTCTTTTCGCAAATCGCCTTCCACCCGATAGTCACGCTCGATGACTTCGCGCATTTTAACGATCTTGTCCTCGCTCACGTCCTTCACACGAATGGAGCCGTCAACCCCAGCCTTCTTCAGAATGGCCTGAGCGGCAGCACGACCGATCCCAAACACATAGGTCAGCCCGATATCAATTCGCTTGTCCTTTGGTAAATCCACACCCGAGATACGTGCCATAATTTCCCCCTAATTCTGTCCCTTCATTGCATCGTGGGCTGGCTTGGGGGGCCTCCGCGACAGTGGTCCGATATCACACGGAACAGATACGCGTGCACCGATACACACTTTTGCCAAGGCGGTCCACCTATCGGTCAACCCTGCCGCTGCTTGTGACGGGGATTCGCACACAACACCCGCACAACCCCTCGCCTGCGGACGACTTTACATTTTGCACAAATCGGCTTGACTGACGACTTGACCTTCATAGCAATTCCATTTCTCCACTACTTGAAACGATAGGTGATACGGCCCCTAGTCAGATCGTAGGGCGACAATTGGACTGTCACCTTATCGCCGGGAAGAATGCGGATGAAGTGCATCCGCATTTTTCCCGAGATGTGCGCTAAAATCCGATGCCCGTGTTCCAGTTCGACGCGAAACATGGCATTCGGGAGTGTCTCAGCCACCGTGCCGGTCACTTCTATGACATCTTCTTTTGGCACGTATCGGTACGCCTCCCCGTCTTAATGTGATAACTGTGAAAGAATTCGCGCCGGGCCATTCGGCTGAATGGCGATGGTATGCTCAAAGTGAGCTGACCAGCGTCCATCTTGTGTTACCGCAGTCCAGCGATCCTCCAAAATCCGAACAGCACCGGTTCCCATATTCACCATTGGTTCGATCGCCAAAACCATCCCCACCTGCAACCGTGGCCCCTGTCCAGGCCGTCCGTAATTGGGAACCTGCGGCTCCTCATGGAGCTGCCGTCCAATGCCATGCCCGACAAATTCGGTGACCACGGCAAACCCAGCCTCTTCGACGTGGGTTTGCACGGCATGAGACACATCGGACAATCGATTTCCCACAACTGCTTGAGCGATACCACGGCACAGCGCTTCCTCAGTCACTTGTATCAAACGCATGGCCTCGCTGCTCGCAGTCCCGACCGGCACCGTGACCGCAGAATCTCCGTAGAATCCGGAAACAACCGCGCCGAGATCTAGCCCTATGATATCGCCCTCTTTGAGTCGGCGTTTTGATGGAATCCCATGGACCACCTGTTCGTTCACTGAGGCGCAGAGTGTTTTTGGGTAGTTGCGGTACCCCTTGAACGCAGGAATGGCACCCCGACCACGAATCGCCTCTTCCGCCATGCGATCCAAATCATCGGTGGTAATACCAGGTGCCACTTTCCCCTTCAGCAACTCCAAAACTTCCGCTACCACCTGAGACGCTTGCGCCATTAACGCAACTTCGCCAGGGGTTTTAAACACAATCATTTAGCCCCAAGCCCGCGGAGCACGGATGCTAGCCTATCGTAAACATGACCCGGAGCTCCAGACCCATCAAGATCACTCAATTTCTGCTTGGCTTCATAATAGGCGATCAACGGAGCGGTCTGTTCGTCATAGACTTTCAAGCGGGCCTCAATGGTCTCCGGCTTATCATCGCTTCGTTGCACCAATGCCTCACCGCAACGATCACACAAGCCACTTACCTTGGGAGCGGCAAAATCTACATGGAATACACTTTGACATTTCGGGCAGCTGCGGCGGCCACTGAGCCGGTGCACGACATCCTGACGGGACACTCGAAAGTTAATCACCCGATCGAGATCGATACCGCTCCCGGCAAGAATACCGTTCAGCTCTTCAGCCTGCTGAACGGTTCTCGGGAATCCATCCAGAATAAAGCCCTTGCCACACAAGGACTCGGCTAGCTTAGTCCTCACCATCCCAATCACAACATTATCGGGGACGAGCTTTCCAGCATCCATAGATTTCTTGGCTTCGAGTCCCAACGCGGTTTTGTTGCGCACGGCTTCGCGCAAAAGATCCCCCGTTGAGATCTTTGGCCAACCAAACTGAGCGGTTACCCGATCAGCTTGAGTACCCTTTCCTACCCCTGGGGCACCGAGAAACACTAGTCGCATCAAATCGCCCTACGTCGTTCGACCACGAAGCCGTCCTTTTTGCAGGAACCCGTCGTAATTGCGGTTCAGGAGATGAGACTCAATTTGTTGAGCCGTATCCAAACCAACACCAATCACAATCAAGAGTGAGGTTCCGCCAAAGTAAAACGGCATATTCAGCTTATAAATGAGGAACTCTGGAATCACGCAAACAATCGCAAGGTAAATTGCGCCGGCAAAAGTAATCTTTGTGAGCACCGAATAAATATAGTCCGAGGTGCGCTGGCCCGGGCGTATCCCAGGGACGAATCCACCATATTTTTTCAAATTGTCGGCCATATCAACGGGGTTCATGACCACCGCAGTATAAAAGAAACAGAAAAACACAATCAGACCCACATACATCAACGTATACAGAAGTGACCCGGGAGCCAGTTGCGAGCCTATCTCCTTGATCCAGGGCGTTTCAAAAAAGCCAGCAATCGTAGCCGGAAATGCAATGATCGACGAGGCAAAAATTGGCGGAATCACACCGGCTGTATTAATTTTAAGGGGAATATGGGTACTCTGACCACCGTATACCCGACGCCCAATCACACGCTTCGCATATTGAACAGGAACTTTTCGTCGACCGCTCTCCAGAAAGACGATTGCCCCCACCACGCCGAACATGACTAAGGTGAGCACGACTAACAGCGGGAAACTGAGTTGTCCCACCTTGTACAGATCGAACGTCTGAGCAACGGCTGCCGGCAGCCGTGCGACAATACCGGCAAAGATGATCAAGGAGATTCCATTGCCAATGCCACGTTCCGTAATTTGTTCGCCCAACCACATCAGAAATCCGGTGCCCGCACAAAGTGTAATCACGGTCATAAACCGGAATCCCCAACCGGGGCTGAGCACAAAGGCACCTTGATTCATCTGTTCGAGACCAACCGCGATCCCAAAGCCCTGAATCAACGCGATGACAATAGTGCCGAATCGAGTATATTGAATGATCTTCTTTCGGCCTCGCTCGCCCTCTTTCGCTAACTTTGAAAGATGGGGAATCACCACCGTCAGTAACTGCAAAATAATAGATGCGCTGATATAAGGCATAATGCCCAGCGCAAAGATCGTCAGCCGTGAGAGTGAGCCCCCCGAAAAAATATCCAAAAATCCGAGCAGCGCCCCGCCCTGTTTTTGGAGGAATTCAGATAGAGCCTCCCCGTTGATCCCGGGAGTGGGAATGTGCGCGCCGACTCGATAGACGACGAGCATCCCCAGCGTGAACAACACGCGGGTCCGCAACTCCGGTATCTTGAAGATGTTCTGAAAACTGGTCAGGAGACGCTCAAACACTGGGAATGACCTCGGCCCTCCCTCCAGCTGCCTGAATCTTTGCCTCAGCCGACTTGCTGAACTTGTGAGCCTGGACCACAAGGGGTCTCGTGACCTCTCCCTGGGCAAGGATCTTAATCAGCTGTCCCTTTCGTCGCACAAGGCCTTCGTTCATCAAGAGTTGGGGCGTAATGGCTTCTGTCGTCTCCAGATCAGCCAGGCTTTTCAAATTGACGATGGTGTATTCGGTTCGAAACTGGTTCACAAATCCATACTTCGGGACTCTTCGAACCAACGGCATCTGACCGCCTTCAAAACCCGGTCGTTTTCCACCACCTGATCGAGCCTTGAGACCCTTATGACCCTTGGTTGCAGTTTTTCCGTGACCAGATCCAGGACCACGCCCGATTCGCTTCCGCTTGTGTTTAGCCCCCTTCGAAGGAGCAAGATCATGTAACTTCATTGCGGACTCACTTCCAATAAATAACCCACCTTGGCGATCATGCCCTTGACTTGATCGCTTGCGGGCCGTAACACCGTGGCATGCATTTTTCGAAGGCCTAATCCTCTGAGTACCAATCTGTGCTTATACGGAGTCCCGATTGGGCTCCGCTTGAGTGTAATTCGGAGGCCAGACTCAACATTGGCTGATTTTTTATCAGTAACCATTAGATGTGCACCTGCGCTTCGACTCCATGATTTCGCCGCAACCGCATGACTTCTTGCGGGTCACGCAATTGCTGGAGCCCGTTAAGGGTAGCCCGTACAGTATTGAATGGATTACCACGGCCTAATGTTTTCGCAATGATATTGTGGGCGCCAGCCAATTCGACTACCGCACGAACCGCACCCCCTGCAATAATGCCTGTTCCGTCAGCCGCGGGTTTCAAAAGCACATGCTCCGCGCCAAACAGTCCGTGCACTTCATGCGGAATAGTTCCGCCCTTGATGGGTACCCGAACCAGATGCTTCTTGGCCTGCTCGACCGCTTTTGAAATTGCTACAGGGACTTCTGCAGCCTTACCTTTCCCAATTCCAACATACCCTTGCCCATCCCCCACAACGACTAGGGCGCAAAAATTGAAGCGCTTTCCGCCCTTCACGACCTTTGCGACACGGTTGATGAACACCACCTTGTCTTTAAGACTCAATTCTTCGGGATTGACTCGCACAACGTCATTCTCCTTTAAGTCGTCACGTTTGGCTTACTACGGACAGAGGGTGGGCGGCTCTTGAGGCGAGCTTGCACCTAAAATTGCAGGCCCCCTTCACGTGACGCCTCGGCCAAGGCCTTAACGCGACCATGATATTGGCGCCCACCGCGATCAAAGACCACCATCGACACTTTGGCTGCCTTCGCTCGCTCTGCAATCAATCTTCCAACGGCCTTCGCGCCCTCGATACTACCGGTGGATTTCACAGATTTCCGCAATGATTCATCCAAAGTTGAAGCCGCCGCAACCGTATGCCCGCGGAGATCATCGATAATCTGGGCATAAATATGTGAACGGCTTCGAAACACATTCAATCGCGGCCGATCGTTCGTCCCGATCACGGACTTGCGCACACGTCGTTTACGGCGTTCTAGCTTTCGATTTTTTTCTTGGGTATTCATGAGAGGCCTTTACTTCCCGGTCTTGCCTGCCTTCTTCCTTAAGACTTCACCGGCGTATCGAATTCCTTTTTGCTTATACACATCAGGGGGCTTGATCGAGCGAATATTTGCGGCGACTTGACCAACAAGTCGTTTATCGACGCCACGAATTGAAATAAGTGTTTGCTTATCGACTTTCACGTCGATGCCCTGAGGAACCGTATAGGTCACAGGATGGATGTAGCCGACATTGATGCTCATTTCACGGCCCTGGAGCTGCGCCTTGTAGCCCACCCCCGAAATTTCCATGGCCTTCTCGTAGCCCTTCGTCACACCCTGAATCATGTTGCTGAGCTCGGCACGCACTAACCCGTGCATCGCTCGTAGCTGCCGAGCGTCTCCCGATCGGGTCACGACAACTTGACCGTCATTGACACCCACGCTCATGCCTTCGGTCAACTTCCAATCAAGCTTGCCCATAGGCCCTTTAATCGATACGACGTCACCGGCGACCTTGATATCGACTCCGGTTGGAACTGGAATTGGTTTTCGTCCTATCCGCGACATGCGAACCCCGTTACGTTACTGCGATTCTAATTATTACTGCGTCTCTCAGCCGACGTTGCTTACCAGACGGAACAGAGAACTTCCCCACCTAAACCAGACTGCCTGGATTCACTGTCGGTCATGAGACCTTTCGAGGTGGAAATGACGGCCACACCAATGCCGTTTCGAACCTTCGGCACGTCATCTCTCCCCACATACACACGACGTCCTGGCTTGCTGATTCGGCGCATGCCCGTGATCATCGGCCGTGACTCCTCAACATAGCGAAGTTGGACAGAGAAAAAGGGATGCCCATCTACCTGCATCTCACCGTATCCTTGAATGAATCCCTCTTTCCCAAGAATGTTGAGGATCTGGCGCTTGACCTTAGAAACGGGAACCTTCACCACATCCTGACGGCGACTAGCAGCATTTCCCAATCTCACCAACAAATCAGCAATTGGATCAGTAATCATGCAATCCTCTTCTGCGCTTGCACCGGCAAGCATGGCACCGCGGTCCCTACCAACTTGATTTTCTGACTCCGGGAATTTCTCCCTTGAGACTAAGGAATCGGAAACAGATTCGGCACATACGAAAGCGACGCAGAAACCCACGTACTCGACCGCAAAGTCCGCATCGGTGGTATTCACGAGACGGAAACTTTGATTTCGCGGCAGCTTTGTTCTTCAGCGCTAATCTTGACACACAATCCCCCTTACTAGTACATGGCAGAAAACAGCACTCCAGCTCACTTCAAACTGATCCGTTAGGCCCGGAATGGCATGCCCAAATGTTTGAGCAAGGCTTTGCCTTCATCATTCGTCCGGGCGGTGGTGACGATGGTGATATCCATTCCATGAATGGAGGCCACAGTGTCATATTCGATTTCAGGGAAGATCAGCTGCTCTTTCAATCCGAGGGTATAGTTCCCACGTCCATCGAACGCTTTTGGTGACACTCCGCGAAAATCACGAATTCGTGGAAGTGCAAGGGAAATCAATCGATCCAAGAATTCCCACATGCGGCGGCTGCGCAGCGTGACCTTGGCGCCAATCGGCATACCTTGCCGCAGCTTAAACCCAGCAATCGCTTTTTTCGCTCGCGTGGTAATCGGCTTTTGCCCCGTGATAATACCCAATTCGCTAGACGCGCTCTCCAGCAATTTCACATTCTGAATAGCTTCGCCCATCCCCACATTCAATACGATTCGCTCAAGCCGTGGCACCTGCATCAGATTGCCGTATCCGAACTCTTTCATGAGAGCCGGTACGACTTGATCGCGATAGGTATCCCTAAGCCGCGGTGCAAACTGATGCTCACTCCCAGAATCCTGAGACACTTCAGGTGCGGCGACTTCTTTCTTTGCTGACGACCGAGGGGCAGACCCTTTGCCGCCCTTACCCTTCTCTACTTTTGCCATGAACGTCTTTCCTGTTCCGACTATTCAACGATTTCTTTTGATTTCTTACTCAGTCTGGCGCGTCCACCATCATCCGTACGCCTGATGCCTAACCGAGTTGGTTTCTTCGTTACTGGACACAAAAACATGACATTTGAGATGGCCAGCGGTGCCTCTCGCTCAAGAATGCCTCCCTGCCGAAGCTTTTGATTCGGCTTCGTATGGCGCTTGAGCATGTTGAGCTTTTCCACTACGATCTTTCCGTTCACGGTGTCAACCGACAAGACCTTGCCGGACTTCCCCCGCTCCCGACCGGTGACCACTACAACGGTATCGCCCTTGCGAATTTTCGTTTTGATTCGTGCCATCCCTACTAGAACCTTTCTTTCTCCACCTACAACACTTCCGGCGCAAGCGAGATGATCTTCATGAACTTCTTCCACCGCAGCTCACGTGCGACGGGTCCAAAAATACGAGTACCAACAGGTTCACCCTGGGCATTGATCAGCACGCATGCGTTGCGATCAAACTTGATATAGGAACCGTCGTCCCTCCGAACTTCCTTCGTCGTGCGCACGATAACCGCCCGGCTCACATCACCCTTCTTGACACCAGCCTGAGGAATCGCTTCCTTAACTGCAACAACGACAATGTCTCCTAGTGATCCATATCGTCGCCGTGTCCCACCAAGCACATGGAAACACATCACCTGCTTCGCGCCGGAATTATCGGCTACATCCATGTATGTGTAATTCTGAATCATGCCCCTGCCCTACTCATCATGCCGAAAAGGAACAGTCCTCTTGGCTTTTCAAGTGTATTCCGGATTTACTTTTCAGCCTGTCCCTTGACCATGACGCGTACCACACGCCAATGCTTGTCCTTGCTGATGGGACGTGTCTCAGTCAGCTGAACCCGATCTCCCACCTTGCAGACATTCCCCTCATCATGGGCCTTGAGCTTGGTCACACGTCGAAGAACTTTCTTGTAGACCGGATGAATCACCGATCGTTCGACGGCGACCACCACCGTCTTATTCATTTTGTTACTGACGACGTTACCGTACCACTCACGCCGATGTTGTTGGCCTTCCTTCATACGCCTCTTCTCTCTTACTTGCCGCCGGACTGGCCGGCTTGTGTCTGGAGCAATTCCAATTGACGCTTCATCGTTTTGAGCCGGGCAATGTCGCGCTTGGTATTCCGAACTTGCATCGGATTTTCGAGCCGACCAGTACCAAGCTGGAACCGAAAGTTGAACAGCTCCTGTCGCAACTGTTTTTCCTTATCGGACAATTCATCGATCGTGAGCCCACTCAGATCCTTCACATCCATCACATCACCACTCAACACGTGCTACAGGTTACTGGAACTCGCCGCGCGCAACAAATTTAGTTGCGATGGGGAGCTTGTAGGCAGCCAACCGCAAGGCTTGCTTAGCCACATCGGGGGCAACTCCCCCCATCTCGTACATGATCCGTCCTGGCTTGACGACCGCTACCCAATACTCAGGGTTTCCCTTTCCCTTACCCATACGGGTTTCAGCCGGCTTCTTAGTGATGGGCTTGTCTGGGAAAATTCGCGTCCATACTTGCCCACCGCGTTTGACGAACCGAGTAATGGCGATACGGGCAGCTTCGATTTGGCGGCTCGTTACCCACCCAGGCTCCAGGGCCTTCAGCCCAAACTCTCCAAGTGTGATCGACCCGCCGCGGTAGGCCTTCCCCCGCATTCGACCCTTCTGCATTTTTCTGAACTTGACTTTCTTTGGCGCTAACACAAACCCACCTTTTCCTTATCGAGGTTCTTAACCAAGTCGGCCCAGTGCTGAGTCTGGCTTTAGCTGGAGAGCGGGCAGAAGTTCACCCTTGTAGATCCAGGTCTTCACCCCAATCTGACCCATAGTGGTGTGAGCCTCGGCAAAACCGTAATCGATCTCGGCTCGCAACGTATGTAGAGGCACTCGTCCCTCACGATACCACTCGGTCCTCGCGATCTCCGCGCCACCTAAACGTCCCGCGACCATAATCTTGATTCCCTGGGCACCTAAACGAAGAGCCGACTGCACACTGCGCTTCATGGCGCGGCGAAAGGCCACGCGCTTCTCCAACTGGGTGGCGACATTTTCGCTGACCAATTGCGCATCCAATTCCGGCTTCTTAATTTCCTTCACGGTAATATAGGCCTGGCCGGAATATTCCTTCTCCAGGGCGGCTTTAAGCTTGTCGACTTCAGCCCCCTTACGGCCGATGATAATACCTGGACGGGCTGTGTGGATAATCACCCTCGTCTGATCCCCGGACCGCTCGATCTCTACCTTGGCTACTCCAGCATGGTACAGTTTGGCCTTCACCATCTTTCGTATCTTAATATCCTGATGGAGAAGCCTGGCGTAGTCTTTATCCGCATACCAGCGGGAGCTCCACGTGTAGTTATACCCGATGCGATAACCAATTGGATGTGTCTTCTGACCCATTGAAAATCAACCTCAGTCTAAGTGTAAAAACTCTAGCAATCCGGTCACGCCCCAGGAGCGGCAACCGCAATCGTAATATGACTCGTGCGCTTCTGAATCGAATTCGCCCGCCCCATTGATCGGGCACGAAACCGCTTATAGATCGGCCCACAGTTCACGACAGCTTGAGAAATCCACATCTCCTCGGTATCGCCCAACTCCTTCTGCTCAGCATTGGCCACCGCTGACCTAAGAAGCTTTTCGATCACCCGCGCCGCATGCTTCGGAGTATGCCTGAGCATGGCAAGCGCTTTCGGAACTTGCTGTCCACGAATCATGTCGATTACGACGCGCGCCTTACGAGGCGTCACTCGCACAAACCGTAAATTTGCTTTTGCTTCTGCCATAGCTGACCCCACCCAAACCTGCCGGCTTCTCAAGAAACCAGCAATTACTTAAGCGCCACTGCCTTTTCAGTCTTTGCCTGTCCGTGCCCCTTGAAGAAGCGCGTTGGAGCAAATTCTCCCAGCTTATGGCCGACCATATTTTCCGTGACGAACACGGGAATGAACTTCTTGCCATTATGGACCGCAAACGTATGCCCGATCATATCCGGAACAACGGTTGAGCGACGCGACCAGGTCTTAATGAGCTTCCGGTCCTTGGTTTGATTCATCTGCTCTACTTTTTTCAACAGATGATCGTCGACAAACGGACCCTTTGTAACTGAACGAGGCATAAGTCCTCTCCTACTTCTTTCTACGCGCGATGATGAATTTGTCCGTCGCCTTGTTCTTGCGCGTCTTGTAACCCTTAGCTGGAGTGCCCCACGGAGACACAGGATGGGGATTACCTTGACCAGACTTACCCTCACCACCACCGTGCGGGTGATCGACCGGATTCATGACTACACCACGGACATGGGGGCGCTTCCCCTTCCATCGCGTGCGTCCGGCTTTGCCCACCACAACATTCTCGTGGTCGACATTTCCTACCTGCCCCACGGTGGCCATGCAGGTTGACAACACTTTCCGCATCTCCCCTGACTTGAGACGAATCTGCACATACGCACCATCGCGACCCATCACCTGGGCAGATCCACCAGCACTACGAATCAGCTGACCACCTTTTCCTGGCTTTAATTCAATATTGTGAATCGTGGTGCCAAGAGGTATGTTGAGCAGGGGGAGCGCATTGCCTGGACGAACCTCAGCACCGGCTCCAGCTTCGAGGTCATCACCAACCGCAAGGCCAACCGGGGCCAATATGTACCGCTTCTCGCCGTCGCTATAGTGCAATAAGGCAATTCTGGAGGAGCGATTAGGGTCATATTCAATCGCGGCCACTTTGGCCGGAATACCAACCTTGTCACGACGGAAATCAATCTGTCGGTACAACCGCTTATGCCCCCCGCCACGAAAACGAATAGTTTGACGGCCATCGTTATTTCTTCCGCCGGTGCGGAGATGAAAACCCGTCAATGCCTTCTCAGGCTTTTTCTTCGTGAGCTGCTCGCCCTGGATGGCGGTCATGCCACGCCGGCCGGGGGATGTTGGCTTATAAACTTTTAATGCCATAGCTGATTCTCACTCTATCGAGATGACCGCACGCTACACGCCTTCGTACAGCTCCAGCTTCTCGCCTTCTTTCAAGGTGACGAACGCCTTCTTCCAATCCGATCTTTTTCCGACAAATCGACCCAGTCGCTTCACCTTGCCGCGAATATTCACCACATTCACGCGTGACACCTTCACCTTGAGAAGCGATTCAACAGCCTGCTTAATCTGGATCTTATTCGCATTCGGGTGCACGAGGAAACCGACTGTATTGGTCTCTTCCCGTAACGCGGTAATTTTCTCAGTCAATAACGGCTGGATGAGCACCTGATGGAGGTCGCCCTTCATGACCACACCTCACGGACACGGTCCAACTCACGCTGAGGGATGACAATAGAGTTGCAGCGAACAATGTCATATACATTCAGCTCTTCCGGCCGGAGCACCGTGACGTTAGAAAGATTCTTTCCCGCCTGCACCACATTTGAACTCGCGTCGCCGATGACAAGTAACGTACTACCTGCAATCCCAAGCTGGGTTAATGCCTTGGCAAGCAACTTAGTTTTAGCCTGCTCAATCGTTAAATCGGACACCACAACCACGCTCCCCTCAAGCAATTTTGCCGACAGTGCGCTTTGCAATGCTGCCCGATATTTCTTTCTCGGCATTCCAAATGCATAACTCCGTGGCTTAGGACCGAATACAGTCCCTCCATGCCTCCATACAGGGGAACGGACCGAACCAGCACGAGCGCGCCCCGTATGTTTTTGCTTCCATGGCTTCTTACCAGACCCACTCACTTCACCTCGTCGCAATGTCGATGCGGTTCCCTGACGATCACAGGCTCGCTGCATCACGATTACCTCGTGAACGAGGGTGACATGGGGCTTGCAGCCGAAGACCTCATTCGGCAAATCCACCGTACCAACTTTCTTCTTTTTCGAATCAATCACGTCAACGGTCGGCATAGATCAACTCTTCTTCGACTTCCGCACGATCAGCAGCCCATTCTCACCACCGGGCACTGCTCCGCGGACAAACAACAGGTTTTCATCTGGACGAGCGTCAATCACCTTTAGGCGCTGAACCGTCACACGCTCATCTCCCATGTGTCCAGGCAAGGCCTTATTCTTCCAGACCCTGGATGGATACGAACTGGCTCCAATCGATCCCGGTGCCCGATGAAACATGGAACCATGAGATTCTGGCCCGCCGGAGTAGTTATGGCGCTTCATGACTCCCTGGAATCCCTTACCTTTGGAAACCCCAACCACGTCCACCCAATCACCCTTCTTGAAGATATCGACCTTAATCGTTTCCCCCACGGCTATATCCCCAACTTTGGGAAATTCCCGGAGCCAACGACTGGCTGGAGCCTGATGCTTCTTGAGGTGACCGAGCTCACCACCGGACAGCTTGCGATCTTTCACTTCTCCGAACGACAGCTGTACTGCCTCATAACCGTCTCGCTCTTTCGTCTTAATCGCGACGACTCTACAAGGACCGGCCTCAATCACTGTGACCGGTTCCAGAACGCTTTCGTTGTAAATTTGGGTCATCCCCAATTTTTTGCCCAACAATCCGTTTGTCATCGTCTTCCTGTCAGCTCAGATACAGTTGGCCAAGCCCAACCGTCAGAGCTTGATCTCCACATCTACACCTGCCGCCAAATTCAACTTCATCAATGAATCCATCGTCTCCGGAGTTGGCTCCATGATATCCAGCAGCCGCTTGTGCGTGCGGATTTCAAATTGTTCGCGGGACTTTTTATCTACGTGAGTCGACCGCTGAACCGTAAACTTCTCGATTCTTGTCGGCAATGGAATCGGCCCCACGACTCTCGCCCCGCTGCGCCTGACAGTTTCAACAATTTCCACCACCGACTGATCAAGCACGCGATAATCAAACCCGCGCAACCTGATACGAATTCTTTGATCGACTTTCACGCTCAACTCCTCACATGCCGGTCTAATGACCGCAACATCGCTACGCTAGAATTTCAGTGACGACGCCCGAGCCGACGGTTTTACCGCCCTCACGCACCGCAAAGCGCAACCCCTGATCCATGGCGATCGGGCTGATCAACTCGCCCGTCACCGTCACATTGTCCCCCGGCATCACCATCTCCACCCCCGGCGTCAGCGTCACGATGCCCGTCACGTCCGTCGTCCGGAAGTAGAACTGCGGCCGGTACCCGTTGAAGAACGGCGTATGCCGCCCGCCCTCTTCCTTCGTTAACACATAGATCTCTGCCTTGAACTTCGTGTGCGGCGTAATGCTCTTGGGCTTCGCCAGCACCATCCCGCGCTCCACATCTTCTTTCTTCGTTCCGCGCAGCAACACCCCGATGTTATCGCCCGCCTGCCCTTCGTCGAGCACCTTGCGGAACATTTCCACGCCGGTCACGATGGTCGTCTGCGTCGGCTTCAACCCGACGATTTCGATTTCGTCACCCACCTTCACGATGCCCCGCTCGCAGCGGCCCGTTACGACCGTGCCGCGCCCGCTGATCGTGAACACGTCTTCGATCGGCATCAAGAATGGCTTATCGATGGCCCGGGTCGGCGTCGGAATATAGGTGTCGACGGCCTCCAACAACTTCAGAATGGACGGCACGCCCAACGGCCCCTGATCCCCTTCGATCGCCTTCAAGGCCGAACCCTGAATGATGGGAATCTTATCGCCCGGGAACTCATACTTGGTCAGCAATTCCCGCACTTCCAACTCGACCAACTCCAACAATTCCTTGTCATCGACCTTGTCCGCCTTGTTCAGAAACACAACAATGTAGGGGACGCCGACTTGGCGCGCCAACAAAATGTGCTCCCGGGTCTGCGGCATGGGCCCGTCGGCCGCGCTCACGACCAGGATCGCCCCGTCCATCTGCGCGGCGCCGGTAATCATGTTCTTCACATAGTCGGCGTGGCCCGGGCAGTCAACGTGCGCATAGTGCCGGTTGTCGGTCTCGTATTCCACGTGGCTGATGGCAATGGTCATGATCTTACTGGCATCCCGGCGCCCCTGACTCTCGCTCGCCTTCGCCACTTCGTCGTAGCTGATAAACTTCGCCATGCCCTTGTCCGAGCAGATCTTGGTCAGGGCACTCGTCAGCGTCGTCTTTCCATGGTCCACGTGCCCGATCGTCCCGATGTTCACGTGGGGCTTTCGTCGCTCAAATTTCGCCTTCGCCATCCCCTATCCTCCCTAGTTCACAGAACCGACAAACCTATTCACCACGATGCTTAGCAGTGATCGCCTCAGCAATTTGCCTGGGCACTTGATCGTAGCGATCAAATTCCATGCTATACGTGGCACGCCCCTGCGTTCGCGACCGCAGATCAGTCGCATACCCAAACATCTCCATAAGCGGGACAGTTGCCTCGATGGCCTGGGCGCCAGCGCGCACCTTCATGCCTTGCACTTTTCCGCGGCGACCGTTCAGATTTCCAATGACATCCCCCATAAATTCTTGGGGCACTAGCACTTCAACCTTCATGATGGGCTCAAGAAGAACGGGATCGGCCTTCTTGCACGCATCAGCAAAACCCATTGAAGCGGCGATCTTAAAAGCCATTTCGTTGGAGTCAACGTCGTGGTAGGAACCATCAATCACCGTCACCTTGACGTCGCGCAACGGAAAGCCCGCCACAACCCCAGTCTCCATCCGCTCCTTAACACCTTTTTCAATTGCAGGAATATATTCCTTGGGGATCGATCCACCCACCGTCTTATTCACGAACTCCAACCCCTTGCCGGACTCTGATGGCTCAACCGTCAACACCACGTGGCCATACTGCCCTCGACCGCCAGTCTGCTTGATGTACTTCGACTCAGCCTCAGCCTTGCGGCGAATAGTTTCCCGAAAAGCCACTTCCGGCTTACCGACATTGGCCTCGACCTTAAATTCACGCAGCAGGCGATCGACGATGATCTCGAGATGCAACTCTCCCATCCCGGCAATAATAGTCTGGGCAGTTTCCTCATCGGTCCGAACCCGAAACGAAGGATCCTCCTGCGCTAGCTTCTGCAACGCAAATCCCATCTTTTCTTGGTCTGGCTTGGTTTTTGGCTCGATGGCCATGGCGATAACCGGTTCTGGAAACTTCATGATTTCCAGAAGAACCGGCTGCTTCTCATCAGCCAGCGTGTCACCGGTCGTCGCCCCCTTGAGACCGACCGCAGCAGCAATATCCCCCGCGTAGACGATATCGATTTCTTCGCGCTTGTTCGCATGCATCTTCAGCAGACGCCCAACGCGATCCTTTGTTCCCTTCGTCACATTGAGGACCGGAGTTCCGGTCTTCAACGTCCCTGAGTACACGCGGAAGAACGTTAATTGCCCAGCAAAGGGATCCGTCATGATCTTAAACGCCAGAGCAGAAAACGGTTCAGAATCCGAAGGACGACGCTGCAACTCCTTCCCGGTATTAGGATCAACTCCAACAACTGGCGGAATATCCACGGGAGAGGGAAGGAAATCCACAACGCCATCAAGCAACTGCTGTACACCCTTATTCTTAAAGGCAGACCCGCACAGAACAGGAACTACCTTCATGGTGATAGTGCCAGCGCGAACGACACGCCGCACCTCCTCCTCAGTCAAGGGCTGCCCGTTAATGTACTTCTCCATGACCTGGTCATCGAACTCGGCCACCGCATCAAGCATTTTCTGACGGTACTCTTTAGCCTGATCCAGCATGTCAGCCGGAATTTCGCCGATCTGGTATTTTGCCCCCAGCGTCTCGTCGTCGTAAAAGAAACCCTTCATCGTAATCAGATCGACGGAGCCTCTAAAATCCCCTTCACGCCCAATGGGAATCTGGATCGGCACCGGATTGGCGCCCAAACGATCGATAATCGACTGAACACTGGCATAAAAGTCCGCCCCGATTCGATCCATTTTATTCATAAAGGCGATGCGAGGGACCTCATACTTATCGGCTTGACGCCAAACAGTTTCAGACTGAGGCTCGACGCCCTGCACCGAGTCAAACGCCGCAACCGCACCGTCGAGGACACGAAGAGAACGCTCGACTTCGATGGTAAAATCTACGTGACCAGGCGTATCAATAATATTAATACGGTGGTCCCGCCAGAAACAGGTGGTCGCAGCAGCAGTGATGGTGATGCCGCGCTCGCGCTCCTGCTCCATCCAATCCATCGTCGCAGCACCCTCGTGCACCTCGCCCATCTTGTGCGTCATCCCCGTGTAATAGAGGATCCGCTCAGTAGTCGTAGTTTTTCCGGCATCAATGTGGGCCATAATGCCGATATTTCGAGTACGCTCTAACGGTGTCTGCCTAGCCACAACTCCCCCAGAAAAAACGAACGTGCCGCCATCCGAGCCGCAAACCTTACGCCGACCCACCAGAATTTATCTGGCAATGTCGCAGCCCGGCTCAACAGCAGCACGACACAATACTAACTACCAACGATAATGAGCAAAGGCCTTATTAGCCTCCGCCATTCGATGGACATCTTCCCGCTTCTTCACCGACGCGCCCGTATTATTTGACGCATCAAGCAATTCAGCCGCCAGCCTATCCTGCATGCTCTTTCCGCCTCTGGAGCGCGAATATTCCGTAATCCACCGCAAAGCCAACGAGATCCGACGAGACGGACGTATCTCAACAGGAACCTGATAAGAGGCACCACCAACCCGACGCGACTTCACCTCCACCACCGGCTTCACATTGTCGATGGCCGACCTAAAGATCTTCATCGGATCACCGCCGCTAGTCTTCTCCTGAATCAAATCAAATGCCCCGTAGCATATGCGCTCAGCCGTGCTCTTTTTTCCGCCCCCCATCAGGACGTTCAGAAATTTTCCGACAAGCTTATCGCGATACTTCGAATCTGGCTGCGCTTCTCGATGACCGAAAAATTGTCCGCGTGGCATCGTTATCCTATAAAATAAAATCGGTTTTCATTGCACGCATGCGCAATGACACAATCAACTACTACTTTGGCTGCTTCGCTCCATACTTGGAACGCGACTGCTTCCGATCGGCAACCCCAACCGCATCCAGGGAACCGCGCACAATGTGATACCGCACGCCGGGCAAGTCCTTGACGCGACCGCCGCGAACCAACACGATCGAGTGCTCCTGCAGGTTGTGGCCGACGCCAGGGATGTAGGTCGTGACCTCCATCCCGTTCGTCAACCGAACACGAGCCACTTTCCGAAGAGCGGAGTTCGGCTTTTTCGGAGTCGTGGTATAGACTCGAAGACAGACGCCGCGCTTCTGCGGACAGCGCTTAAGCGCCGGACTTTTCGTCTTGGACTTTACGAGCGTCCGGCCTTTTCGCACGAGCTGATTAATCGTTGGCATGCACTATACTCTTTCGTGATGAAACAAACGGTTGCTGAAAATGCTCATGAGCGAAGCCGTCGGATTATAGAGATCCGCACTACTTATGTCAAGAAAGTTCTTTTCTTTCACTCGTTATTTTCACTCGCACTTCCCGTGGAGACGACCGGCGTTTGGCCCACAGCAACCGGTTGCGCCTGACTTCCTGGAAGCTCTCCGACACTCTTGGCACTGGCCACAAAGGTCTCCCGATATTCTTCGAACCCGCTTCCGGCTGGAATGAGACGACCGACGATCACATTTTCCTTCAAGCCGAGGAGATTATCTTCGCGGCCGTTGATCGCGGCCTCAGTCAACACGCGTGTTGTTTCCTGGAACGACGCCGCGGAAATAAAGCTATCCGTGGTCAGCGCGGCCTTGGTGATACCGAGCAGGACGGGCTTTCCAAGTGCCGGCTTCCCATCCTTGTCCAACACTCGCTGATTTTCCACATCGAACAGTCCTTTGCTGACCTGGCTTCCGGGCAAAAATGATGTATCCCCAGGATCTTCGATCCTGACCTTCCGAAGCATTTGCCGCACGATGATCTCAATGTGCTTGTCATTGATGGACACACCTTGCAAGCGGTAGACATCCTGCACTTCGTCGACTAGATACTTTTGCAGTTCTTTCGGGCCCAACACATCCAAAATGTCATGCGGGTTGGCCGAACCATCCATCAGGGGCTCACCGGCTCGCACCCAGTCGCCCTCATGCACATTGACGTGCTTGCCCTTCGGGATGAAGTACTCTTTCACGTCACCCATTTTGTTGTCGACCAGGACCTTCCGCATACCCTTCACAAACCCGCCGTAAGACACCTCGCCGTCGATCTCGCTGATCACGGCCTGTTCTTTCGGCTTCCGTGCCTCGAACAACTCTGCGACACGCGGGAGACCGCCGGTGATGTCCTTGGTCTTGGTTGTTTCACGCGGAATTTTTGCCAACACGTCGCCGGGGTGCACCATAGCCCCCTTCTCGACGAAGATGTGCGCACCCACTGGCAGCAGATATCGCGCCACAGGCGTCCCAGCCCCGGATACTTTTGCAGTCTTGCCGCTGTCATCTTTAATCGACACACGCGGACGAAGCGTGGCACCGCTCTGCTCGATGATCACTTTCCGGGACAAGCCGGTCACTTCGTCGAACTCTTCCTTCATCGTGACCCCTTCGAGAATGTCGCCGTACGCAACCTTCCCGCCGGTCTCCGTGAGAATGGTCAACGAATAGGGGTCCCATTCGACCAGTTTTTGGCCCACTTCAATCCGATCACCGTCCTTGACTTTAATCTTTGCGCCATACACCACCGGGTACTTCTCACGCTCACGGCCGCTGTCGTCGACAATCGCGATCTTGGCGTTGCGATTCATGACGACCCACTCACCCTCTTTATTACGAACCGCGATGCCGGCATTGTGCACGTCGGCGTTCTTCTTCGCGTCCAAACTCATAAACTTCAGATGGCCGGCGTGCTTGGCCTCTAACACCGTTTGCTCAACCACTTTGCTGGCGGTACCACCGATGTGGAAGGTCCGCATCGTCAACTGAGTACCAGGCTCACCAATGGATTGTGCGGCAATGACTCCGACCGGCTCGCCCTTTTCGACGAGTCGACCGCGCGATAAATCGCGTCCGTAGCACAAACGACAGACGCCGCGCGGGGATTGGCACGTCAGGACCGAACGGATCTTGACCCGATCGACACCGGCCTCCACGACCGCTTTCGCCTGCTCTTCGTCAATTTCTTCATTGAAAGACACAATAATTTCACCGGTCACGGGGTCGCGAATATCCTCGCCAGCAAGGCGCCCCAGGAGGCGCTCTTCCAACGGCTGAATAATTTCTCCGCCCTCGAGCAGGGCGCTGACCAAGATACCGTCGGTCGTTCCGCAATCTTCCTCGGTGACGATGACATCCTGTGCGATATCGACCAATCGACGGGTCAGATATCCGGAGTTGGCAGTCTTCAGTGCCGTGTCCGCCAGACCTTTTCGCGCACCGTGGGTCGAAATGAAATACTGCAACACCGTCAACCCCTCGCGAAAATTCGCCGTGATCGGGGTCTCGATGATTTCTCCGGACGGCTTCGCCATCAATCCCCGCATACCGCCGAGCTGGCGGATCTGCTGGGAACTGCCTCTGGCGCCTGAATCGGCCATCATGAAGATGGGGTTGAACGATTCGGCCTTGGCCGGATCGCCTCCGGCGCCCAGCTCCCTCATCATCTCGTTAGCCACCTGCTCGGTGACATGCGCCCAAATGTCGATGACCTTGTTGTACCGCTCGCCGTTGGTGATCAGGCCCTCGGAATACTGCTTTTCAATTTCATTGACTTCGTGCTGGGCCTTCCCGATGAGATCTTCCTTGCGGGACGGAATGTGCATGTTATCGATGCAGATGGACATCCCGGCCCTGGTCGCATAGTGGAAGCCGAGGTCCTTGATCTTGTCCAGGAACGTCACCGTCTCACGATGCCCCGCCTGCCGATAGACCGCATCGATGAGCTTCGACATCTCCTTCTTGGTCATCAGCTTATTGGCATCGGCGAACGGCATCATCGAAGGGAGAATTTCCGCCAGGATCACACGGCCGGCGGTTGTCTGGATCATCGCGCCATTGCACCGGACCTTAATCCGCGCATGCTCATCCAGCGCGCCCGCATCGTAAGCAATCCGCGCCTCTTCTGGAGACCCGAACAGTTTCCCCTCGCCCTTCGCCCCGACCCTCTCCTTCGTCAGCCAATAACACCCGAGGACCATATCTTGGGACGGTACTGCAATCGGCTTTCCATTAGCAGGGGAAAGGATGTTGTTGATCGACATCATCAGGACGCGCGCTTCGACCTGCGCCTCTACGGATAACGGCACATGGACGGCCATTTGGTCGCCGTCAAAGTCGGCGTTGAACGCAGCACAGACGAGCGGGTGAAGCCGAATCGCCTTGCCCTCAACCAAGACCGGATCGAACGCCTGAATGCCAAGCCGGTGCAAGGTCGGTGCGCGATTGAGCAGCACAGGGTGTTCGCGGATGACTTCGTCCAGCACATCCCACACTTCAGGCCGCTCCTTTTCCACCAAGCGCTTGGCGCTCTTGATGGTCGTGGCCGCGCCCCGCTCTTCGAGCTTATGGAAGATAAACGGCTTGAACAATTCCAATGCCATCTTCTTGGGCAACCCGCACTGATGCAGACGCAATTCTGGTCCGACGACGATCACGGTCCGACCTGAGTAGTCAACGCGCTTCCCTAAAAGATTCTGTCGGAACCTCCCCTGTTTCCCCTTGAGCATATCGCTCAACGACTTTAGTGGACGCTTGTTCGGCCCACGAATTGCCCGGCCGCGACGGCCGTTGTCGAATAGCGCGTCCACGGCCTCCTGCAACATACGCATTTCGTTGCGGATGATGACACCGGGAGCTTTCAGCTCAATCAGGCGCTTCAATCGGTTGTTCCGATTGATCACCCGACGATAGAGGTCGTTGAGATCTGAGGTTGCAAAGCGGCCCCCGTCCAATGGCACAAGCGGGCGGAGTTCCGGAGGCAACACCGGGATGACATCCATAATCATCCACTCCGGCTTGTTACCGGAACGGCGGAACGCCTCTAGGACTTTCAAACGCTTGGCATACTTTTTCTTCAGCGCAGCCGATGCGGAAGCTTTTGCCTTCACATGCAGTTCATCCCACTGCGTATTGATATCGACTTTTCGAAGCAACTCGCGAATAGCCTCAGCGCCGATCCCGACCTTGAACGCACCGCTGCCGTACTCGGACTGCAAGGAGCGCAGCTTTTCTTCCGTTACGAGCTCCTGCTCGCTCATGCTCGTGGAACCCGGGTCGACCATGACGTAGCTCTCGAAATAGAGAATCTTCTCGAGCTGCTTGAGGCTCATGTCCAGCAGCGTTCCGATCCGACTCGGTACACCCTTGAGAAACCAGATATGCGCAACCGGCGCCGCCAGCTCAATGTGCCCCATCCGTTCTCGGCGCACCTTCGACTGAATCACTTCGACACCGCACTTGTCGCAGACGATGCCGCGGTGCTTCATCCGCTTATATTTGCCGCAATTGCACTCCCAGTCCTTGATCGGACCGAAAATCTTGGCGCAGAACAAACCGTCTTTTTCAGGTTTGAAGGATCGGTAATTGATTGTTTCTGGCTTCTTGACCTCGCCATATGACCACGACCGGATTTTTTCGGGCGACGCAATGCGAATCCGCATCGAGTCGAACGACACCGAGTCACGCGGTTTTTCGAATAATGTGTATACACCTTCCAAGGTTGATCCCTCCTTAACGGTCGCCTGAGCGCAGTTCTGAGTGGTGAGCTAATCCGTATACGGCATGACGACTCAGCACTAGAATCAGTCCTTCGATTTAACCAGCTCGACATCGAGCCCCAGACTTTGCAGCTCTTTGACCAACACGTTGAACGATTCCGGCAATCCCGGCTCCAGGAATGGTTCTCCCTTGACGATCGCTTCATACATACGCGATCGCCCAGGCACGTCGTCGGATTTCACGGTCAGGAATTCTTGCAGAATAGAGGCGGCTCCATAGGCTTGAAGCGCCCACACTTCCATCTCTCCCAAACGCTGACCGCCGAATTGCGCCTTTCCTCCGAGCGGCTGCTGAGTCACTAGGGAGTAGGGACCAATCGACCGGGCGTGAATCTTATCGTCCACCAGGTGGTGGAGCTTCAACACATACATGTATCCTACCGTCACGGGACTAGCGAATGATTCGCCCGTGCGCCCATCCATCAACTCCGTTTGGCCGCTGGGGGAAATTTTGGCCTTCTTCAGAAGCTCCTTGATTTCCTTTTCGGACGCGCCGTCGAAGACCGGACTCGCCACCTTGATCCCCAACGCCCGCGCCGCCCAACCCAAATGCGTCTCCAAAATCTGACCCACGTTCATACGAGACGGCACACCCAACGGATTCAAGACGATCTCCACGGGTGTCCCGTCCGGCAAATAGGGCATATCTTCTTCCGGCAGGACGCGTGACACCACGCCCTTGTTACCGTGACGTCCGGCCATCTTGTCGCCAACCTGAATCTTCCGCTTCATCGCGATGTAGACCTTCACCAGCTTGATCACACCCGGCGGAAGTTCATCCCCGCGCCTCAGACGGCCGACTTTCTCGTCGTACAACGTCTGCAGGATTTCGATCTGCTCCTTGGCCCGGCGCTCGACATCCTCAAGTTCCTTCTGTTCATCCGGATCGCTGAGAATGATATGCCGCACCATATCATCCGGCAACCGCTTCAGAATTTCGGCGGTGAGCTTGCCCTTCTTTTTCAGAATGACGTCACCGGTCTCAGGATCCATCAGATCCCGGCCGACCACTTTCCCGAGCAACAGCTTGCGAACTTTTTTCGTTTTCTCGTCTTCGATAATTCGCAGCTCTTCTTGGTGGTCGCGCTGCAACTTCATGTGATCTTCGCTCTCGATGCTCTTGGAGCGTTCGTCCTTATCCAGCCCCTTGCGGGAGAAGATTTTCACATCGACGACGATGCCTTCCACGCCAGGTGGAACCGTGAGGGATGTATCCTTGACGTCCCCGGCTTTTTCACCAAAAATCGCGCGCAACAATTTCTCTTCCGGCGTCAGTTGGGTTTCACCCTTCGGGGTGACCTTCCCGACGAGAATGTCACCAGGCTTCACTTCCGCGCCGATCCGGATAATCCCGCTCTCGTCCAGATCGCGAAGCGCTTCTTCACCGACGTTCGGAATATCGCGCGTAATATCTTCCTTACCCAATTTCGTATCGCGGGCTTCTACCTCGAACTCTTCGATGTGAATGGAGGTGAACGCATCTTCCCGCACCAACTTTTCGCTCAACAGAATCGCGTCTTCGAAGTTGTATCCGCCCCAGGGCATGAACGCGACGAGCACGTTCTTGCCGAGCGCCAGTTCTCCGTGATCAATGGCAGGGCCATCCGCCAGCACTTGCCCCTTCTTGACGGGCTCACCCACGCGGACCACCGGGGTCTGGGTGATGCAGGTATTCTGGTTCGACCGCTGGAACTTGATCATCTCATAGACATCAAGGCCTGAATCGTTTCGCTTGCGGCCCTCTTTCGCATCGGCACGGACCACGATCCTGGTGGCATCGACACTTTCGACCACTCCTTCACGCTTGGCCTGCACGACATAACCAGAATCGCGCGCAACCACGGCTTCCATACCGGTTCCGACCAACGGCGACTCCGCCTTCAGCAGAGGCACCGCCTGCCGCTGCATGTTCGAGCCCATCAGGGCGCGGTTGGCGTCGTCGTGCTCGAGGAACGGCACAAGCGCCGTAGCCACACTGACCACCTGCTTCGGAGAGACGTCCATGTATTCGACTTTATCGGGCGTGGCCGTAATAAAATCTCCGCCCGAGCGTGCAGACACCGTTTCCGACACCAACCGTCCCGACGTATCGACTTTCGAGTTGGCTTGAGCGATCACGTATTTGTCACCCTCGATGGCCGAGAGATACTCCAGCTCATCGCTCACCCGGCCTTTGACCACCTTCCGGTACGGTGCCTCGATGAATCCAAATTCGTTGATGCGTGCGTACGTGGCCAGGGAAGTGATCAACCCGATATTTGGACCCTCCGGCGTCTCAATCGGACATATACGACTGTAATGCGAAGGATGCACGTCGCGCACTTCAAAGCCGGCACGCTCGCGCGTTAACCCGCCTGGCCCAAGGGCCGACAAGCGGCGCTTATGGGTAATTTCCGCCAAGGGATTGGTTTGGTCCATGAACTGGGACAGCTGGCTGCTGCTGAAAAACTCTTTCACCGCCGCCACTACCGGCTTGGCGTTGATCAGGTCATGCGGCAGCACCGTCTCCATGTCCAGGAGGTTCATGCGCTCCTTGATGCTCCGCTCCATTCGCACGAGGCCCAGACGGAACTGATTCTCCAGCAATTCGCCGACGGACCGCACTCGACGATTGCCCAAATGGTCGATGTCGTCGATCTCACCTCGGCCAATCTTGAGATTCACGAGATACCGCACCACTTCCACGATATCTTGCGCGGTCAAGGTACGCTGTTCGAGCGCGAAATCGAGCCCCAGTTTTTTATTGAGCTTCAGCCGTCCCACCGGTGACAAATCGTATCGCTTGGGACTTAAAAACAAGTTATCGAACAAGGCGCGAGCGGTCTCAACAGACGGCGTCTCCCCTGGCCGGAGGCGGCGATAGATCTCGACCATCGCCTCTTCTTTCGAGGCGGTGTGCTCCATATCAAGCGTGTCGAGGATGACCAGCGTAGCATTCGTCGTATCCAGATAAATGACTTTGAATTCCTCGATGTCGCTTTCCAGGATCTTTTCGAGAATCTCTTCGGTGAGGCGCTGGTTCTTCTCCGCCAGCGACTGCTTCTTGCCCCCATCAACGAGTTCCGTCAGCACCGCACGTCCAACCAGTTCGGCCGGCGTCACAGGAATCTCCTTGATTCCGGCAGCTTTCAGCTTGGCGATCACAACCTTGGTCAGTTTCGCGCCTTCGCGAACGAGAGGGTCCTTACCCCCCTTCTCCAACACTTCCGTCGAACACTTCAGGCCGTGATGGATCTCGGCATCAAGCTTCCTGTAAAGCTTCCCTTTGGAGACGCGAATCTCTTCGACAGGGTAATACATCCGCAGCAAGTCGTCGGTGCTATACCCGAAAGCCTTCAGGAGAATCGTTGCCGGCATCTTCCGCCGACGATCGATCCGAACATACAAGATATCCCGCGCATCGAACTCAAAATCGAGCCAAGACCCGCGATACGGAATAATCCGTGCGGAGTACAACACCTTCCCGCTGGCATGGGTCCGCCCCTTGTCATGGGTAAACGACGCGCCTGGCGAGCGGTGCAGCTGGCTGACCACCACTCGCTCGGTCCCGTTGATGAGAAACGTCCCACGTTCAGTCATAAGCGGAAGTTCACCGACGTAGACTTCCTGCTCCCGAACATCCAGGACTTTCTTCTTAGGCCCCTTATCTTCCTTGTCGAAGACAATCAGCCGCACACGCAATTTCAACGGAACGGCATACGTCATCCCCTGTTCGAGGCATTCCCGCTCATCGTATTTCGGCGTCCCCAACGAATAATTGGAGAACTCCAACGCCGCGGTGTTGTTGTAGTCCGTGATGGGAAAGACGCTGGCCAATGCCGCTTGCAACCCTTGATCCTTGCGACGATCCGGCTCGACCTCCATCTGGAGGAACTCCTCGTAGGACCGCTTCTGGATTTCAATGAGATCGGGAATGTCGATGCTCGTGCGAATCCGAGAAAAATCCTTCCGTTCGACAAACTCCGAAAGAGTCGATTCCGACATTCGTTAGCCCTCCAAGCTCATAAGGAGATGAACGCCTCGCGCCATCCCACCGGACAACCCCGCACCGCAGATCACCGAGCGATTACTTGATTTCGACTTTCGCTCCGCTCTCTTCGAGCTTCTTCTTCATGGTGTCGGATTCTTCCTTAGTGACACCGGCCTTGACGGGCTTCGGAGCGCCTTCGACCAAGTCCTTCGCTTCCTTGAGTCCGAGGCTGGTGAGCTCGCGCACCACCTTGATGACCTGGATCTTCTTCTCGGCCGGAGCACTGACCAAAATCACGTCGAACGATGTCTTTTCCTCTGCCGGTGCCGCCGCCGCTCCACCGCCGGCCGGTGCCGCCATAGCCATCGGAGCCGCTGCCGTTACGCCAAAACGTGTCTCCAGCCCCTTGACCAGATCGGCCAATTCCAACACGCTCATACCTTCGATTGCCTTGATCAATTCATCTTGTGACAATTTAGTTCCTGCTGCTGCTGACATGTCGCCCTCCCCTTTCTTTTTATCCTGAATGGCTGCAATGACTCGCACGAACTTGCTCAATACTCCGCTCAACGCATACACCACGCCGCGAATCGGACCCTGCATGGCCGATAGCAGCATCGCAATCAGCACTTCCCTCTTGGGTAACTGCGCAATCGCCGCGAGATCCGCAGCCTGCACCAGCTTGCCCTCCAACACCCCGATCGTTATCTTGATCTTTTCTGTGCGCTTTTCGGCTTGAATAAAATCCCGCAAGATTTTCGCCGGGAGAACCGGATCATCGTAGCCGATCACCAAACCGGTCGGTCCCTTGAAATGCGGTTTCGCATCGGCGAGGATCGTACCGGCCGACGCGCGGACGGCCAGGGTATTCTTGATCACGCAATACTCGGCCTTGGCGCCGCGCAACTGCCTACGCAACTCGGTCATCTGATTTACGGGCATTCCGGCGCACTCCGTCAGAATAGCCAAGCGGGCGCGACCGAATTTTTCCGTCAACTCCGCGATCGCTGTTGCCTTCTCTTCTTTCTTCATGCCTTTCCCCTTACTGAGAACCTGTCTGTTCTCAACTCCACAACTTCGACAAGGCCACGGGATCCAGCTTCACGCCCGGCCCCATGGTGCTCGACATCGTCACACTCTTGAGATACCGGCCCTTACAGGAGGACGGCTTCGCTTTCACCACGGACTCCAATACCGCATGGGCATTGTCGTACAGCTTCTGGGCATCAAACGACACCTTACCAACCGGCACCTGCACGATCCCCGCTTTTTCGACCTTAAACTCGACACGCCCCTTGCGGATCTCACTCACGGCCTTGCCCACCTCGAACGTCACCGTGCCTGTTTTCGGATTGGGCATGAGGCCGCGGGGACCCAGCACTTTCCCGAGCTTGCCGACAGACGCCATGAGATCGGGTGTGGAAATCGCACAATCGAACTCCATCCACCCGCCCTTGATTTTTTCCATCAGGTCATCCGACCCTACGAAATCCGCTCCTGCCTGCCGAGCCTCTTGCTCCTTCTCGCCTTTCGCGAACACGAGGACGCGGAGTTTCTTACCAGTTCCGTGCGGCAATGCGGTGGTGCCGCGCACCATTTGATCCGACCGCTTCGGATCGATGCCCAGTCGAATCGCCAGATCGACGGATTCATCGTACTTGGCGAAAGCCGCCTGCTTGACGGCCTCGACCGCCTCTTTCAGTCCATAAAATCTGGGCTCGATCTTTTCCTGAGCCGCGGTCATCTTCTTTCCCATACTGCTACTCCTTCACATCCGCCGGAGGTTCACTCTGCAAAGACTTACTGGACGGTGATGCCCATACTGCGCGCGGTTCCCTGAATGATCTTGATGGCGCCTTCAAGATCAGCCGCATTCAGGTCGGACAATTTCTTTTGCGCGATCTCGCGGACTTGGGCCTGGCTGACCTTCCCCACCTTGTCCTTATGCGGCACCCCAGAGCCCTTGATGATGCCGGCGGCCTTCTTGAGCAAGTCGGAGGCCGGAGGCGTCTTCATGATGAAGGTAAAGCTACGGTCCTTATAGACCGTAATGATCACCGGGATGATGCTATCCCCGTCCTTCTGCGTTTTCGCATTGAACTGCTTGCAGAATTCCATGATATTCACGCCGTGTTGCCCCAACGACGGACCAACAGGCGGCGCAGGGTTGGCTTTGCCAGCCGGAATCTGCAATTTAATCTGTGCTGATACTTCCTTAGCCATGAGTTACTCCCTGAGAACTGCGGACTGAGCGCGCAGGCTGAGAGCGACTCTCAGTCCAGCATCGCTAATCCAGTGACCTCAAATACGCTCGACCTGCAAGAATCCAAGTTCGACCGGCGTGGACCGGCCAAAAATACTCACGAAGACTTTCACGCGACTATGGTCGGCATCCACGTCATCCACTGCGCCGTTGAAGCCTAGGAACGGACCGTCCACAATTCGGACATTGTCACCCTTAATAAACCGAACCTGCTCGCGCGGCCCTGCCGCACCGGCGTCCACCTGCTTCAGCAAGGAATCGACTTCTTCGGATGAAAGCGGCGTCGGTTGAGCCCCCCCGCCGACGAACCCCGTCACCTTGGGAGTTTCCTTGATCATCTGCAAGGTTTCGTCGGCCAGCGGCGATTCCAACTCAATCAGGACATAACCCGGGAAGAATTTGCGACGGGAGGTCCGTCGCTTGCCGTCCTTGATTTCAATCACATCTTCCGTCGGAACCAAGACCTGCCCAAGTCGCTCGGTGAGCCCCATTTGATTTGCGCGCTCAAGGAGACTGGTCTTCACGCGGCCCTCAAACCCGGCGTAGGTATGGATGACGTACCAGTTCTTATTGCTCATCATCTCCTCTCAGCTGAACATCCAGCATCGTATCGTCCTGGCAATGCCGGACCTGTACAGCCGCACGTCGCAACTAAATGACCTTGCGCATCAGCCAGCCAAGCACGGAATCCATCATAGAGAGATACAGGGACATGAGGACGCAGAATACAATCACGACCGTGGTGGCGCCGATCGTTTCCGTCTTCGTCGGAAACGACACCTTTTTCAGTTCGCCGCGAACGCCGTCGATGAATTCCCGAATAGAAGCGGTCAATCGCTGAAACACGGTTACAATCCTCTCGTGGAACTTTCCAGATACTTCGTCTACGCTAACCCATCGTTTAGGGTCGCATCATTGGAAAAGGCAATCTGACAAGCACAGAGCACCCTCCCGACCCACGACGCCAAAATCAAACACTGGGTCGATCATGCGCGCTCGGCTTGGCAGGGGCACTAGGATTTGAACCTAGACTCTCGGTTTTGGAGACCGATGTGCTGCCGTTGACACCATGCCCCTCCATTCGGAACATGAGCGCTGCCGAGCCAAGGTCACAGCCCCCACCCAGCACGAAAGACTTTACTTCACTTCCTTATGGGCGATGTGCTTCCGGCAAAACTTACAGAACTTGTTCCGCTCCAAACGATCCGGATCGTTTTTCTTATTTTTGCGGGTCGTATAGTTTCGCTGCTTGCAGACCGTACAGGCCAAGTCGATGATGTCTCGCATTTCGTATCCCGTGAAGCGTGCAACGTGAAGCGCGAGGAAACAGTTACCTCCGCGCTCGAAACGCCTGACGCCTAACGCCTCCCTCTACGCTAGAATTTCAGTGACGACGCCCGAGCCGACGGTTTTACCGCCCTCACGCACCGCAAAGCGCAACCCCTGATCCATGGCGATCGGGCTGATCAACTCGCCCGTCACCGTCACATTGTCCCCCGGCATCACCATCTCCACCCCCGGCGTCAGCGTCACGATGCCCGTCACGTCCGTCGTCCGGAAGTAGAACTGCGGCCGGTACCCGTTGAAGAACGGCGTATGCCGCCCGCCCTCTTCCTTCGTTAACACATAGATCTCTGCCTTGAACTTCGTGTGCGGCGTAATGCTCTTGGGCTTCGCCAGCACCATCCCGCGCTCCACATCTTCTTTCTTCGTTCCGCGCAGCAACACCCCGATGTTATCGCCCGCCTGCCCTTCGTCGAGCACCTTGCGGAACATTTCCACGCCGGTCACGATGGTCGTCTGCGTCGGCTTCAACCCGACGATTTCGATTTCGTCACCCACCTTCACGATGCCCCGCTCGCAGCGGCCCGTTACGACCGTGCCGCGCCCGCTGATCGTGAACACGTCTTCGATCGGCATCAAGAATGGCTTATCGATGGCCCGGGTCGGCGTCGGAATATAGGTGTCGACGGCCTCCAACAACTTCAGAATGGACGGCACGCCCAACGGCCCCTGATCCCCTTCGATCGCCTTCAAGGCCGAACCCTGAATGATGGGAATCTTATCGCCCGGGAACTCATACTTGGTCAGCAATTCCCGCACTTCCAACTCGACCAACTCCAACAATTCCTTGTCATCGACCTTGTCCGCCTTGTTCAGAAACACAACAATGTAGGGGACGCCGACTTGGCGCGCCAACAAAATGTGCTCCCGGGTCTGCGGCATGGGCCCGTCGGCCGCGCTCACGACCAGGATCGCCCCGTCCATCTGCGCGGCGCCGGTAATCATGTTCTTCACATAGTCGGCGTGGCCCGGGCAGTCAACGTGCGCATAGTGCCGGTTGTCGGTCTCGTATTCCACGTGGCTGATGGCAATGGTCATGATCTTACTGGCATCCCGGCGCCCCTGACTCTCGCTCGCCTTCGCCACTTCGTCGTAGCTGATAAACTTCGCCATGCCCTTGTCCGAGCAGATCTTGGTCAGGGCACTCGTCAGCGTCGTCTTTCCATGGTCCACGTGCCCGATCGTCCCGATGTTCACGTGGGGCTTTCGTCGCTCAAATTTCGCCTTCGCCATGATTCACTCCTTTTCTCAGAACACTGTTTTCTCGAAACACTGATTGCATGCTTAGGCCGCCCACCGGCAGAAGGGCCTCAGTCGGCTTAAGCTATGGCATGGAGCCCACGACGCGAATCGAACGCGTGACCTCGTCCTTACCAAGGACGTGCTCTGCCAACTGAGCTACGTGGGCCTTCAATTCACGATCTTTATCCGCTCGCGCACCCTCTGTGACACCACACGTGATCGAATGCGCTCGATTTGGAGCGGGCGATGGGATTTGAACCCACGACAGCCAGCTTGGAAGGCTGGAACTCTACCACTGAGCTACGCCCGCCCACGGTGAACCTACCAACACTTCATGACTTGCCGGCGATCTCCCGCCCGGAGCAAGCCTGCGCACCGCCACATCACATACTTCACGATCATCATTCTGCACAGGCAGATTTAAACCGATTCAAGTTTGGTGGGCAGGCAAGGATTCGAACCTTGGAAGCCATAAGGCAGCAGATTTACAGTCTGCCCCCTTTGTCCACTTGGGTACCTGCCCGTCTGTCACATCAAGTCCAACTCAAACAACGACCCTCTTTCCAGGCAAGTCTCTAACCGAAGCGATTTCATTCTTTGGATCGGAGAATGAAAGTAAGCCCCACCACCCACAGCTCCCCAGCAAAATGACAGGACTGGGGTGCTGATAAAATGAGGATTAACCTGGCTCTGAAAGCAGCCGATTTTATTTGCGACGCGTTCCATTGTCAAGGGGGTATGTTCTATGCAGGAACAATTCTAATGAGAGACAGGAGCAGGGCAGGTCCCACGAACGCTGGAAACAGGACTAGTACGATTTACCACCCGACCGGCCTGACGAATCAATTCAGATGGGCTGCCCAACACGTCCTTCATCAGAACGGTCAGCTCTGGCGCTGAGAGTCGAAATTCAGGCGCCAAAAATCGCTTCCGTGCCATGAGCTTTTCACTTGGGTCTTCAGGCTCGTAATAGCCCTTCAAGGTCGCATCCTTCTCTGCCTGTTCCAGCCGCTTGATCCACCCAGGCATGTTGAGAGATTTGCTGGACGGCCGGAGTTCACGCCCCTTCTTCTCATCCAACTCCAGCTGCGTCCACACGGCCCATCCAACAAACACGGCCCACGTCTCATTCAGAGCTTCCCACGATTCCGTTTCACTGAGAAACCGCTCTTCTTTCAGCTCTTTCTTTTGAAGCACCGGCGTGATGAGCACCTGTTGATAGCGACAGCGTTGCTGCTCGCGAGCAAACGTCATCAATGAGGCACGCGCCTCTGTCGGCACGCTCTCCTGCTCGAGAAAATCCATATAGGCGTGAAACAGTTCGTGATACAGCGTTTCCAATTCCTTGTGGGTCAACCGTCCCAGTGGCCGTAATGTTCCCCCCGCCGCATTCAGGGAGAGCGATCGGTCCAATACCATGCGATGGTCCTTGGGATGGTACTCCGCGGCAAACGCGTGCAAATCCTCAAACTCGAACGTCACGAACTGCGCAGGAATCTCCTCAAGGAACCGTGTCGGGAGGGTGAGTGTCTTCGCCTCCGACACCAATGCCAGCCAGAGTCGCGAGGCATCCGGAAGAGCCGTCGATGTATCGGCCCTCGCCCGGTCGGACATCGTGAGCCCCAGCAACACCCCCGCCACTATCAAGACGGTCACTCCGCGCAGGCTACCGACATATGAATGCACGACACGCATGGTTGTACCGAGATGGACACCGGATCGTGGGAGACGGTCCTGAACTATGCGGCGAGAGCGATCGGTCTAGACATAGCGGTCACGCTCGCGACCCCATTCGTACGCGTGGCCTTCTTCAACCAGGGCGAGCGTCTCAAACAGGCGTGGGGACACATGATCCAGAAATCGAGACGGCTTGGACAGCAGCATCCCCGAGCTTTTATCGTACACATTGATCGGATAGATTAAAAAGAGGTAGCGCTTCGCCCGCGTCACCGCGACATACAACAACCGCCGTTCCTCTTCCAACGCCTCGTCGGTATTGAACGAGAATACCGAGGGGAACTTCCCATCCACCACCCACAAGAGAAATACGCACTGCCACTCCAGCCCTTTGGCCGAATGGATTGTCGAGAGCACCACCTGCTCATCATCCTGCCCCGAGGGCTCCACTCCCACCGCACTGCCATCCGGCGGCGCCAGCGCCAGGTCGGCCAGGAACTCGGTAAGGCCGGGATAGCTCTCTGCGATGGTATGCAGATGGTCGAGGTCCCGAATCCGCTTCGGATAGTCGTCATGGTGGTCTTTGAGGATCGGCAGATAATATTCATAAATCCGGTTGACCTGTTCGGTCGGACTCAGATCGTCGCTCTTCGAGAGGCTTTCGAGCACGAGGGCCAGCTCTTTTAACCCCTTGCCTGAACGGCCGCTGCTGTCTCGCAATACCTGATACGGTTCGTTCGTGCGCACCATGGCCGCCACTAAGTCTTGCGCCTTCTTAGGTCCGACACCCTCAACCAGCATGAGCACGCGATGCCAGCTGACCGCATCCTGCGGATTCACCACCACGCGCAAGTGCGCCAGGAGATCCTTTACATGCGCCGCCTCGATGAACTTGATCCCACCCCGCTTTACAAACGGCAACCCGCAGCGCGACATCTCGATTTCCAGATCGAAGGAGTGAAAGCTGGACCGAAAGAGTACCGCAATTTCATTCAGCGGCACGCCCTCTTCCCGCAGTTCCAGAATTTTTTGCGCCACAAATCGAGACTGCGCATTCTCCCCCGCTGCTTCCACCAGCGCAGGCAACGGCCCATCCAGCTTTCGCGTGAACAAATGCTTCGTATATTTCTCCGGCGCTTCTTGAATGATCTCGTTGGCCACGCTGAGAATCGGCTGCGTGCTGCGGTAGTTTTCTTCGAGCTTGTAGATCTTGGCGCCAGGGAACCAGGAGGGAAACTCCATGATGTTGCGGAACGTCGCGCCCCGGAAGGCATAAATGGATTGTGAATCGTCCCCGACGACCATGACATTGTCATGAGTGGCAGCCAGTTTTCGAATGAGTTCCGCTTGCAGCCGGTTGGTATCCTGATATTCATCCACGAGAATGTATCGGAATTGTTGGGAAATAGCCTGCTGAGTGGGCTCATGCTCGGTCAACAGATCTCGCAGTAACACGAGTAGGTCGTCGTAGTCGAGCAGTTGGCGTTGCCGCTTCGCAGCGTGATAGGCTCGCTGCAGTTTCCCGAGATCATCGAGATGGTCTGCGAAATGCGAAAATTCTTCGAGAACAATCTCCTCCAGCCCGCGCAACGTGTTTTCGCACTTGCTATAGATCTCTGTGATCGTTCCCTTGCGAGGGAACCGTTTGTCTTTCTCATTGAGCCCCATTTGGGCGCGCAACAGGGCGATGAGATCTTCGGCGTCGCCACGATCCATAATCGTAAACCCCGGCTCGATCCCGAGTACTCGCCCATGGCGCCGGAGCAACATATTGGCAACCGAGTGAAATGTACCCCCGCAGACTCGCTGGCTGCGCGATCCGATCAAGACCCCCACTCGTTCCAGCATCTCCTCGGAGGACTTTCGCGTAAAGGTCAGCAGGAGAATGTGCGAAGGATCCACGCCAGAATCGATCAAATAGGCGACGCGGTGAACGAGTGTCCGCGTCTTGCCGCTGCCGGCCCCGGCGATCACGAGCGCAGGTCCATCACCCGCTGTGACGGCCGCATACTGCTGAGCATTGAGGGCCCTGGCATAGTCCAACGAGAGCTTCGGGACGTTGTCCTGATCCGCGGTCCGTTTGAGAATGTAGGGTTTAATGTCTCGGTTCATGATGGCATCCGGCTTCGCAGTGAGGCGCATGACGGAAGCGGTCGCGCTGTATAACATACCACTGGATCCCTTGCAACGACAGAGCGCGCAAGCTGCCTTCCGTGAACGCTTTAGACAAGATCAACACTTGGACCTTGAAATTGAGTTGTATATAATGCCGAACACGCAGGGGACCTTTATGACGGCTAGACAACTTTCGTTCGCTCAACAGATGCAGATTGTTGCGGAGCTCATGCTCGCCGTAGCGGGCGAATCCGTGTCGGTGATCAAACGTGCTGTTCCAGAGCAGGCGTTGAAACTCAAGCGCCAGGACGAATGGACCGTCTATCTCGAATTTTTGCGCATCATGTTCAACCTGACCGATCGCGTCTCGATGCTTCACATTCCACTCAAGGAACAGCCGCAGTTCATGGATGAGCTGACGGACGCGGTGATCGATCAACTCAAGAAAGTTCTGGAACCGGCCTTTGGAGCCGGCAGCGATCAGACAGAGATTGTCTTAACCATCGGGGCGGCTGTGGCTGAAAGCCGCCAGACCTATGAGCGCTATCGCTTCCTGGTGACCGAAGACAGCCCAGCCAAGAACGACATGTACCGCGATTTTAGCGATCGCATTGCCCGCTTGGTCGGAGCCTCCGGCAATCCACACGTGACAGCCGCCGCAACTCTCTGTATCAGTGCCGTGATCCCAGCCCTCAGCGGTATTTTCGAGGGGCAGGCTCCGCCGGCCGCCGCCGACGCATCGACGAATCCTGCCACGGCCGCAGGAAGCGGGGTCCCTCGGGGAGCCACCGGCACCGACATTAAACTCGTCAGTGTCATGTCAAGCATCAAGGGCGAAGAGGTCGAGACGCGATGGGGACTCCATCCACGTTTTCGTCAGGACCTGACGCAAGAGGAGGCGAAACAACTCACGACGACGATGAATCGTGTCGCCAAAATCCTCGGAGAACGCTACGCCACCGTCGCCTTTTCTGACCAGTGGGCATCCTGGCATAAAGCCGGACACGCCTGACGCAGCATTCCGGAAGCAGGGCCCCGCAGTCCTCTTCCTCAGCCATTGATCATATCCCACGGAGGCGTCGTGCAAGCACCCGATCAAAGACAACCCCCTCATGACACCGTTCCACAAAACCTGCATCGCCTTGGTGAGTTGGCCCGCAATCTGTGGTGGAGTTGGACCCCCACGGCGAGGCAACTGTTTGAGTCCATCGACCCAACCCTCTGGTTTCTGACCCATCACAATCCAGTCCAGTTGCTCTCCAGCGTGAAACCCGAGCGTCTCACCACGTTGGCGAGCGATCCGAATTTCGTGCGCCAGTATGCCGCCGTCCTGCGCACCTTCGACGAATATCTGAGCGATAAAAAAACGTGGGCGGCCACGGAATTCCCCGCGCTCCAGAATGCCCCGATCGCCTACTTCTCGGCAGAATTTGGACTCCATATTTCGATTCCCATCTATAGCGGAGGGCTCGGTATTCTGGCCGGGGACCATTGTAAGGAGGCCAGTGACTTAGGAATTCCTCTCGTCGGCATTGGCTTCATGTACCCGCAAGGGTACTTCAAGCAGCGTATCAACCCGGAGGGCTGGCAGGAAGCCACCTACGCGCCGTTCAATCGGCACGATTCACCCATTCACCACGCCATGACCCCGGCCGGTATCCCCTGTTCCATTAAGGTCGAGATCGGCCACCGCCAGGTCACGGTTCTCGTGTGGCAGGTTCGCGCCGGACGCATGTCGCTGTTCCTGATCGATACCGACGTGCCCGAGAATACACCGGAGGATCGCGCGCTCTCCGCACGGTTGTATGGTGGGGATCAGGAGATGAGGCTCTGCCAGGAATTTCTGTTAGGCATCGGCGGCGTGCGAGTCCTGCGCGCCCTCGGCATCAATCCGGCCGTTTGGCATTGTAATGAAGGCCATTCAGCCTTCCTGACCGTGGAGCGGATCCGCGAATTCGTCACAGCCGGCCAGAGCCATGCCGAGGCGAGTGACCTGGTCCGACAGAGCACTGTCTTCACCACGCACACTCCCGTCCCAGCCGGACACGATGTCTTCCCCTTTCATCTCATGGACCGTTATTTCACAAACTATTGGGGCCAACTCGGATTGTCCAGAGAAGAATTCCTGCGCCTTGGCGAAACGCCTGAAAGCACGGGGCACGGGTTCAACATGACGGCCCTCGCAATGCGCCTCTCTGCCCATGTCAATGGAGTCAGTCGCGAGCATGGCCGGGTGTCCCGTCATATGTGGCAACATTTGTGGCCTGGGTTGGCGGAGGACCTTGTCCCCATCCGTAGCCTCACCAATGGCATTCATGCTCCCACCTGGATCTCTCCGGAGTCGAATTCCCTCTATGCCAAATACCTCAGTCCGGAATGGGCGGAGCGGATAGATGACCCCACCATCTGGCAACGGGTCACGGACCTGCCGGATCATGAATTGTGGGCCGTCCGACAGACCAGCAGACGAAAACTCATGCGCTTTATTCGTGAGCGCGCACGCGACGGATGGATTCGTGGTCACCTTCAACCCATGCAGGCCATCGCCAGAGGGACCCTCCTTGACCCGGAGGCCCTCACTATCGGATTTGCAAGGCGGTTCGCGACCTACAAGCGCGCGACCCTCCTTTTCCGTGACCTCGAACGCCTCAAACAATTGCTGCACAATCGGTGGCGGCCCGTCCAAATCGTGTTTGCCGGGAAGGCACACCCGGCCGACGAACCCGGCCGGTACTTTATCCACGAGGTTCTCAGTTTCTGTAACGATCACAAGATCGGCGGGCATGTCGCCTTCCTCGAGGACTACGACATGCATATGGCAAAGTACCTCGTCCAGGGCGTCGACATCTGGCTCAATACTCCGAGAGCCCCCTTCGAGGCTAGCGGCACCAGCGGACAAAAAGCTGCGCTGAACGGTGTCATTAATCTCAGCGTCTTGGATGGCTGGTGGCAGGAGGGATACAACGGCGCCAATGGTTGGGGGATTCAGCCCCTCCCGGAGGAATCAGACACCCAGGCGCAAGATACCCACGATGCCGAACAGTTGTTCCGTTTGTTAGAACAAGAAGTCGTGCCATTGTTTTACCAACGCGATCTCGACGGCATTCCTCGCGGATGGCTTCACATTGTCAAAGAAAGCATTAAGACCATTGCTCCCCGTTTCTGTACCAAACGGATGGTCAAGGAATACATGAGGCAACTGTATGCGCCGGCCACCGCACGTACTCCGAACAAATGGTAGCGTGATCCGTCCGGGCCACAATCCTTGGCAACGCCACAACTTCGCTGCATGGGCTCTCTCGGCCGGTCTCGTTCTACTCACCTGGGTCGCACCCCTCCCCGCAATGGCAGCCTCACTCCTGCCAAAATCTGCCCTTACCCCACCCGAACGGCAGGCGATGGCGCTGTACCAGGCCGCGGAATATGACCGCGTCTTGCAGGTGCTTCAGACTATGCCAGCTGGTCAGGAGCCTGGTCGGGAATTAATTCGCTATGCCATCCTGAGCCATCTGAAGCTTGGAAAGCCTGAGGAAGCCTGGAAACTGTACCCCAGACTCGTCTCGGCGAATCGTTCCGACGACCTGGCGTTGTTACGAGAAGTCGCGCGGAGTTTTATTATCACCCGCGTCCGCGACTCCCAGGAGCATATCCGGATTGCCGCCTATACAGCCCTGGCAGAAATGGGCCAGAGCGACACGTTGCCGATCCTTGAAGACGGTCTATTGGATTCATCGGCACTGGTCCGTGCCCGGGCCGCTGAAACGATCGGACGGAGTGGCCTAGCGGGACGCTCCTCCGCGCTGAAGCGGGCACTACGTGATGAAGCCCCCGGGGTCCGCATTGCCGCAATCAACGCCCTCGGGGATGCGAAAGTATCCGGCATCGCTGATCAGCTCACTGAAATCGCCCGGGTCGATGAAGGACCGGAATCCATTTTTGCCTTGGCTGGATTGTATAAACTCGGACGGACAGATATGCTGACGGACATCTCCAACGCCGTCACCTTGCCCGACCCTGAAGTGCGAATGGCGGCATTAGGAATACTAGGTCGCCTGCGACGCCCCTCAAGCCTGTCAGCCCTCAGTCAAGCCGTCTACGATCCCCACCCTGCTGTCCGTGCGTTCGCAGCAGGAGCCTTGGGGGAATTCGGCAGTGCCGACGGGATCGCTCCGTTAACCCACTCCGTAAGTGACGAAAATCCACGCGTCCGCGCGGTGGCCGCCTCCAGTCTCGGCCGCCTCGGCGCCGCCGAAACTCGCAGCATCCTCCAACCGCTCCTGCGAGATCCAGACGAGCACGTGCGCATCAGCGCCGTGGAAGCCCTGCTGCGCTTAGGTGATGCCAGCGCAATTTTGAATGCGGCAGATCTCGCCCGACATCCCGATCCATCGATTCGCGGAGGGACGGCACAAGCCTTGGCCGCCGCGACCACCCCCAATGCCCTGACCATCCTTGAGAGCCTACTACGAGATCAGCAGCCACTTCCGCGACTCATGGCCGCTCGAGCGCTAGGGAAATCACGACTGACGTCACTCGTCACTCCCCTCAAAACAGGGCTACAGGATTCGGATGCCGCCGTCCGCATTGCCTCAGCCGGAAGTCTCTTTCAAGTGCTGTCTCGGAAGGCCAACCAAGGGAGCGCCCGTTAGGGCCCGAGGACCACTATGCTCAGATTTATAGGGCTCGTGGTGCTACTAGCCCTCTCATTCGGGTTCGGCTATCTCTGGGGGAAACAGCCGACAAATAATCTTGAGCAAACAGTGAAAGACTTCTCGCGGAATATGGTGGATACCACTCTCGGAATTGAGCGGGATTTGCACCGGCGCCAACGCCTTGTAGACGCCAAAGCTCGTATTGTTCAGGCGAAGGCGGAGTTGTTCAATAGGAATACGACGGATGCCGAGAGTGAATTGGCCGAAGCCGTGAACTCACTGGAAGCGGCCACGCGAGGAGGGAAACAGATCGACCCTCAAGCTCAAGTGAGGGAGCTGACTGGGAGGATTAGGGAGCTCCGTCTCGAGTTGTCCCTGGGGAAGAAAGTTTCCTCCGCGAAACTAGACGAGATTCAAAAAG
The DNA here is from genome assembly GCA_023248215.1 of Nitrospira sp. Classification (GTDB taxonomy): domain Bacteria; phylum Nitrospirota; class Nitrospiria; order Nitrospirales; family Nitrospiraceae; genus Nitrospira_A. The sequence continues at coordinate 70,098 of JAHFEW010000008.1, forward strand.
AACTGGATATTCTACTACGCAAGTGATGTTTACACTAGACAGTGGCCGGTTGTTTCTTCCACTTAGCAAGAATACGTTCGACTCGCATCTTGACCACCATATCGCTATCCTTCAAGAGGGGCTTAATCGCATCGCGACCACGTTCATCACCTATAGCCTCAAGTGCCGCCGCAGCCGTTAAACGCGTGAACCAGTCCTTATTTTGTAGCATCTCTATCAGCGGATCGATCGCATCCGGTGACTTAATCCGTCCCAACGCAATCACCGCTTGCTTCCGAACTAATTCCTCTTTGTCCTTCAACGCCTTGATCAACCCTGGCAGGGACGGCTCACCAAGGTTCACCAACGCATCGGTGGCGTCTTCCATGAATTCGTCATTCCGAAGCTGCTGCATCAGCGGTTCCAGCACCCGTTCATCACGTATCTTTCCCAGCGCCATGATCGCGGACTTGCGCACGTCCCAATCGCGAAGCAACTTGAGAAGCACATCAACCGCCGGAGAGCCGATCTGCCCAAGGCCCTCAATCGCAACCTCTCGAACCTGCCAGTCGCCGTCTCGAAGCCCAGCGGCGAGTGGTTCCACACAACGCTCATCGCCCATTTCTCCCAGCGTAATCGCGGCTTCTCGTCTGACCACCCAGTCAGGATCCTTAAGGAGATCGATCTGAATATCGATCTCATCCTTCACTTGCTCTTCTTCAAGAGCCACTTCCTGCATAGGATCAGTGAGGTCCTGGGCCGCGGTCGTAGCATCCGATGACGCGGCAAGTTGGTCGGAGAGCTGATCTGTCAAGATCTCATCCGCGACATGGCCGACAGGGGAAGCAGCCTGGACCTGTTCTTCTTTTTCACCAGCTTGTTCCATAGCAATCTTCCTTGTTACGCAAGGGGTGGGGGTAGCGATCAGGCCCGCCTGACCCGCAGCCGTTTAGGCTTTGGTTTCGGTTTGCTTTCCCGCTGCATGTTTCTTTCTAGACGAAAGCGCACGCCGTTTTCGCTGCACTCGTTTGAGTCGTTTGCGCAAAGAACGCACAGCCGGATCGCTCGAGACCTTCTTTTCATCGTTCGCCCGCACCGAAATTTTCTTTTTGAGTCGGATTTCGTCTGAGTCACCGGTCGGTTTCTTTGCCATGCAGCCCTCAACCTCCAACAGTTAAAATCGACAACAATGAGGAGTGACGATGCAACCACTCGTCACCCGGAGAAGGCAGTCTAATCAAGTGCATGCGGGAGTGTCAACTGATTGAGCGCGGCGGGCTCCCACTTATGAGACGATCAGCATGGGAACTGTGTTGTGAGCCGTATGGTCGGCCGCCAGCATGCTACCGATACGGCGTTCACGTCGCACGTATAGGGCTTCTTGGGGCATCATTCGGACAGGAACGGCGGGCACCTCTAATCCTTCTTCAGGTCGACTGCGTTGTCTCACCGGGCGCGTATCCCTGTTCAAGAGCACGCCCGCGACAACGGAAACCGTCCCAGCTGGGACAGGCGCGACCGCTCGATGATCTCCAATCACCTCAATCTGTACAGCCGTGGTACCGGCTTCAACCATGCCAAGTTCTCGAGCTGCAGCGTGAGAGAGGTCCAGCATTCGCCCTGTGACATAGGGGCCTCGATCGTTGATACGAACTTGAACAGATTTCCCATTGTCCAAGTTGATCACGCGGACCATACTGCCTAATGGTAATTTGCGATGAGCAGCCGTATAGGCCGTCATATCAAAGACTTCCCCGTTCGCCGCGAGTTTTCCATGAAATTCCTTCCCGTACCATGAGGCGACTCCACGATCTTTAATTCCGAGATCCAGCGAGAGTTCACCTTTCGGCAGGGAGGAACAGGCACTCAGTAGGAGACAACCGGCCAAGGGGACCACAGCATATCCAGCCTTACGGTGAGAAGCGTTCCGGAAATTCTTATCCATGGAAGTACCTCGTGTGAAAGCCTGAACGTCGCAAGCTGTTTAACCACCCTCGTACAAGGTAGTCTCAGGCTACGGAGGATTCCCCTTGGCGACAATACCGTTAGGGTAGGAAGGCCCCCTACAAACGGACAGAAAATCCAGCATTCAAAGAAACTGGAATCGGCGATCTCACCGAACAACCAGGAACGAACAGAGAGATGAAAGCCACCCACAGCCTGAAGAGCTGAACGCGCCGAGACCCCTGACTGCGCGTAGTTCAGAATTGGACACTATTGAGGATTCGGAGTGGCCTATTCGGCATTGTAGAATGGCAAGAAACGGCCAATTGAATCCGCCGGGTACAGGCTAGGCTAGCGAAACCGAATGGCCCGGTCCTCAAATTTGGTATTTATGACAAACCGCTCAAAATTCTTTTCCAGCACTTCGGAGAGGATCTGCTCACCATCCTGCGGTTCAAACCACAATACGTTGTCATGGCTGCCTGAGTGCGCGTCTGTTCTGGTGAGCGAGCTATTATCCTGCCGATTGCTCGCCTGAATAACCAGCTTACTTTTCGCTTCAATATCCGTAAGCAAGAAACCCTTCTTGGCCTCGACCGCTAGATCAAGAATTTTGCCGGACAACACAATGTCTGGGCCGTTCTCCGATGTCGGCGGAGCACTTTTTGCATACTGAGCCTGCCACCCTTTACCCTTCAGATAATCAGCAAACGCCTGAGCCGTTGCTTCCCCTGCACTGCCGGTCGACACATTGAAGTAGCTTTCGCCCCCCCACATTGAACTCCGGCTACCCACTTTGGTTTGATCGGCCCGCCCATCTTCAAACGGGATCACCGTGACCCGAGGTCCAGCCATCGACTTAACCACCTGGCTGGTACCATTGCTCTCCGTCGACGGCTTTGGGTTCAGATTCATCGGAATGATGTCGCTCTTTCCGGAGCAGCCCAACAGGAGCAGCAACCCGACGGCCACCGGCGCAGACATCCCCCGCACCACATGCTGTCGAATCATAGAATCTCTCTACCTCCTTATAAACAACACACCACCATCGTGCCGTGTAATTTTGTCTTAATTACGGTGGAGAACAATCGATCGAACGGTGAGGCCCTCACGGGTCTTGACGTACTTCAACGTCACGTTATCCCCCGGATGAATTTGATCGAGACCGATCTTTTTTTTTCCGCGCAGAACGTTGGCACCTTGTTTGACCATCGCCCCGACCACAATTTCTTCTTTTGATCCATGAAGACCCTTCACCACAATGACAGGAGGAGTATCCCCCGGACTGACGGACTGGACCGTCCCCCTAATTTCGTGCACGGTGTTATTGGCGGCATAGACTGAGCTCAACAGGCTTCCCAGTCCGGCGAATGCCACACAGAGTAACGCGCCAATAACCAACACCCCTAACAGGCTTGATCGCGGCTGATTCATCACCCACCTCATCCATCGTGCAGCGCAGCTTGACAGAAAAGTCGCGGAACTTTAGCAGTTACGAACCACCGTGTAAAGCCAGGTGGAGGCTTTTTCCGCTCCGCCGCCAGGTGAGGCCATGCATGCCGCTCTTGACTGCATCGAAGCCTGTCGGTAATATCAGCGACGATTTGCCACACCACGTCTCGTATCAACGAACAGCAGGAATCAGACCCACCCAGCCGTCCATCTCGACTGCATGATCGAAGTTCGCAACATTACGAAACGGTATGGAAACCTCACCGCGATCGATCGTGTGACCTTTCGCGTCGAAAAAGGCGAGGTGCTGGCATTCCTGGGCCCGAATGGCGCGGGAAAAACCACGACCATGCGCATTCTCACCTGCTTCATGCCGGCGACGGAAGGATCGGCGCACGTCGCGGGCTTCGACTGCGCGGACCAATCGGAAGAGGTCAAGAAACGAATCGGCTACCTGCCTGAAACACCTCCGGTGTATCAGGAACTCACCGTCTTCGAGTATCTCTCCTTCGTGGGCAAGCTCCGCGGGCTCAGCGGGGCGGACCTCACAACCGGAATGGATCGCGTGATGGAGCGGCTTTCTCTGGGATCCGTCCGACAGCGGCTCATCGCCAACCTGTCGCGCGGGTATCGCCAGCGCGTCGGCCTTGCCCAAGCGCTGATCCACGATCCGCCCGTTTTGATTTTGGATGAGCCCACGGTCGGCCTCGATCCGAAACAGATTATCGAAATCAGGGAATTGATCAAGAGTCTGGCCGGCTCCCACTCAGTCATCTTGAGCACACACATTCTTCCCGAAGCGACCGCTGTCTGTCAGCGTGTGGTCATCATCAACGGTGGGCGAATCGTCGCCGAAGATACGCCCGACCAACTGTCGGCCAGACTGCGACGGTCAGAAAAGATCAGCGTCACCCTTAAGGCCCCGCCGGCCGATGTACTCGACCGGTTCCGCGAGGTCGCCGGAGTGGAGCATGTGCTGGCAACCCCGGATCCGCACAAGGTCCTCATCGAATGTGCGCTGGGCAAGGATATCCGGGAAGAGGTGGCACGCTTCGCCGTCAGAAACGACTGGGGACTGCTCGAAATGAAACCCGTCTCCATGACCTTGGAAGACGTCTTCCTGCGACTCACTCAACACGAAGACGGCCTGTCGAAGCCGGACACCACCACCGAGATCAACCAACACTGACCTATGACACCCGTTCAGGCCATTATCGCGAAGGAACTGCGGTCCTATTTCGTCTCTCCCATCGTCTACGTGGTCGGTGGGGTCTTCCTGCTGACCTTTGGCTTCCTGGCCTATCTCTATATTGTCTTTACCGGAGCCCAGGCCATTCAGTTGATGCAAATGCAGGGCGGCACGGCGCAGATCAACCTGAACGACTTGGTCTTTCGCAATCTCTTTGCTAGCATGCGATTCGTCCTACTGTTGATCCTTCCTATCTTGACGATGCGCCTGTTGGCCGAGGAACGAAAGCTCCGCACCTTTGAATTCCTCATGACGGCCCCGGTGCGAATCGGCGATATCATCGTCGGGAAGTTCGTGAGCGTTTACCTCGTATTTATCGGGATGTTGCTCATGACTACGCTCGTACCGCTCACCCTGGCGCTCTTCAGCGATTTCGACTGGTATCCTGTCCTGACCGGCTATCTCGGCTTGACGCTGCTCGGAGGATTCTTCCTCGCGGTGGGCCTCTTTGCTTCATCCATCACCGAAAACCAAATCGTGGCCGCCTTTACCAGCTTCGGCCTGCTTCTGATGTGCTGGCTCCTGGCCGGACTCGGGTCGCTATTGGGTGATACGTCAGCGGGCCAGGTCGTCTCCTATCTGTCGTTCATGGAACACTTCGACCATCTGGTCCGTGGCTTGATCGACACCAAAGACCTGGTCTATTACGTCAGCGGAACCGTCTTGATGCTGTTCCTGGCCCACCGTATTGTGGATTCGTCACGATGGAAATAACGCGCCGCACCATTCCCGTTGGCGCCCTCGGAGCCGGATTGGCCGTGGCCGGTTTGATCGCCTATTCCTTGGTGCCCGATACTCTCTGGCTCGTCACACTTCTGGAAGGGTCGGCCCTGGTCTGCCTCATCTGGTTTTTTGCGAACCATTTCGACCGCCTGAAAACCTTCTCCGCCCAACGCTCGACTCGCATGGGCGCAAACAGTGCGCTTATGGTGGCGCTCTTTATAGCCATTTTAGCCATCGTCAACTTCATCGGAGCCCGCCATTCGATCCGCTGGGATTTTTCCGAGAATCAGAACTACACGCTCGCGCCGGAAACCCATCGCGTCCTTCGCAACCTGACCAGAGATGTCAGTATCTCGGTCTTTACCAGGGAAAAAGATCCTGGTTACCAGGCCTACAAGGAGCGGTTCGACAGTTACAGGCAGGCCAGTCCCAAGCTGACCGTCCAGTTCATCGATCCTGAGCGCCAGCCCAAGGTGGCCCAGAATTACGGCATCACCAGGACCGACATTGCCATCTTCGAAAGTGGTCCACAGTCGGTTCGCATCACCTCTCCGGCTGAAGTAGAAATTACGGGCGCCCTGGTCCGTGTGTCCAAAGACACTAAAAAGCGGCTCGTGTTTTTGGAAGGTCATGGAGAGCGAAACCTGGAGGACAGAGATCGTGGCGGGCTGGCGCTGACGAAAGAGGTGCTGGAAAAACAGGGATACGACATCGGCGCCCTCTCCTTGCTTCAGGAATCCGCCGTGCCGGAGAACACTGCGGTCCTGATCATTGCGGGACCGCGTCGAGCGGTGACCAGAGAAGAGAAGGAACGCATTCGAGCTTATGTCGCCAAGGGCGGACATCTCCTCGTGCTGGTCGATCCTGACACGCAGGCCGGCATGGACGACCTGCTGGACACCTGGGGTCTGGAGCTAGGCCGTGGTGTGTTGGTCGACCTACAAGATCGCCTGGCACAAGGCGACTTGACTGCCCTCCTGGTCCGCACCTTTACCGATCACGAAATTACCCATGAACTGACCGCCGCAGTGTTGTTTCCCCTCGCTCGCCATCTCATCTTTCATGAGGACAAGGGAAAAGACTGGGACTATGTCCCGCTCGCGCGAACCTCGCCACGCAGTTGGGCCGAGACCGATATCAAGGGTCGGGTCGTGAGCTACAACGAAAAAGAAGATATCCAAGGCCCTTTGGCGCTGGCAGCGGCCTTGACTCCGAAACAGGCTCCCGAAGAAGGCAAACCCCGACCCGCCTTGGTGATCGTCGGTAACTCCTCGTTTGCCAGCAATGGGTTTATCAACTTCGTCGGCAACAGCGATTTCTTTCAACGCACGGTCGGATGGCTCACGGAAGAAGGCGATCTCATTTCCCTCACGCCCAAAGACCCCGCAGTCCGACCCTTTACCCCCAACCCGCTCCAGGAACGCATTCTGCTCTATGTCCAGGTCATTCTCCTCCCCGCAATGACCGTGCTTTGCGGCCTCCTGGTCTGGCGAAAACGGCGTCGTTTGTAACAGCATGAGGCGCTACTGGCCGACGGCATTGATGGCGGGCGTGTTTGCAGCTCTTGGCCTGTACCTCTATCTCGTCGAACTCCCCGAACGACGCACCGAAGAAGCGACTGCCACTCAGGCCAAACAGATTTTGGCGTTCAACGAGGCGGAGATCACCACGTTGACGGTCCGGAGTCAATCCGGCGAGGTCGTCCTCACCCAAATACCCGGCCAGGCATGGACCATTACCGCACCGATTCAAACTGACGCCGATCAACGGCAAGTGCAGGCTCTGCTCCGCGCTCTCGTGACGGGAAAAGTCTCGCGGCTCGTCGAGGAGCATCCGGCTTCGTTGACGCCGTTCGGTCTCGATCGGCCCTCCACGGTCGTCACACTTGGAACCGGCACTCGACAGGAGACCCTGTCCATCGGTGATGCCGGCCCTTTGTCGTCCACCCTGTATGTCTTGAGGGCCTCGGACCAGGCTGTGCTGTTGACGGACCTGGCGCCGAAAGACTTTCTGAACAAAACACTGCTCTCGCTACGCCGCAAAGAGTTGCTGCAATTTACCCAGCAAGACGCAGAGCGACTCCGTCTGACCTATCCCACGACAGAAATCGTGCTCTACGCACAGGATGAAAAGCCCAAAAAGAAATGGAAGATCCGCTATCCCATCGAGGCCGAAGCCGACCGGACGCAAGTGCAAGCCCTGCTCTTCCGCTTGGAAGACTTAAAGGCGCTCGCTATTGTCGATCCGGGTCCGGAACGGGATAAACTTGCACCATCACTCACCAAACCCAAAGTAAAAATCACTCTGCATGCCGCAGGCGCTGACCAAGTCGTACGGCTCTTTCAGCCGGACCCCGCCAGCGGAGAAGCCTATGCCCAGACAATGCCGGATGGCCCGATTTATAAAGTCAGCCCTTCGGCCATCAAAGATCTCACCAAGGACCTCTTCACACTGCAGGACAAACGGTTACTCGGCGTGGACATCGGCGATATCGCCATGCTGTCCATCAAGACACGCGATGAGCAATACGTACTTATTCATCAGCATAACGAGTGGGTGCTCGAGGATCAGCCGACAGAGAAGGTCCGTCAGGACGTCGCGGACTTAGTCGTCAGCCGTATCGTCAATCTTCCGGCGGAAGAGCGTGTCCTGAAGCAGGCCGGCCCACTTGGGCCCTATGGACTGGTGGCTCCCGTGGCCGAGTTCGTCGCCACCGGCAAAGACGGACGCGTCGCCGGACGCCTCGCGCTGGGCAACCAAGTCGGCGGCCTCGTCTACGCCATTGGGCATCGTATCCCTGGTGTATTCCAAGTTCGTCCGGATCTGCTGACCCAGATCCCCTCGCGACCGGCCCTCCTCGGACAGGGAGCGGTGCCCATCCCCTAGGCAAGCTCGCAGAGGTGTATCCAGGCGGAGGCGGTTTATGCTACTGTGCCCGCATTGTTCTTGCTCAAGGAGGATCTTTCAATGATGTACTCGCAGTCTCACAGCGCTCTTGTCTTGTCCTTATCCTTACTCTTGCTCAGCGCCTGTGCTACCGAAGAGGCGATCACCAGCAGTGGATCGACACAGGCTTCGCCCACGGCCGTGTCAGGGAAAGCTGCCGCTCCGGCCTATGACTCAGTCCAGGCCTGCCTGGCGCGCATTCCCGCTGATAGCACGGCCGGCACGCGCATGCTCGCCGAAGGGAGCTGTCGACGGGAAGGACCGATCAGTTCTTCACTCCTGACAGCCGATACGAAGAATCGCAACCGAGTCGCCTCCGGTAGCGTTGAGGACAGCTTGGATGCCTGCATGGCACGGATTCCACAAGATGCTTCCGCGGGGCAGAAGATGTTAGCGGCGGAAAGCTGCAAACGCGATCAAGCGAATCAGCGATAATCCGTCTCCCCCCGCATTTTGCTTCGCCTCCGAAGGTGGCAGCCCCCCCTCCGGAGGCGAGGCGGTTTTATCACCGCTTCATCTGTGCGCAGGCTCTTTATCACTTCACGCTTCCGGCTGACGCGATCCCACGATAAGCAGTCACATCTTTCCTCCCCGCTTCACTATGGCTTCATTCGTTTCATCTCTCTTGACGAGGGCTGCCGACCCACGAGCGACGTGCCAGGTTTGGGGCCGGCAGCGAAGGATTTCACCCATCACTCGGCATTCTCTCCTCTGGAGAAACGGATTCGCTGGCTGAACCACACGCTGCCCGATGCCAAGAGAAACAACACCACTCCAATCCCGATCACGCTGGCTGTCGAACCGAACGCTTCCGCCACCCACCCGAAAAAACTCATCCCCACCATTGATGCGGCCGTAGCAATAGCCGTATAGACGGCCATCACGCGCCCCACCGTTCCTGGCGGAACTACTTCCTGGATGATGCCCCAGGCTATCGGAGTCCATGCGCCGAAGCCGACCCCGATGCAGGCCAGCAGTAGTGCGGCAACCTGCAAGTCTTGAGTCCAGGTCAGAGCGATGACAGACATCCCTCCGAGAGCGCACGACGCCGTGATGGCCGACAGTCGCTGACGAAGGTCCCACGCGCTTAACCGGATCAGGCCAAGTGAGGTGAGAAAGAGGCCCACCCCGAGCCAGGACCACAGATACCCGACTTCGACCGGTCCGAGGCTAAGCATGTTACGCCCGAACACTGGGAAGAGGGTCGTAAATGCGCCCGTGCCGAACGTATAGACCGACGCCAATACAATTAGGATCAATAAATTACGGTGTGCGAGAAGCGCGTATCGCATGCCTTCGAGCAAATGATGGCCGAGCTGCTTCATGCCCCGACTATCCAGGTGAGCGGGCTCGGTGCTTCGTAACCGAATCGGCAAGAGGCAGGCTGCCGAGGCCAGATAGGTCACGGCGTTCAGACACAGTACATCCTGCGAGCCGGAAAAGGCGATGCCGATTCCGCTCAAAGCCGGTCCGATGATAATGCCAAGGCTCGTCGTGCTCTGTAAGAGCGCATTCGCCGCCGTAAATTGCGGCCGGCGGACCATGAACGGCACGGCAGATGAAAGCGTGGGCACGAACAGAGCCGTCGCAATGCCATAGAGGAAGGTGAGGGTGTAGAGCGATTCGACGGTGAAGGTTTCAACCGACACCCAGCAGGGTATCAGTCCAATCAACAGCCCCCTGGCCACATCGCTGCCGATCAAGATCGCTTTCTTGGGCAGGCGATCCACGATCACTCCGATAAACGGCCCGAAGAAAATAGGAGGCAGCGTCTGCAAAAGCCCGATCATCGTGGTCTTGAGCGGCGATCCGGTAATGGCGTACACGAACCACAGTAAGGCCAGCTTGCTGACCCCATCGGCGATTTGCGACAGGACCTGGCTCCACCACATCAAACTGAAGTCGCGCGTCAGCATCCATCGATGAGTCACCTCAGAGGCGTGAGCCATACCGTCAATGTGGATCGTCGCGGCAATATTGGGCTCGATCAGAATGACTGGTCCCTGGTATTGTCCCACGCATCATCCTTCCACTCGCAAGAGCGTGTACGCCATCAGGTCGCACTAGCCCGGCGTCACCGCCATAGAACGCTGTAACCATGCGGGCCATTACGCGCTCGCCGCACGGAGACCCATCGTTCTGCGGGTACATTGCACAGCTATACCTGCAGTAAGTAACAACACCAAGCCAAGTCCAATCAGGCTCGCAGCAGGACCGACCGCATCGGCCACCCAGCCGAAGCCCGTCATGCCCGCCATCGCAGACGCCATCGATCCCACACTAAATGTCGTTAACACGCGGCCGATAAGATGCTCCGGCGTCACTTCCTGCAAGAGAGCCCAGACGATGGGGTTGAGCACAGCCGTGCTGCCGCCCACAATAATGACGACGGCCGCCGCGATCAATGGGGTTTCCAGCAGACTGAGAGTACAAACCGCAATCCCGCCGATCGTCATGCCGCTCACGACAATACGCAAACGCCCTTGCATATCACTCTGCTTTTTCCATGCTAACCATGTCGACGCGGCTAACATCCCCACCCCTAGCGCGGACCAGAGCCACCCCAATTGCACGGGTCCCACCTGCAGAAACTCCTTGGCATAGACAGGCAGGATGAAGACGAACGCGCTGACGCCAAGATTGTAGAGCGACGAAATGATGACCAGGGTCAGCACCATCGATTGTTGACCGAACACGAAACGAAATCCGACCTTCAATTCCTCCCACATGGATGACGAGGTTTCGGCCGATCGGGAATGAGGAATGGTGAATCGGATAGGCAACAGACATAGGGTAGAAATGAGAAAGGTCGCGGAGTTGACGAACAACACATTCTCCGCATTGATCAAGGCGATCATTATTCCGCTGATCGCCGGTCCTAACAGCATACCGATGTTATTTGTTCCTTGGATCAGCGCATTGGCAGACATCAGTTCAGAGGGCCGGACGAGCAAGGGCACCGCTGAAACCAATGCGGGGCCGAACACCGTTGACACCACGGAGGTGAGAAAAATGAGGCCGTATAAGCCTTCAATCGAAAGTGAATGAGTCGCATACAGAGCCGGAATGAGGAAGGTCAGAATCGCACGAAGGAGATCCACCCATATCATCACAGCCTGCTTGGGCAGGCGATCGAGGTACACTCCAATAAGAGGGCCGAACAATAGCGGAGGGATCGTCTGCAACAGTCCAACCATGGTCATTTTCATGGCCGAGCCGGTTAGTTCATAGACAAACCATAATAATGCAACCTTGTTTAAACCTTCACCGATTTGAGATGTCGTCTGTCCCCACCAGAGAAGTCCAAAATCTCTGGTTTTGATGAGGCGCCATCCTCGACTTCCATTTGAGCCTGACTCTTCCGTGGACATGATCGACTCCCTCCCGAATATGACGCGAAGATCGACAATCCCATGCCCCGTCGAGAATCGATCCCTGCGCTCGTCCAATCCTATGTCTATACTAACCATTCGTGATCCAGATCCCACCTAGGGAAGGCCCTGGACATCAGTCGACAAGTTCCAGGCACCTCCGGATAATTTGTCCAATGTGCCTTTGCTGTAGCACTCACTAGCGCATTGCCTAGTTGGGAAAACGAATGCACTTTTTCGACACCGCAGACTTTTTGAAGAAGGGCCACATGCGGAGTCACACTTCTGATGCTTCTACCTTGTCGGCCTTTTGACAGGCGCATTCACCGGTGCAGGCGTGGCATTCTTGTTCGCGCCTCAAGCAGAATCCGAGTTCCGTTCGGCATTACGAAACTCCGCCTCGAATGCCACCGGTGAACGTGATGAGGCGACCAAGCAAGGACGGGCCGCATAGGATAGCGTGGTCGAACGGGGGCAAGATTATGCAGAAGGCAGCTAGCAGGTGCAGTGCGGGGCGAGCAACAGAAGGCATCTCAAATCATCGTTGGTTGAAAGGAAGTCTGATCGGAGGTAGGGCGGTTTGTACGAGCGAGATCGCACAAGCCAGGAGATCAACAGACCGCCTTCCTATGCGTCTTCGGTGCGAGGCCGGCGAGCGCAGGAGACTAAAATCTCCTCCGGGGATGCATCGAGGACCGTCATCCGCCACGCCGCCTGGACAGAGGGCAATGGCGTTCACGATACGGACGCCCCTCATCGGCCAGCGACTTCGTGTGCGCGATGATGCCGTGCTTCGCTGCGCGGTCCATCCTCGCGCCGCCCATCAGAACCTATCCATACTAACTTTCTGAAGAAAGCATTTTTGTGCAGGCAGACATGCTGCGCTGTCATGTTTTGGGGTTAGAGATGCTTGAGCCCGCATCCGGACTGGTGTAAGGTGTTGGAAATCTTGAATGCCCCCGTAGCTCAGTTGGATAGAGCAGCGGTTTCCTAAACCGAAGGTCGCCTGTTCAATTCAGGCCGGGGGCACCAATTTTTCAACAAGTTAGAGAAACAGAGGTTGCCGCCTCTCCTCGCTGCTAATGAAATGGACCCAGCCTTCTTCCAACACGAGCCTCACCCGAGGCAAGATGGGTGATGGTGAGCGCGCCACGCCCACTCATAGTCAGGAAGAAGGGAGGGCGCTCTGTACATCACGACA
>JAHFEW010000039.1 GCA_023248215.1 Nitrospira sp.
TAGGGCGAGATGACGTGGAATGACCGGTATCGGGATCATGGCGGCACGGTATCACGCGTCGCCTCTGTCGTCAAATGACATGCCAAATGACGACTCTGCCGACACTGGAGAATGGCTGCGAGCAGATAGATTATGAGGGGGAGCCACGCCCCGATGCGTTTCGCCACATTCTGATGCTGTGCCCGAGTTCCTCGTGATCGATGACCCGGCCTGTGTTCGAATCTGCCAGTCCGTGTTCGGCCAGCCGCATAAAGACGAGTTCCCTCAGAACCTCTTCATATGACTTATCGTCGGATTGACTGTTAAGGAAGTTGACGATTCGTTCCTTATCTGAAGGCATGGCCACGTTTCTGTGGGCGTGAATCAACATGTAGGCAGTTCCGTATCAGAAGAGCCAGGCGACTCTCGATTTACAAGCGACAGGTGGGTTGTTAGTATGCCGCGCATGAAATTACCCTTCGTCCTGCTCTGGGTGCTATTGTCTATCCTGGGCGCGGTCGCACTCGCCCACGTGACCGGCCTCGTCAATCCCCACGAAAAAGTGAATGGCCTGTGGCTGGTGGTCGCGGCGGCCTGTCTCTATGTGCTGGCATTTCGTTTCTATGGGCGATGGCTGGCCCGTCACGTGGTGCAGTTGGACGATAAGCGTCTGACCCCGGCGGTGCGCTTGAACGACGGCGTGAACTTTCACCCCACGAACAAGGTCGTCCTCTTCGGGCACCACTTCGCGGCCATCGCTGGCGCCGGGCCGCTGCTCGGTCCGGTGCTGGCGGCGCAGTTTGGGTTTCTGCCGGGGTTTCTCTGGCTGGTTATCGGGGCGGTGCTGGCCGGGGCGGTACAGGATTTCATCATTCTCGTGGCCTCGATGCGTCGAAACGGTCGCTCGTTGCCTGAAATCGCGCATGACGAACTCGGTTCCATCACCGGCACGGCGACGGCGGTGGCGGTGCTCTTTATTGTAGTCGTGGCGCTGGCGGGGCTCGGCTTCGCGGTGGTGAATGCGCTCTACCACAATGCCTGGGGAACCTTCACGATTGCGATGACGATTCCCATCGGTTTTCTGATGGGGTTCTATTTGCAAAAGTTCCGTCCAGGGCAGATCGCGGAAGTCTCGCTGTTGGGCGTTGCATTCTTAGTCGCCGCCGTCTTATTCGGCCGTGTCGTGGCGCAGTCGTCGTTTGCGCCATGGTTTGAGTTCGATCGCTCGACGTTGGTCGGGCTACTGGCAGGGTATGGTTTTCTGGCCTCCGTCCTGCCGGGCTGGATGTTGCTGGTGCCGCGCGGTTATCTCTCGACCTTCATGAAGTTGGGGGTGGTGTTGCTCTTGGGGGTTGGGGTGATCCTCATGGCGCCGACCATTGAGATGCCGCGGATCACGACGTTCGCGTCCGGCGGGGGACCGATTATTCCCGGTACGCTGTTCCCGTTTCTCTTCATTACGATTGCCTGCGGCGCCGTGTCGGGGTTCCATTCGCTGGTATCGTCTGGTACGACACCGAAGATGATTGAGCAGGAGTCGCAGGCCACGGTCGGGTATGGGGCGATGTTGCTGGAAAGTTTTGTCGGCGTGATGGCCTTGATTGCGGCCTCGGTCTTGATCCCCGGCGATTATCTGGCGATCAATACCATGTTGTCGGGTGACGCGCTGGCGGCGATGGGGTTCCCCACGTCACGGATTCAGGAACTCTCGCAGCTCGTCGAGGTGGATGTGGCGGGCCGGCCAGGCGGAGCGGTATCGCTTGCGGTGGGAATGGCCTCGATCTTTGCGGCGCTGCCTGGTATGGCTGGGTTGATGGCCTATTGGTATCAATTCGCACTGGTCTTCGAGGCGCTGTTCATCCTGACCACCATCGACACTGGGACTCGTGTGGCGCGGTATCTGATCCAGGAGATGGCCGGTCGGGTCTATGCGCCGTTTCGTCAGATGAACTGGTGGCCCGGGGTGCTGCTCAGCAGCGGGTTTGTGGTGGGAGCCTGGGCCTATTTGATCGGCACGGGGAGCATCTCCACGATTTGGCCGATGTTCGGCGCAGCCAATCAGTTGCTGGGGACGCTCGCGCTCTGCATCGGCACGACGGTCTTGATCAAGATGTGGAAGTCGCAGTATCTCTGGGTGACGGCGGTACCGATGTTGTTTGTGGGGGGGATTACGCTGGCCGGTTCGTATGAGATGTTCGGGATGTTCATGAAGAAGGCCGCAACGCTGGCGGCGGGAGCCCAGGCCTTTGCGCTCTACCTCGATGCCGTGCTGGTTGCAGCGGTGGCGATTCTCGGCGTGATCGTGCTGGTCGATAGCGCGAGACAGTGGTACGGATATGTGATCCTCAAGCGCCCGTTTACCAGCAGCGAGATCGTGGCCACGGCCGGCAGCGGATCGGCGGGCCGCGTGCAGACGGCGATCCATCAGGAAGATATCAAGATTTTTCGCTTGCCCTGTGGCGGCGGTTGTTGCTGATGGCAGGACGCTGAAAAAGGCTTCCAGCGGCGTTCTCGCATCGTTCAAAGGCTCAACGTACAGAGAAAGTACGCTTCGCCTTTTCACTCTCTGCGGCCTTGCTGGAAGACCTTTTTGAGCATCCTACAGTAGAGGAAGAATTTGAGTCAGATGAGGAGGTACTAATGGCTGATCAATCGTCCTTTGATGTGGTGTCGGAAGTGAACATGCAGGAAATGAAAAATGTTGTCGATCAGGCGACGAAGGAGATCAAGCAGCGCTTCGACTTCAAGGACTCGAAGAGTGAGATCACGTTGAGGGAGAAAGAAAAGGAACTGGTGGTGCTCTCCGACGACGAGTACAAGCTCAATGCGGTCAATGAAATCATCAAGACGAAATGCGTGAAGCGCGGGGTCTCGCTCAAGGCATTCGAGTACGGGAAGATTGAGGAGGCACTCGGCGCCACGGTCCGGCAGGTGATCAAGATTCAGAGCGGCATTTCAACGGAGAAGGCGAAGGAAATCACGAAGGCCGTGAAAGAGTCCAAGTTGAAGGTGCAGGCGCAAATCCAAGGTGAACAGGTGCGGGTGATCAGCAAGAGCAAGGATGATCTGCAGACCGCGATTGCGTTTCTGAAGGGGAAGGACTTCGGCATTGATTTGCAGTTCACCAACTACCGCTGACAGGGATGGTGAAAAAGGCCTCCAGCTTCGTTCTCGCGTCGTTCAGAGGCTCGACGTAGAAGCACAGTACGCCTCGCCTCTTCTCTCGCTCCGGCCTTGCTGGGCGACCTTTTTGACCATCCCATAAGGAATCTGGCAGTTTCCAGCATGACCAGACTTCTCATCTGTGTGTTCTTCATCGCGTGGTCCCTCGGCGGATGCACCGGCAGCGATCCGATCGTGGTCATTGAGTTGCATCCCACCAACCCCGACATCATCTACATCGCGACCAACGACTACATCTATAAAACGCGTGATGGTGGGAAGACCTGGAGCAATCTCTCGAAAGGAATGAGCTATTCGCGTGTGATTGCGATGGCGATTGACCCTGCGTACCCCGCGACGATCTATGCGGGCACGAAGGGGGACGCCGTGTACAAGAGTTATGACGGCGGCCAGCGCTGGACGTCGCTCCGCATCGGGCTGGACGATGCCACGATCTCCTCCGTCGTGAACCAGTTTGTCTTCGACCCGGCCGACGACACGCATCTCTTCCTGGCTACGACCATGGGCGTATTCGAATCGAAGAATGCCGGCGAGCGTTGGATCAAGCGGATGGAGGGGATGAAGGAAGTGTTGATGGTCGTGACGCTGGGGATGGACCCCACCAGGTCATCGGTGCTGTATGCCGGCACGAGTGGCGGGGTATACAAGTCGATCAATCAAGGCGCGTATTGGGTGCAAGTGAATAAGGGCCTGGTGCCGACGGACATGGTGAAGACCTCGCGCGCGCTGAGTGTCACGTCGGTGCAGGTCGATCCGTCTGCGCCGGAGACTGTCTATGCCGCGACGCTGGCCGGTCTCTACAAAACTACGGATGGCGCGGCCTCCTGGGTGCGTATCGGGGAGGCGCTGCCGGATCAAATGATCGTGGCGATGGTGCTTGATCGTGCACGCGCAGGCGTCCTCTATGTGGCGGCGCGGGATGGGATCCATCGGAGCGAGGATGGCGGGAGGACGTGGGTGATTCTCAATGACGGGTTGTCCACAACCAACATACGGTCACTCGTGCAGAGTGCGACCGATCCCAAACTGTTCTACGCCGGAACCAATGGTAGTGGCCTGTACCGGAGTGTGAACGGAGGCGTCCATTGGGAGGCGCTTCCTTCAGTCTTCCCGAAGGAATAGGCATTCGCGGAATTGACGGGTAAGAGGCTATCGGCGGGGTTGGCTATTCAGGGATGAGTCGCCGATCGATGGACCGACGCCTCGCATCTGCACTGATGACGAACTGTCCGCATTTTCAGCCCCGTTGATCTCAAACCCGAACGCATTCGGCAAGGTGGTGTCTTGCGTGTGGGGGCCGACCCGGTCCGGCAGGGTACTTTCCTTGAGGTCTTCTCCCCTTCGGGGACGTAGCGATTCATTCACATTGCTGTAGGGCGATACCGTCGCCCCTATGTCGGCGCCGAAGCTCGGATTGAGGGAGCGGTTCAAATTCGTGTTTTCAATGTCTCCCCCGATCCTCGTCGGAATCGTCGTGTCCTGAATGTCCATGCCTGTCGGGGCTGATCCCGGCGGTTTTCTGGGACGAATGTCACGAGTAATGGCCTCTCGTTCCTCCTCGATGCGTCGTTCTTCCCTGGCGCGCTGCTCATACTCCAACGAGTCGAGTTTCTCGAATCGCTCGCCCAGTTCCGTAAGTCGAGTCTTGATTTTCCTGAGGTCATCCCGCGCGGTGGCGACCGTGCCGACGATTTCGCTGAGCGTCCACTGACGCGCAAACGTGCCGAGTTTGGGGGATTGGCCGGGTCCGCCGCCCAGTCCACCCGCACCGCTCCCTACTCCGAAGCCCGCACTGTTGTAGATGCCTTTTTGTTGGACCGACATGAGAAGGTGATTGGACTGCTCTAGGAGCTCGTCGATTCGTTCGAGCGAGTCAAAGGCGCTGGCGCAGCAGTCGAGAAATTCACGGTACTCCCGTGTAAATTTCGATGCTTCATTCTGAATGTCGACAATTTTTAGCGGTTCTTTTTGCATCGACTCATCGTGGCCGGACTGATCGAGCTTGTCCGGTTTCCTGGAGTCGCGCTCTGCATCGTACAGGGGTGTGCAGCCTGCATCGGGAGTGGCGGTAATCTGCTTGTCGGCCCTACGATTCGGGCACCAATAGATTTTACCGGGCTGATTTAAGGGATTGTCCGTTCTAAACTCACCCGCTCGGGCAGCGGGCCAGGGCTCAACGACGAGCAGGCTGATGAGCAGCGTCACCCCGATACTTAGATGATGGGCGGAGGTCATACGCATTGCAGGTTCGATGATGCGCTTGGGATGAAATTGTGTCAATCAAACCGGGGAATTGTGGTGCCTCGAGACGCCCGCTGTCGTTCGTTCCGCGACTTCAGGCAATGGAATTTGGGAGGGCCGAGCCGGAGGTTGCATTTGCGCAACTGCCAGACGAGATGGAACTGGCTGAACAGTCTTTGTCCCCTGTGGCCGCTGTGCCGATGGCACGTTGGGCCGAGCTTCACCTTCTTGCGCGGGATCTGGAAAAGTTCGAGCACGCTACGGCGCCTTTTCCGCGCATTACTCACGAGGAGGCCAGGTGCAAGAAGAACTTCTGGCGCCTGTTCCACGCCATCATCTTCCGGGCGAGACGTGCAGCGGCCTGGAGCACATACCACCAACGATTTCCAGCCCGCGTAGGCTACATCTCTTCTATCTTGGGTACCGGGCAGCGCATATCTGTCTGGCCTTCCGGCCCGGTAACAATCGAAGTCTCGATTCGGGCTGAATTCTGCCTCACATCTCTTTCATTGGTGGGCGAGTTTCCCACAGTGTTATCCACAAATGTGGATAACTTTTTTGTTCATTCTCGTTCGAAGTGCGGCTTGCGAAAACTGAACAATATTCTTGATAAATAGAGGCAAAATCTGTTGACAGCTATTTGGTTGGGTGTATACTCCAGCCGAAGTGTGGGGTGAAGTGGGTGGAAATGGAGAAATGAATTCTACTCGCGATTCCCATGAGCCGGTTTTAGTCGAAGAAATCATGTTCTGGCTGCAGTGCAAACCAGGTGGAGTTTACGTGGACTGCACTCTCGGATATGCAGGGCTGGCTTCTCGCATCCTCGATCACACCGCTCCAGATGGCATCCTTGTGGGAATTGATCGCGATGCGGCGGCACTCGCGGAGTCGCGAATGCGTCTAGAGGGCAGCATCTCTCGCGTGCACTTGCGACATGGAAACTTTCGCGAGCTCAAGGCGCATGTCCTCGAGAGCGGAGTGCGGCAGGTTGATGGCGTAATCTTCGATCTTGGCGTGTCATCGCCTCAGCTCGATCGTGCCGAGCGCGGATTTAGTTTTCGGGAAGATGGTCCCTTGGATATGCGCATGGATCAGAGTGAGGGCTGCACGGCGGCGGACCTCATTCGTGATCTGCCTGAGACAGAGTTGGCCGACCTGATCTATCACCTTGGTGAGGAGCGGTACTCACGGAGAATTGCCCGAGCGATTGTGCAGGCAAGAATGCAAGGTGTGATCGAGACGACCTGGAAATTAGCTGCCGTGGTGGAGCGCGCCGTGCCGGCTTCGTATCGGCACGGGCGGATTCATTGTGCCACCCGCACCTTTCAGGCGTTACGGATTGCAGTGAATCGGGAATTGGACGTGCTTGAACCGGCGCTTCGGGATGCCGTGGACATTCTGGTGCCTGGTGGGCGAGTCTGTGCCGTCTCGTTTCATTCACTTGAGGACAGAATTGTAAAGAATACGTTTCGGGCGCTGGCAAACGGCCCCGAAGCCTCGCTGAGAGTATTGACAAAAAAGCCGATCATGGCCTCGGAAAACGAGCGTTGCCGAAACCCGCGGTCGCGGAGCGCAAAGTTGCGCGTCGCAGAGCGGATTTCCAAGGAGTGTATGCAATGAAAGCCGTCGCGTTTGCTGCGGTCACGTCGCTGGTGTTGCTCTTTGTGTGGGAGCGGGTGGACATCGTTCGCATCGGCTATCACATCGAACGGCTCAAGACGCAGAAGGTCCTTCTTGAGCGTGAGCGCGACGAGCTGCGCGTTAAGCTGTCAGGCTTAACGGCGCCTGAACGGATTGCCCGGTTGGCCAGTGACAAGTTGGGGATGATGCAGCCGGAGAAAGGTCAGGTCGTCGTGATCAATATCGAGCCTGAGACGCCGGTGAATCCGGTTGTCGCGGAGGGTGAGATGCGGATCGCCAAAAACATCGTGACGCGGAGAGCGCGGTAGTGGCTGCCATGCCCTTTCAGGGCCGCCGTATGGTGGTGGCCTGCGGGCTCGTGGTGGCTTTTATCCTGGTCATTGTCCGTCTCGTGAATCTCCAAGTGATGCAGGCCGCGGAACTGACCGTGAAGGCCGATCGGCAACATCAGAAGAACGTCACATTGGAGGGCGCGCGAGGCACGATCTACGATCGAAATAGCAAGGTGCTGGCGATGAATATGGAAGTGCCGTCCGTGTTCGGGGTGCCGACATCCCTTGGGAATCCGGGTTTGACGGCGCGGAATCTCTCGCCGATTCTGCATGTGAAGGCGACGGAGATCGAGAAGAAGCTCAAGCAGGAAAAGCATTTTGTATGGCTGGCGAGAAAGCTGGAACCGGAACAAGGACGCCGGCTCGAACGACTTTCCCTCGACGGTGTGGGGGTCGTCATGGAGGGCCGCCGGTTTTATCCCAAGGGGCCGTTGCTCTCGCACGTGTTGGGATTTGCCGGAATGGACGATCGTGGGCTGGAAGGTGTGGAGTTGCGGTATGAGCAATATTTGAGGGGCGAGAAACGGGCCGTGGTGTTACAGCGGGATGCCTTGGGGCGCGCGGTATTCCCCAAGGGACTCAATGAGGAAGGCGCGGCAGCCGGGCACAGTCTGACCCTGACGGTGGATGAAGTGGTTCAGTACATTGCTGAAAAAGAGCTGGATGAGGCGGTGAGCCGATCCAATGCGAAGTCCGGCACGATCATTGTTATGAATCCTAGAACCGGTGGAGTGTTGGCCATGGCCGTTAGTCCGCGGTTCGATCCCAATGCGGTTGCTGCGCTGGCTCCCGGCCGATGGCGCAACCGTGCGCTGACGGACACCTATGAGCCAGGCTCGACCATGAAGACCGTCATTGCGGCGGCGGCGCTTGAGGAAAAAGTGATGACGCCCGGCAGTATGCTCTATGGAGAAAACGGACAGTTGTCGATTGCCAACACAGTCATTCACGACCACGAAAAGACGGGGTGGATGACCTTCGCGCAGATGATTCAGAAGTCGAGCAATATCGGTGCGGCGAAGGTGGGCATGGCGCTGGGTGAGTGGCGGGTGTTCGACTACCTCAGAGAATTTGGATTCGGAGATAAGACCGGAATCGACTTGCCGGGCGAAACGTCCGGATTGTTGCGGGGACCGCGCCAATGGGGAAAGCGCTCCCTGGCCTCCATCTCGATGGGGCAGGAAATAGGGGTGACACCGCTTCAAATGGTCACGGCCGTTTCGGCCATCGCCAACGGCGGCGTCCTGATGAAGCCCTATGTCGTCTCAGAGATCCGGAACGCCAAAGGTCAATTGGTGGCGCAAACCATGCCACAAGCGAAACGACGCATCATCTCCGCGGATACCGCCAGGACGCTGACGACACTTTTGGAAGGAGTCGTGACGAACGGGACGGGAGGGAAAGCGGCGATCCCCGGCTATCGCGTAGCCGGCAAAACAGGCACCGCGCAAAAGGTCGATCCCCGCACCGGCGCCTATTCCTCCACGTTGCTGGTGGGTTCCTTTCTCGGTTATGTTCCAGCGGAGGATCCGCGGTTGGCGATGATTGTGGTGATCGATGAACCGCGGGGAGAAGGTTGGGGCGGCGTAGTGGCCGCACCGGTGTTCCGCCGCGTTGGAGAACAGGTCCTCAATTATCTGGGTGTGGCGGTGGACGAGCCCGTCAAGTTGGCCATGGCCGGCTTTGAGTCGTGACATGACGCTCGACGAACTCATCAGCCCCATTCAGGAGCGCCTCGGAGTGCTGGAACGGATCGGAGACCAGCGCGTGTCGATTACCAGCCTGACCGACGATTCCCGGAAGGTGAAGCCTGGATCTCTCTTCGTAGCCGTGAAGGGTGAGCGGGTCGATGGACATGAGTTTCTCGATCGCGTCGTGGCCGCGGGAGCGGCGGCGCTCGTCGTGGAGCGAAGCGCGGCGGTCGGATCGATCCCCTCCGTTCGCGTGCAGGACTCGCGGGCGGCATTGGGGATCCTCGGCAGTCGGTTCTATCGCGCCCCTTCGGCTGCATTGCGGATGATCGGGGTGACTGGTACGAACGGGAAGACGACGACGACCTACGTCGTGAAGACCATGCTCGAAGCGGCGAACCGGCAGGTTGGCCTCATCGGGACGGTGGCCTATCTTGTCGGGAAGGAGTCGATCCCGGCCTCCCATACTACGCCGGGTGCCCTGGAGCTGCAGCAGTTGTTCGCGCGCATGGTCGAGGCCGGGCTGGATACGGTGGTGATGGAAGTGTCGTCCCATGCGTTGGCCCTGGATCGGACCGCCGGCTCTGAGTTTGATGTCGCGGTGTTTACGAACCTGACCCAAGACCATCTCGACTTCCATGTCGACATGGAACGCTATTTTCAGGCGAAGCTCAAACTCTTCGTCGAACTCGGACAGGCGGGAATGCACAAGCCGCGCAAGCGGGCGATCGTCAATCTGGATGATCCCTGGGGCGCGCGGATTCGTGAGGCCTGCAGGGTTCCGGTCTGGACCTACGGCTTGCACCATCAGACGGACCTGCGCGCAGAGGACGTGAAGCTGTCGGCAGCCGGCACTATCTTTACCCTGCGCAGCCCCCTCGGGAGCTGCGCCATTCAGAGTCGTTTGGTGGGGGAGCACAATGTCTATAACCTCTTGGCCGCCATCGGTGTGGTGTTGCACGAGGGACTGACGCTTGACCAAGTCCGTTCCGCCGTCGGAGCTGTCTCCAACGTGCCGGGACGGTTCGAGCGGGTCGAGGCGGGTCAGGACTTCACCGTCGTGGTGGACTATGCGCATACCGAGGACGCGTTGGTCCGATTGTTGACCGCGGCCCAGGCGCTCCGCACCGGTCGCATTATCACGGTCTTCGGGTGCGGCGGCGATCGAGACCGGACCAAGCGCCCGAAGATGGGGCATGTGGCCGTGCAGTATAGTGATGTGGTGGTGCTGACGTCGGACAACCCGCGAACCGAGGATCCAGCCGCCATCCTGCGCGAGGTCGAAGTCGGGGTGAAGGAAGCACTTGCCGGCCGGGTCCATGTCCAGTACCGCATGATCGCCGATCGCCGAGCTGCTATCGAGGCGGCGATTCAGGAAGCGAGAGCGGGAGATATGGTGTTGATAGCCGGGAAGGGACACGAGGATTATCAGATCGTGGGGACCACGAAGCATCATTTCGACGATCGTGAAGTGGCGCGTGAAGCGATCGGTCAACTCCGGTCCGGAGCGTAAGCGAGGAGCACATGCGGGAGCATGGAAGCCGTGTGGTGATGGCGCTGTTTACGGTTGAAGAGATCTGTGAAGTCTTGAGTGCCAAGGCGCCGGCCGGGCTGACGCCGCACGATTTAAAACAACGGATCCGCCGCGTGGTCACTGATTCGCGCCTGGTCCGAAAAGGCGATCTCTTCATCGCGTTCCAGGGTGATCGATTTGACGGACATGCGTTCGTGACGAAGGCCCTGGCGCAAGGAGCCGTCTGCGCCATCGTGCAGGAGGACTATCGCCTGCCGCCGTCGTCCAAACGTGCGGAAGCGCCGGTGCTGCTCGGGGTGCGGGATACCCTGGAGGCCTACCAACGGTTGGCCTCCCACTATCGAAACCGTTTTCCGATTCCCGTGATTGCCATTACGGGGAGTAACGGTAAGACGACCACGAAGGAAATGGTGGCCCAGGTGGTCGCGCAACGCTGGAAGACGCTGAAGACCGAGGGTAATCTCAACAATCGCATCGGTGTCCCGCAGACCCTGTTTCAGCTCGCGCCGCGCCATCAGGTGGCAGTCATCGAAATGGGTGTGGATCAACAGGGACAAACGACTCGGTTGTGCGAGATTGCGAAACCGACCATCGGCGTCATTACGAATATCGGTCCTGATCATTTGGAGTTCTTCGGCAGTATGGAAGGGTCCGCCCAAGCCAAGGCCGAGTTGCTCGATCACCTGCCGCAGGACGGCGCGGTGGTGTTGAATGCAGACGACGAGTATTTCGATTACCTCGCCGCACGGGCGCAATGCCGGGTGGTGGCGTTCGGTCGTTCGCCGAAGGCGGATATTCGCGCCGTCAACATTCGATCCGATGAGAAGGGTGGCACGGTGTTTGGCCTTGTGTTGCCGGGCAAGAGTCGCCAGCCCGAGGTGCGCATCCGCACGCAGGGTCTGCACAACGTGAGCAATGCCCTCGCGGCCGCCGCGGTAGGTTCTGTGTTGGGGCTGTCGGGGACGGCCATTGCGGAAGGATTGGTAAAGTTTCGTCCGGCCGCCATGCGATCACAGATCAGCACATTACACGGGGTGCAAGTCATCAACGATTGCTACAACGCCAATCCGGCCTCAATGAAGGCTGCCATTCAACTCCTGGCAGAGCTCGGCCAGGGGAAACGCTCGATTGCGGTACTGGGCGACATGCTGGAATTGGGTGCGGACAGCAAGCGGATGCATCGGGAGGTGGGGGCATTTCTTGCCGGTCAAGGGATCGGACATCTGTTGGCCTGCGGCGTCCTGGGGCGAGAGCTTGCTGAAGGCGCTCGGCAGGCCGGCATGCCGGCCGACAGGATTATCAAACTGCCGGACTCGGCGGCTGCGGGAACCGCCCTGATATCGATGGTGAGGCAGGGCGACGTGGTGCTGGTGAAGGCCTCGCGGGGCATGCGTATGGAGCAGGTCGTGGAGACCGTGACCGGGATGCGGCGGGTCGCCACGAAGGCATGCTGAGAAACAGGGAACAGAAGGGAACTCTAACGCCCGTCGACGGATGGCGGGCAAAGATGCCGTAGGATGCTATACAACTGGCTCTATCCGCTTCATACACAATTTTCTTTTCTGAACGTTTTTCGTTACCAGAGCTTTCGAATTATCTATGCGGCGGTTACGGCGTTTCTCATCGCGTTTGTGATGGCCCCCTGGGTCATTCGCAAGTTGCAGGAGATCAAGCTCGGGCAGCAGATTCGCGACGACGGGCCGAAGCGGCATTTGGCGAAAAGCGGAACTCCGACCATGGGCGGGATTCTCATCATCTTTGCCGTCGTGTTGTCCACGTTGCTCTGGGCCGATATGACCAACCGCTATGTGTGGCTGGTGGTGCTGGCGACGGTGGGGTTTGGGGCCGTGGGGTTCGTCGACGATTATTTCAAATTCATCAAGCGGCAATCGAAGGGCCTGTCGGCAGTGCAAAAGTTTACCTGCCAGATTCTGGTGGCACTCACCATCGGTGTCTTCCTCTACACACTGCCCAGCTACACGACCAAACTCAGCGTGCCGTTTTTCAAATTCTTCACGCCGGATCTGGGGTGGTTCTACATCGTCTTCGTCATTCTCGTCATCGTGGGCAGTTCCAACGCCGTCAATCTGACGGACGGGCTCGATGGATTGGCCATCGGACCGGTCATGATCGCCGCGCTGGCCTATACGATCGTGGCCTATGTGACCGGGAACCGCGTGATGGCAGAGTATTTGCTAATTCCCTACATCGAAGGCGCGGGAGAAATCGCCATCTTTACCGGAGCCGTGTTGGGGTCGAGTTTGGGGTTCCTCTGGTTCAACACCTATCCGGCATCCGTCTTCATGGGCGACGTGGGTTCGCTTCCGTTGGGAGCGGCACTTGGGACGGTGGCCGTGATCAGCAAGCATGAGCTCCTGTTGCTGTTGGTCGGCGGCGTGTTTGTCATTGAAGCGTTGTCCGTCATCCTGCAGGTCGGCTCATATAAGCTCCGAGGGAAACGCATCTTCAATATGGCTCCAATCCATCATCACTTCGAAATGAAAGGGTGGGACGAGCCGAAGGTCGTGGTGCGTCTTTGGATCATTGCGATTTTGCTGGCGTTGCTCAGCTTGAGCACGCTCAAACTTCGATAGTCGTGAACTTGTGAACGTCAAAGACCTACAGGTCACAGTGGTCGGCTCAGCGCGTAGCGGCGTGGCGGCCGCGCGGCTGCTGAACCTGCTCGGTGCGCGGGTGACCGTGGCCGATCGGAAGGAGCCGCAGGAATTGACCGCCGTCCTGTCGCAACTGGAACAGACGACCATCGCAGTGAACGTGGGCGCGCAGTACGAAGCGGCGCTCGATGGGGCCGATCTCGTCGTGATCAGTCCCGGCGTGCCGACCCAACTCGATGCCCTCAACCGCGTGCGTGCCCGTGGGGTTCGAGTGATCGGCGAGTTGGAATTGGCGTCCCAATTTCTGACGGCACCCATCGTGGCCGTGACCGGGACCAATGGGAAAAGCACGACGGTGACATTGATCGGCAAGTTTCTGCAGGAGAGTGGAAAGCGGGCCTTCGTCGGCGGCAACCTGGGAATAGCCGCTAGCGAGGCTGCACTGGCCTGTGTGCAGGCTAAGGCCGGGAGCGTCGCGCCCTATGATTATGTGGTGCTGGAGGTGTCCAGCTTTCAGCTTGAAACGATCGAGCAGTTTCGTCCCTGGATTGCCGCCCTGTTGAACGTGACGTTAGACCACATGGATCGCTATGCCTCGGTGGACGACTACGTGGCGGCTAAAGCGAGAATCTTCGCCAATCAAATAGCCGGCGACTTTTCCCTGTTCAACCTGGACGACGCGCGCGTCGCCACGCTGCGTGGGCGTACGAAGGCGTCGGTGCTGGGATTCAGCCGCAGCGGCGCCATGGTTTCGGGTCTGGCGGGAGCCACATTCCTGGATGGCGACCGGATCGTGACGACAGTCAGAGGACAACGGGAAGAGATCTGCCGTCGGAGCGACATGCGGTTGATCGGACTGCACAACGTCGAAAACGTGATGGCAGCGGTGACCTATGGCTTGCTCTGTGGCTGTTCGATCGAGGCGATTCGCGCGGTGCTTCGATTATTTCCCGGCTTGGAACATGCCCTTGAAGTCGTCCGCGAGCGCTGCGGCGTCCGGTATGTCAACGACTCGAAAGGCACCAACGTCGATGCGGTGCTGAAGGCCTTGGAAGGGATCGAGCAGCCGATATGGTTGATCGCCGGGGGACGTGACAAGGGGGGCGATTTTGCCCGTTTGCGAGAGTTGATACGGGAGCGGGTGAAGGGACTTATTCTGATCGGCGAGGCGGCCGGCCGCATCCAGGCTGCCATGGGCGATTTCGATCGGTGTCGTCCTGCAGCGACTCTCCGCGACGCCGTGGAGCTTGCTGCTCGCGAGGCGCAGCCCGGTGAGGTGGTGTTACTCTCGCCGGCCTGCGCCAGTTTTGACATGTTCGCGGACTATCAGGACCGGGGCCGGCAGTTCAAGGCCCTCGTGCAGGCGCTGCCGGCCTGAGGCCGGCAATGGCGTGGGAGGAACGACAGCTGAACGATGGCACAGCATGCGCTCGGCACACTGACGTTGCCCTGGTCGGCCTCGACCCAGCGGACGCCCAAGCGCGTGCCGGTGGACCCTGCGCTCTTGGCGGTCACGCTCATTCTTGCTCTGGTGGGGGTCGTGATGGTGTTCAGCGCCAGTGCGGTGGTGGCGGGGAACCGATTTCACGATCCCTGGTATTTTCTCAAACGCCAGCTCGCCTGGTTGGGCGCCGGCCTTCTCGTGATGCACGTCGTGTCGAAGATCGACTATACCCTCTGGAGGAAGCTGTCGATCCCATTGTTGTTCGCGACGACGGTGCTGCTGGTCTTGGTGCTCGTCCCGTCGCTCGGCAGTGCAGCCAAGGGGGCGCGACGGTGGCTGCATCTCGGTCCGATCAACATTCAGCCGGCCGAGCTGACCAAATTCGTGGCCGTGATTTATGTGGCGGCCTATGTGAGCAAAAAGCAGGACCAGCTCACTCAGTTCGCCCGCGGACTGTTGCCGCCATTGATCGTCCTCGGGGTGCTCAGCGGATTGGTACTCCTGGAGCCGGACCTGGGAACGGTCGTCGTGATGGGGCTGGTCGTGGTGACGCTGTTGTTTCTGGCGGGTGCGCGCATCAAACATCTCGGTCTGTTGTCGTTGTGCGCCTTGCCTGCGGTTGCGGCGTTGATTTTTGGATCGAGCTACCGACGGCAGCGGCTGATGACGTTTCTGTCTCCCTGGAAGAATGCCTCCGATTCCGGCTTTCAGATTACGCAGTCGTTTCTGGCGTTCGGCAGCGGGGGACCGTTCGGTGTGGGTCTAGGCGAGGGGAAGCAGAAGTTGTTCTTTCTGCCGGAGGCGCATACCGATTTCGTGCTGGCCTTGGTTGGGGAAGAGCTGGGGCTGGTCGGCAGTGTGGCGATCGTCTTGCTGTTCGGCCTGTTCGTCCTCAAGGGTTTTCAGATTGCAGGTCGGGCGCGCCATCCGTTCGGCCGGCATCTCGCCATGGGCATCACGATGCTGGTCGGTATGCAAGCGCTGGTCAATGCGGGAGTCGTCACCGGTCTCCTGCCGACCAAGGGACTGACTCTGCCGTTTGTCAGTTATGGCGGGTCGTCGTTAGTGGCCAATTTGTTCGGCGTCGGGATTTTGTTGAGTATCTCTCGCGACCGGCAGGGCGGGCGGGAAAGCGGTGGACAGCGTGGTGGGCGAAAGCGCGGGGTCGTCACAGCATGAACATCGTGATCGCAGCCGGTGGAACAGGCGGCCATCTCTACCCGGCCATTGCCGTGGCGCGGCAGTTTCTGCAGCGCGATCCCTCTACGCGTATCCTGTTCGTCGGCACGACGCGTGGCATCGAACGCAAGGTGTTGGCGCACGAGGGCTTTCCCTTGCAGTGCATCGCCGCCAACCCTTTGATGGGCAAGCGCCCCAGCGAGATCGTGAAGGCGCTGCTCACGTTGCCGGTGAGTCTGTGGCAATCGCTCAGGATTCTCAAGGCGCAGGGGGCTGATCTCGTGTTCGGGGTGGGCGGCTATACCAGCCCGGCGATGCTCGTGGCGGCATTTCTGCGACGAATCCCCGGGGTGATTCTTGAACCGAACGCCTATCCCGGTATGGCCAATAAAGCGGTTGCGCCGCTCGTGCAGCGAATCTTTCTGGCCTTCGAATCGACCGTGCAATTCTTCGATCGACGCAAGGCCAGGGTGGTCGGGACACCCGTTCGTCAGGCATTCCTGGACGCACTGGAGCCGGATGCCGGACGAGTCGAGGAAGGCACCATGCGGCATCTGCTGATTTTCGGCGGCAGTCAGGGAGCGAAGGCGATCAACTCGGCGGTGATTGAGGCGTTGCCATTGCTCGGCGCTATGAAAGACACACTGACTATCACGCATCAAACCGGTGAGGCCGACCACGCCCGGGTCGTCGCTGCGTACGAAAACGCCGGCATGCCTGCGCAGGTCGTCCCCTTCTTGTACGACATGCCGACGGTGCTTCGTACCGCTGACCTCGTGGTTTCCCGGGCCGGGGCCATGACGATTGCCGAACTGACCGTCTGCGGAAAACCGGCGATTCTGATTCCGCTCCCGACAGCGATCTACAATCACCAGCTGCGTAATGCGGAGGTGATGGCCAAGGCCGGAGGAGCCGTGCTGTTGCCGCAAGCGGAGTTGACCGGCGCAGGACTGGCTCGAGCCATCATGGACATTTTGCGCGAGCCTCAGCGGCTTCAGACCATGAGTCGGCACAGTTGGAATATGCGACGCAGTGATGCGGCAGACACCATCGTTCGTGAGTGTTATGACGTCATAAGGAGGCGCCATGAGACCAGCGGGAGCGCTCGCGCCCTATGAACAACGAGAGCGGGAGGGACAGCGGAATGACAGGAGCGGCGTACGCAAATTATTCCAGGCACAGGGACTAAGGCAGGCGGCGATGTTTAGGAAAACACAACATATTCATCTGGTGGGTATCGGCGGCTCTGGGATGAGCGGGATTGCCGAAGTGTTGTTGACGCTCGGGTACAAGGTCAGCGGTTCGGATTTAACCCAGTCGGAAACCACGCACCGGCTCGAAGAGTTAGGCGGGCGCATTGCCATCGGCCACCAGGAGTCCAACATCGGTGAGGCGCAGGTGGTGGTGATCTCCTCCGCGGTGGCCGCCACCAATCCCGAAGTGATTGCGGCAAGAGCCAGGCAGATTCCCGTCATTCCGCGTGCCGAGATGTTGGCGGAATTGATGCGGTTGAAGTTTGGAGTGGCCATCGCCGGTGCCCATGGAAAGACGACGACGACCTCTATGGTGGCCAATGTGCTCGCCCAAGGCGGGTTGGACCCGACCATGGTGATCGGCGGCAAGGTGAATGCGCTCGGGAGTCATGCGCGGTTGGGACGGGGCGATCTTCTCATTGCGGAAGCCGATGAGAGCGATGGTTCATTCCTCCGCCTGGCGCCGACGATTGCGGCGGTGACGAATATCGATCGCGAGCATCTTGACCACTACGGGACGATGGAGCGGCTCAACGACAGTTTTCTGGAATTCGTGAACAAGGTGCCGTTCTATGGTTTGGCCGTTCTGTGCGCTGACGATGAGCGGTTGCGGGAGTTGCTCCCGCGCGTCGTCAAGCGCTACCAGACCTACGGCTTACACGAACATCCCGGCCATGTGCCGGATTTTCGTGCGACCGACATCAGTCTGCGGCAGTGGGGTTCGGAGTTTCGCGTCTTTTTCCGTGGGCGAAATCTCGGACCGTTCCGGCTGGCCATCCCCGGCATCCACAACGTATCGAATTCGCTGATTGCGATCGCCATCGGGTTGGAGTTGGAGATCCCCATCGATCTGATCAGGAAAGGCCTCGCGGCCTTTACCGGTGTGGAGCGGCGCTTCCATCTGCGCGGCGAGAAAGCCGGAATCATGGTCGTGGACGACTATGGACACCATCCGACCGAAGTACGGGCCACAATCGCGGCGGCGAAGCAAGGGTGGGATCGGCGCGTGGTGGTGCTGTTCCAGCCGCATCGCTACAGCCGTTCACGCGATCTGATGCAGGAATTTGCCCATGCGTTCGATCAAGCGGATGCGCTGTTCATGACGGAAATCTATGCAGCCGGCGAACAGCCGATTCCCGGCGTGTCCGGTGAGAAACTGGTGGAGGCTGTGCGGGCAGCGGGTCATCCCTCGGCGACCTTTGTCGAACGCAAAGAGAACTTGGCGGATCAGGTGCTGCCGACTCTGAAGTCCGGTGATCTCGTGATCACCCTCGGCGCAGGGGACATCTGGAAGGCGGGCCTGGCGATTCTTGAACGGTTGCCGGCCTCAGCGTGATGCTATGCCCGAAACGGAGTCAGGTGCGGAGCGCAAGAATCGACCGACGAGGAGCAAGAAAGACTGGGAACGCATTCTTCAGGGAGTCCGGGGAACGGTCAGGTGTAATGCGTCGTTGCAGTCCTACACCTCATTCCGCATCGGTGGGCCCGCGGAGGTCCTGGTCGAACCGGCCGATGTGGACGACCTCTGCCGGGTGGTGGCACAGGCCCGTGCGGAAAAGATTCCGATCTTCGTCGTGGGCGGGACAAATCTGCTCGTGCGCGACGGCGGCATCCGCGGGATCGTCATCAGTCTGGTCAAATTCAAGGGAATCCGCCGGGAGGCGGATCATGTGCTCTATGCGGAAGGGGGCGTCGGGATGCCGACTCTGATCGGTTATGCGGTCCGTCGCTCGCTGGCTGGGTTGGAGTGGAGCGCCGGCATTCCGGGAACCGTCGCCGGCTGTGTCGTGATGAATGCGGGGACGCGATTGGGAGAAATGAAGGATTCGGTGAAAGCCGTGCGCATGATCGACCCGCGCGGCCGGGTGGTGGACATTCCTGCGTCCGCTATCCCGTTCAGCTATCGGCGGGCACACTTGCCGCGTGGCATCGTGGCAGGGGTCTGGCTGCAACTGAGGCCCGGCGATCATGACCAGATTGAAACAACCGTGAAGGACTATCTGCAGTATCGCAAAAACACCCAACCGTTGACGTTGCCGAGTGCCGGCTGCGTCTTCAAGAACCCTCCGCAGGATTCGGCCGGTCGCCTGGTCGAAGCGGCGGGTCTCAAAGGCGCTCGCATCGGCGATGCGCAGGTGTCGGAGAAACACGCGAACTTTATGGTGAACGTGGGCCATGCGCGCGCGTACGATGTCTTGGCCTTGATCAAGAAAGTCCGTACGGCGGTGAAAAAGGCATCGGGTGTGGCGTTGGAATTGGAGTTGAAGGTGGTCGGTCAGGCCTGACGCGGATCGATGAAGGGAGTGGATGTGACGGAACGGAAGCCGCTGACTCGTTCGAAAATCGGGGTGCTGATGGGAGGCCAGTCTTCGGAGCGCGAGGTGTCTCTCAAGACCGGCGAGGCCGTGTACCGTTCCCTGGTGAAAAGTGGCTATGATGCCGTGGCCATCGACGTCGGACCGGCGCTGTACCAGACCTTGCAGGAACAGTTGGTGGAGATTGCGTTTCTCGCATTGCATGGACCAGGCGGAGAGGACGGCGCGATTCAAGGATTCCTGGAGACGCTGGGTATTCCCTATACGGGTTCCGGGGTACGGGCCAGC
The DNA here is from genome assembly GCA_023248215.1 of Nitrospira sp. GTDB lineage: Bacteria > Nitrospirota > Nitrospiria > Nitrospirales > Nitrospiraceae > Nitrospira_A. The sequence goes on from JAHFEW010000039.1 coordinate 19,696, forward strand.
GCCATCGGCATGCACAAGGTGGTGACGAAGACGCAACTGGATGCCAATGGGATTCCGGTTCCGCGAGGGACGTCGGTGTTGCGGGGGACAGCTCCGACTCTGGGGCGCATACTCACCACCGGTAAGTTGAAGCTGCCCGTGGTCGTCAAGCCGGCGAGTCAGGGATCCACCATCGGAGTGACCATCGTCCGCAAGCCCTCGCAATGGAAAGAGGCCCTTCGTCTGGCCCATCAGTACGACGAGGAGGCGATGGTCGAAGCCTTTATCCCGGGGCATGAAGTGACGCTGTCGCTCTTGGGTGGAGCCGATGGGGCGGTGACCGGGCTGCCGGCTGTTGAAATTGTCGCCCCGGACGGATTCTACGATTTCTCCGCCAAGTATGAGAAAGGTCGGACGCAGTATCTCTGCCCGGCGCCGCTGCCTGCCGCTGTGAGCCGACAGATTCGAGCCCTGGCCATTCAGACCTACCGGGTATTGGGGTGCAGTGGGGCCGCACGGGTCGATTTTCGTATTACGCCCAAAGGGAAGCCCTATGTGCTGGAAATCAACACCGTCCCAGGAATGACGGAGACGAGCCTCCTGCCATTGGCGGCGAGCAAGGCAGGGGTTTCGTACGACACATTGACCGAACACATTCTCCAGTCTGCGCTCCAGCGGGCCGGAGTCGGATCGTTTCGAGCGGTGAGGTAGGGATGTCCTTGCGGTGGCGCACAGCACGTGCAGGAAAACTGAATCCGCGGGCGAACGCGCGTTCGGAGTCTGCACTTGAGCGCCATAGGGGAGGTGAGACGGGCGGCTACTGGTCGAGGCTGGGGCGGGGGCTGCTGATATCCTTGCGGGTGATCGCCACTGTGACGGTCTTGGTGGGGGGCTGTTCGGGGCTGTTCGTCCTGGCCCGCGAATTGGGACCCCTCACGCGTGAGTGGTTTCTGGTGCGCTCGGTGTCCGTGAATGGCCTGCACCATGTGACCAGAAAAGAAGTGGTCAGCCGACTGGCGTTGAAACCCGATACTGCGCTGTATTCCATCAATCCCTCGTGGCTGGCGGAACGGCTCAGGACCCATCCATGGATCAAAGACGCGACGGTGGCATTGAAGCCGTTGCACGAAATTCATATCGACATCGTCGAGCGGGTGCCGGCGGTCGTGGTGCGCACCCTGACGGAAAATCTCCTGACCGATGCGGAGGGCTTCTTGCTGGCGCATCTTGGGTCAACGGACGACCCGACCTTGCCGATTTTATCCGGTGTCGACGGGAAGCGGCTGGTGCAGGGCAAACCTGAGGATCGGCGTGCGGTCCACGTCGGCGCGGCCTTGGCTCGCATGGTGGGGCAGACGACCGGCGGGCGTCCGGACATCAATGTGGGGAACCTCAACAATCTGGTCGTGGTGGTGCAGGGCGTCACATTCCAGTTCAGCGAATCATCGATGGATCAACAGTGGTCTCGGTTTCTCACAATGCGGCCTGCGCTGCGTGACGTGGCCTTTGACGGCGAGGGCGCCAGGGCGAATGAAATCGATCTTCGCTTTGCCGACCGCGTCATTGTTCGGGGAAGGGGGTGAGCCGAGTGTCTAAGCGGGATCATATCCTGGTCGGACTCGACATCGGGACCACCAAGATTTGTGCGATTGTCGCCGAAGTGCCGGAGGAGGGCCCGCTGAACATCATCGGTGTCGGCTCCTGCCCATCGCGCGGGCTTCGCAAGGGTGTGGTGGTCAATATCGAAAGTACGGTGGAGTCGATCAAGAAGGCGGTCGAAGAAGCGGAACTCATGGCGGCGGTGCAGATCAATTCCGTCTATACGGGCATCGCGGGCAGCCATATTTCTGGAGAAAACCTCAAAGGTGTGGTCGCCCTCAAAAAGCAGGAAGTCACGCGGGATGACATCAGCCGTGCGGTGGAGAGTGCACGAACCCTTGCGGTGATTCCGCATGAGCGACGGATTCTGCATGTGCTGCCACGCGAATTCATGGTCGATGACCAGGAAGGTGTTCGTGAGCCGCTGGGCATGTCGGGCAACCGGCTCGAAGTGAACGTGCATGTGATCACCGGCGCGGTGACGTCGGCGCAGAACATCATCAAGAGTGTGAATCGGGCGGGACTCGACGTGGTGGACATTATCCTGCAGCCGCTCGCGTCGAGCGAGGCCGTGCTCAGTGCGGAAGAACGCGAGTTGGGTGTGGCCATGGTCGACCTGGGCGGCGGCACGACCGATTTGGCGATCTTTCTCGACGGCAGTATCCGGCATACGGCGGTGCTTCCGATCGGTGGGCAGAATCTGACTAAGGACTTGGCGATCGGTCTGCTGACCTCGCAAACCGACGCGGAAAAAATCAAAGTGCAGCATGGGATTGCTCGTACCGACCTGGTGCATGGACATCAGACCGTGGAAGTCCCCTCCGTGGGCGATCGCCCACCGCGCCAGTTCACCCGCCGCGATATCGCCGAAATTCTCGAACCGCGCGTCGAGGAGATGTTCGATTTGGTCAAACGAGAAATCGTGCGGGCCGGGTACGAAGGGATGTTGGGAGCCGGCGTCGTCATCACGGGCGGCACCTCCCTGTTGGAAGGGATGCCGGATGCGGCGGAGCGAGGGTTGAATCTCCCGGCTCGGCGGGGCATGCCGACGGGCATCGGCGGGTTACGCGATATCGTGAGCAATCCGATGCATGCGACCGGCGTGGGGCTGCTCCTGCATGCGCGCCAGCATGCCGACAATTTGGAAGCCGCCGGCATTCGTCACGGCAAAGGCTTGGGGAAAGTGTTCGATCGCATGCGATCGTGGATGTTTGAGTTTTTCTAACGTTCGCGGGCGGCATGATGCCGCGTCCGCGCCATCGTCAAGGGAGGTGCCACGATGTTTTCATTCCAAGAAGAACCCCAGTCACCCGTCCGCATCAAGGTGATCGGTGTCGGAGGGGCCGGTTGCAATGCCGTCAATACCATGATTACCGGCGGACTGTGCCGGGTCGATTTCGTGGCCGCCAACACGGACGTGCAGGCACTTGAGCGGTCCCATGCCTCCTATAAGATTCAGATCGGTCCGGAGCGGACCCGCGGCCTCGGCGCCGGCGCCAAGCCGGAAGTGGGGCGCGACGCCGCGCTGGAGAGCAAGGATGAGATTCGTGAGAGTCTGGTCGGCGCAGACATGGTGTTTGTCACTGCGGGCATGGGTGGCGGGACCGGCACAGGGGCTGCCCCGATCGTGGCGAGCATTGCGCGTGAGTTGGGGATTCTGACGGTCGCGGTCGTCACGAAGCCCTTTCAGTATGAAGGTCACCGACGGATGAGCCATGCCGAAGAGGGCATTCGCGATCTCGGTCGGCATGTCGATACTCTGCTGATTATCCCGAATCAGCGGTTGCTCGGCATCGTCGACAAGGCGACGCCATTGCTGGATGCCTTCAAGGTGGCGGACGATGTGTTGCGCCAAGCCATTCAGGGTATCGCCGACGTGATTACGACCATCGGGTTGGTGAACGTCGACTTTGCCGACGTGCGGACCATCATGGCCCACACGGGACGCGCGGTCATGGGCATGGGAATCGGGCGCGGCGCCAATCGGGCGCAAGAGGCGGCGCAGCAAGCGATTTGCAGCCCCTTGCTCGAAGAGGGCAGTGTGGAAGGCGCGCGTGGGGTGTTGTTGAATATCACGGGCGGCCCGAACATGTCGCTGCATGAAGTGGAAGAAGCGGCCTCGATCGTGCAACATGCGGCGGATGCCGAGGCGAACATTATCGTCGGACAAGTCATCAACCCCGAGATCGGCGACGACCTGATCGTGACCGTCATTGCGACGGGATTCGAGCGGGAAGAAGCACCGGTCGTCCGGCCGGTGACTGCTGCTGAACGCCCAGCGGTGCGGACTCCCAACGGACGCCCCGCGCAGCAGGTCTTGACGGGTGTGCATCCCTCGGGATCGGATCGACCCCATAAAGATCTAGATCGCCCGACCTTTCTTCGGCGCATGGGCGAGCAGCGGGAAGCCGTGGAACGGGTGGCGGTGGTCGGCGACGACGAGTGGGATGTGCCGACCTTCCTGCGGAAGCAGGCCGATTAAGTTACCCTCGTCGAAATCTGTGAGGCAGAGAGGCACGATGGCTTCCGCGGTGATTACCGTCCCTTCGTTTGCGACGAACGAGGATGGCGTGGAACACTTTTTCGGGACCCGGATGTCGTCCGTCTCGGTGACGCCGGGTCGTTCCTCTACGACCCAGGGTACGCGTGGGGATCGTGCGGCGACGGTCATGCTGTCGGTCAAACAGGTGCATGGCACGGATGCCCTGGTCGTGGATCAGCCGATCCGGCAAGGAGAGTCATTCGAAGGAGGCTGGGACGCGCTGGTCACCAATCAGCCTGGGGTGATGGTGACCGTGCGGACTGCGGATTGTGTTCCGGTGCTCTTGCACGACCCTGTGCAACGGGTGGTCGCGGCGGTGCATGCTGGTTGGCGCGGTGCGGTTGCCGGGATCGTGCCGAGGACCGTGGCGTTGCTCGTCAGGCGATTCGGGGCCACCGCCGAGCGACTGCGGATGGCGATCGGTCCCTCCGCCGGCCCCTGCTGTTACGAGGTGGACGAGCCGGTGCTGGCGCGGTTACGTGAGGCCTTTCCCGAGTGGCGGTCTGTCGTGGAGCCGGTGGGGACACAGAAGGCCCATCTCGATCTGCGTGCGTTTGTGCGGCGGCAAGGGCTTGCGGATGGGCTGCAAGCGGAACGGATTGTGACGGTCAATGCCTGTACGATCTGCCATCCCGACCTGTTTTTCAGCTACCGTCGCGAGGGTGTGGTGAAGGCCACGATGGTCAGCGGGATTGCGCTCGTGCCTCACCGGTAGTCGCCCGGGTCGCTCGACTGCGGCGTCGATTCGCAGGGGTTGGTGGCGGGATGGATACAGAGCCGGACACGATTGCCGCTCGGGTTCGAACGGTGCGCGACGAGATTCATCGCGCAGCCATCCGTACGGGTCGCGTACCGGACACAATTCGGCTTGTGGCGGTTTCCAAGACTGTCTCCGTCGAGCGTTTGCGTGAGGCGGTGGATGCCGGGATTCGGCATGTTGGAGAAAATCGCCTCCAGGAAGCGTTGCCGAAAATCGAGGCATTAGGGCGCGACGGTGTGGTGTGGCATTTTATCGGGGCCTTGCAGCGGCGCAAGGTGAAGTCGGTCGTGGGTCGATTTGACACGATCCATTCAGTCGACAGCCTCGCACTGGCGGAAGAGATCGACCGGCGCGCTCAGGAAGCGAGTCTCCGTCAACGCGTCCTATTGGAAGTGAATCTCGGGGGAGAGGTCAGCAAGGAAGGGTTTGAGCCGGGGGCTCTTGTAGCGGTTCTGTCATCTCTGAACGGGTTGAAGCATCTGGACATTCGCGGCCTCACGGCCATCCCGCCGCCCAGTCCCACAGCGGAGGACGCGCGTCCCTACTTCCGACAGCTCCGAGAATTGGCGCAGAGATTGACAGCGCAAGGCTGCGGGAACATTAATATGCAAGAGTTGTCGATGGGCATGTCCCACGACTATCAGGTGGCCGTTGAAGAGGGTGCCACGTACGTGCGAGTGGGAACTGCTATTTTTGGAGCACGATGTGACTAGCCGGACCCTGACAGGACCGATCGCGTTTCTCGGCGGTGGGCAAATGGCGGAGGCCTTGATCGGCGGATTGCTGGCGGCCCGCGTCGGCGAACCGGCCTCGATTGCTGCCACGGATCCTATTGCCGCCCGCCGAGATGTGCTCAAGGCCCGCTTCGGCATTCAGGTCGGTGAGAACAATACGACTGCTGTTCGCGCGGCTGATATGGTGGTCCTGGCGGTGAAGCCCCAGGCGATGCCAGCGCTGCTCAATGACGTGGGGCAGGCCATGACCGGGAAATTAGTCGTGTCCATTGCGGCCGGGGTGACCACCGCCTGGATTCGTGAACGGATCGTGGCGCCGAGAGGAATCGTGCGGGCGATGCCCAATATGCCGGCGTTGGTGCGTGAAGGGGTGACGGCGCTGGCCTATCAGGCGGATCTCCCCGCAGACGATCTGGCCGCCGTGCGGGTTCTGTTCGAAGCAGTCGGGTCGGTGGTCTCGGTCGAGGAACGACTCATGGATGCCGTGACCGGTTTGAGCGGAAGCGGGCCGGCCTATGTGTTCGTGGCCATCGAAGCGCTGGCCGACGGTGGAGTGAAGATGGGATTGCCGCGGGCGACGGCGGAACTGCTTGCCGCGCAGACGGTGTTGGGCGCCGCTCGGATGGTCCTGGAGTGCGGCGAGCACCCGGCTCGGCTGAAGGATCAGGTGGCCTCGCCGGGAGGCACCACCATCGCCGGGTTGCATCAGTTGGAGTCCGGAGGACTGCGGAGCTGTTTGATGGCGGCCGTCGAGGCGGCCACGAATCGATCACAGGAGTTGGGACGCTGATGTTTGTGATGAGCAATGTGCTGCAGGGTGCGGCGACGGTGTTGGATACGGTGTTGTGGCTCTATATGTGGGTCATTATCGCCCGCGCGTTGATTTCGTGGGTCAACCCGGATCCCTGGAATCCGATCGTGCAATTTCTGGAGCGCGCGACGGAACCGGTGCTCGCGCCGATCCGTCGCCTCGTGGGATGGCGCATGAACATGGATCTCTCGCCGATGATTGCCATTCTGATCCTTGTCTTTTTGCAGTATGCCGTGGTTCAATCGTTACGTGATATCGCCGTGCGGATGCATTAACCGTCGGGCAAGAGGTGTCGCATGAAAATCACTCCCATCGACATTCAGCAGATGGTCTTCCAGGTCAAGTTCCGAGGTTATGATCGGGACGAAGTCAACCGGTTTCTGGAAGAATTGGCGCTGACCGTTGAGAATTTGAACCGAGACAACAGTGCCCTTCGCGATAAGCTTGTCATCACGGAGCAGCAGGTCGCTGATCTGCGGCGTACGGAGACGACGCTCTCGAATACGTTAGTATCGGCACAGACGCTGGCCGAGGATGTGAAGCGGTCCGCGCAGCGGGAATCCGACTTGATCGTGAAGGAAGCCGAGCTGAAGGCGAGCGAAATTATCCGGCAGGCCCGGGTGAGCCTCGCCGATATGCAGCGCGGCCTTTCGGACCTGCAGAAACAACGTCTGATGATGGTGGAGCGATTCCGGTCGACCTTGCGTTCGTTCGAGCGAATGTTGGAAGTCGAAGAAAGTGACGCGTATCAGTCTGATTCTGCATCGGTCGAGGGCAAGCTGGCCGGCGAATCAAGTTCTACGCGTTGAGAGCCCTGCGCCCTGTTGGAATTCCCTCCTCGCCCGCATCAATACGTTGGCCGGCTGGGTCACTCGCCTTGTGAACCGGACGTAGACTCCTATCCATGACAACCTCAGGCTCAATTCAGTCGGCGCTGCAGGGGGCCGTCGACGACGGCACATTTCCCGGTGCTGTGCTCGCAGTTCGGTTGCGGGGGGCGTTGGTCTATGAAGGCGCCGTCGGGTGCCTGTCCCTGCAGTTTCCTGGCAATGCGGTGACAGCCCAAACGTGCTACGACCTTGCGTCTCTGACCAAGGTGCTAGCGACCACGACGGCGTGGGTGCTTCTGATCCAGAATGGACAAGTGGCGCTGGACGATCGGATCGATCGTATCCTTGAGGAGCTTCGAGGCAGTCCGGTCGGCGTGGCGACGGTGCGGCAATTACTCACGCACAGTTCCGGCCTTCCTGGATGGCGTCCGTATTATGAGTGGATTGCGGCGACCGAGGCGACTCAGCCCGGGTTTCTTGGGAGCGCTTCGGCGCGTCAGGCTATGCTGGGCTACATTGCGAAGGAAGACCTGCTCTACGAGCGCGGCTCGCGCAGCCTCTATAGCGACCTTGGGTTCATGCTGCTCGGATTCGCCGTGGAGCGCCTGTCGGGTGAATCGCTCGGACAGTTTTGTAGGGGGCGGATCTACGATCCGCTTGATGCCCATCCGCTTACGTATGTGCCGCGCGGGCCACTCGCCCTGCATGCCGCGCCACCTGGGTCGCCGCTTCCGATCGCTCCCACCGAAGAGGATGCCTGGCGTGGGCGAACGCTGTGTGGTGAGGTGCATGATGAAAATGCGTTTGCATTGGGTGGGGTGGCCGGTCATGCCGGATTATTCGGGACGGCTCGAGCCGTGCTCGCGGTGGCGCAAGCTTGGCTGGACGGCCGTCGAGGGCAGGCCGGGCTGTTGGAGCCGGACCTCGCCACACAATTCACGACGCGGCAACAGACGGTTCCAAATTCCAGTTGGGCTTTGGGGTGGGACACGCCCTCAGCGCCGTCTTCTTCAGGAGCGCTCTTTTCCCCCGAGTCGTTCGGTCATCTCGGGTATACCGGCACTTCGTTATGGATCGATCCGGTGAAGGAACTGGAAGTGGTGCTGCTCTCGAATCGTGTGCATCCCACGAGAAGGAACGAGCGCATTCGGGCTTTCCGCCCGCTGATTCATGATCTAGTTTGTCGGGAAGTTCTGGGCGGTTAGGACGGCAGGTCTGGATAGTCGGTCCAAGTTTCTTTTTCGGCCAGGTACCGGGTGCCTTTGAAATTCACGCGTGTGCGCAACTGGGTAAATCCGAAACCCAAGAGCTTCTCGACGACGGACTTGACGGCTGCGCCTGTAGTTGGATGTGCCGTTCCCTCAACGGCGAAGGCTTCATAGGTCACCTTCCCGGCATATCCTCCCGCAACGCGATTGACGAGGACTGCCCGGTTAAAGGAACGATCGCTTGGATCGATGCCTTCGACTTGGTGCCGTTCGATTAAACCCTCTTTTTTGAAGAGGAGAGGGAGCCCACTCATACAAACCTCCGTCGATCAGTCGTGAGGAGAACGTCAAGAGATCAGATTATAGGGACCTGCCTGCTGGAGTGCAACCGTCGTTGACAAGGTTCCTCAGGCCTTTCTATGATGCGCCAGCCATTTTTCGATGAACATGAATGTTCCTAACAGCCTCACGATCCTGCGTATCCTGTTGATTCCAGTCTATGTGGGCTTGCTCAACTATGAGCAATTCGACTATGCGCTGGCGACTCTCTTCATCGCCGGGCTGACGGATGCGCTCGACGGCACCATCGCCCGCGTCGCCAACCAACGGACCAAACTCGGGGAGGTGCTGGATCCCCTCGCGGACAAGCTCATGCTCACGACGGGGTTCATTACACTGTCCGTGATGCATCTGGTCCCGCTCTGGATCACCATTCTAGTGGCCAGTCGCGACCTGATGTTGATGTTGGGAGCGGCCGTCGCCCATTTCACCAATACGCAGGTCGATATTTCGCCGACCGTGTTGGGGAAGGGGACTACGTTAGTCCAACTGACGACGCTGGTAGCCGTCGTCTTTTTCGCATCGCGGCGGCTGGAGCTCGCCACGCTTGATCCGCTCCTGTATGTGATGGGTGGCGTCACGCTGCTGTCCGGCCTGCACTATCTCTCTCGGGGTTATTGCCACGTCACTTCCAGTCAGGCGTAACAAGCCATCGTTTCTCTGAGCCGCTCATTCCGACTTCCGAATCTGTCTTGCTTTCCTGCAATCGTTTGACAGTTTTTAGGTCGTCTTATAGACTTCGATCATAGTTTCCCGCTGCATACGCGCGTGTCCTGCCTGGCGGTCAAAGGAGTGGAAACAGACTTATGAGCACATTCGCCTACGTCGGACGAAACCGTCAGGGTGCTGTGAAAAAGGGCGAACTCAGCGCCAAGACGAGAGATGAGGCGGTGGACCAGCTTCGCAAGCAGCAGGTCGTCGTGACCAGTCTGGAAGAAAAATCAGGCAAGGGCGGGAAATTCAAATTTAGTCTTGGGAGCGGACTCACCGACAAGGACCTGGTGGTGTTCACCCGTCAATTCGGGACGATGATCAACGCCGGGTTGCCGTTGATTCAGTGCCTCGACATCCTGTCCACTCAATCGGAAAACAAAGTCCTGCAAGAAACGGTCGGAGACGTGAAGAACAGCGTGGAGGCAGGGTCCACGTTCTCCGATGCGTTGAAGAAACACCCGAAAGTGTTCGACGAGCTCTATATCAACATGATCCACGCCGGTGAAGTCGGCGGCCTGCTGGATACGATTCTCACCCGTTTAGCCAAGCACATTGAAAAAGCGATGAAGCTGAAGGGGCAGATCAAGTCGGCTATGGTCTACCCCTCGGCCATTGTCGGTGTCGCGATCATCGTCATCAGCGTGCTCATGGTGTGGGTGATTCCGGTTTTCGCCCAAATGTTTCTCGAGATGTCGGGTGGAAAAATCGGGTTGCCGGGTCCGACCCAGCTGGTGATCGACATCAGCAACTTTTTCCAGAGCTACTGGTATTTCATGGGCGGCGCCCTTGTAGGCATGATTATCGGGATCAAGCGGTACTATGGAACGGTCAACGGTCGCGTGGTCATCGACCGCCTGCTGCTCAAACTCCCAATTGTCGGAGACCTGATTAGAAAAGCGTCCGTCGCCAAGTTCACGCGTACGTTGGGCACCTTGATCACCAGTGGTGTGCCGTTGCTCGAAGGACTGAGTATTTGTGCCAAGACCTCCGGCAATAAGGTGATCGAGGAAGCGCTCATGAACGCACGGGTGAGCATCAGCGGCGGGAAAACGATCTCCGAACCGCTGGCTAAGTGCAATGTGTTTCCCAAAATGGTCACCCACATGATCGCCGTCGGGGAGTCTACCGGCGCGCTTGATGCGATGCTGGGCAAGATCGCCGACTTTTATGAAGATGAGGTCGACCAGGCGGTGGACACGCTGACCTCGCTTCTCGAACCGATCATGATGGTGGTGTTGGGTACCATCATCGGGTTTATCGTCATCGCGATGTATCTTCCGATCTTCACGATGGCGCAGGCCATCCAATAACGACGCTGCACAGTCGAGTCTGTCCTCTGGCGTGAGGGCCTGATCGTTCGAGAGGGCACCGCGCCGCACATCCACAGGGCACTGCGCCCCCCATGCTGTCCTCGGCCGATCCAATCCGAACAGACGGAGACGAGCCGTCGCTCCTCACTCGAGCGCTGCCTGCGGGCGCCGAGGCAGCGCAGCGCGCGCCGGCGGTCGAGCGATCGATGCCTGAGCTGAAAACCAGACTCCATTGGTTGATGGGCCTCCGCGTCGTCGTGGTGACGCTCATGCTGGGGCTGTCATTGGCCTTTCAAGCGACGCGCGGCGAACTCGCAGTGACCTTCTCCGCCCTGATCATCTTCACCTACCTCATCACCATCGTGTACGCCCTAATGCTGCGCTATTTGACGGCTTCCGGCGCATTGACGGTCTTCACGTGGGTACAGGTGGGGATGGATTTTGTCTTGGAAACCATCCTCGTGGCGAGGACCGGCGGCATCGAGAGTCCGTTCGCGGTGCTGTATGTGATTACTGTCACGGTCGCCAGTCTCGTTCCTCGCCGGCGTGTCGGGCTGGTGACTGGAGCCGGCTGCACGCTGTTGTTTGGGTTGATAACGGTTGTTCAGTATGTCGGCCTTTTGCCCTCCTCCGCTTGGCTGGCCCCCAGTAAACTCGCCGGGGCCGAAACGTGGCAAACATTTGGAGTGTATGGTCTTGCGTTTCTGGTCGTCGGGTTCTTGAGCGGCGTGCTCGCCGACCAGCTTCGCCGTGCCGACCAGTCGTTGCGGGAGAAGGAACAGGGTCTCACGCGCCTGCAGGTCTTCCATGAGAATATCGTGCGGAGCATCAGTAGCGGGGTGTTTACAACCGACGAAGCGGGCCGCATCACCTCGTTCAATCCGGCGGCGCACGAAGTGACGGGATATGCGTTTCCGGAAGTCCAGGGACGCTCCTGGCGGGAGGTGTTCAATTGGCATCCCAGCGAACCGTCGGAGGAAACCGAAGTGACGTCGCTGGCTCCCGTCCGGTTTGAAGTGGAATGTCAGCGCGCGGACGGCAGCCGACTCGTGCTGGGAATGACCGTGTCTCCCTTGCATGAGCAAGGCACGCAGCGCGGATTGGTCGGCGTGTTCAAGGATCTGACGCAAATTCGATATTTGGAAGAGGAGATGCGCCGGCGGGAATGGCTTGCCAACCTGGGCGAGATGTCGGCCGGGATGGCGCATGAAATCCGCAATCCGCTCGGCGCCCTGGCCGGGGCCATGCAAATGTTGCGGCAGGATGTCGGGTCGGACGAAACCAGCCAGCGGCTCATGGATATTGCGATCCGGGAAGCGAAACGGCTCGACAATATCATCACCGAGTTTCTGCAGTACGCGCGTCCGCCCGCATTGAATTTATCGGAGCACGATTTGAACAAAGTTCTTGCCGATACGTTGGATCTGATCCAACATGAAGCGCGATCTCGAAAAGGAATTACCATCATTCCCAAGGCGGCGTCCGGGGTGTTGACGGCGCAGGTCGATCAAGACCAGTTGAAACAGGTGTTCTGGAATCTAGCCGTGAACGCCTTCGATGCGATGTCCGGCGGAGGCACTCTGACGATTGCGACGGGATTGCGGCGGGTCGAAGTCGGTGGTCGCCGCACCAGCGTGATCGAAATTGCGTTTCAGGATAACGGGGAAGGGATTCCCAAGCCGAATTTCGACAAAATCTTTCTTCCGTTTTTTACCACGAAAAAAGAAGGCTCCGGGTTGGGGCTGGCTCAGGTCCATCGCATCGTGGATTTGCACGGCGGGTGGATCAAAGTCGAGAGCGATGTCGGGAATGGAGCACGGTTTGTCGTGTGTCTCCCGCAGGCCCCAGAGACCGGCGTGCGCTTGTGGCATGAAGGAAGGGAACCGTGGAAAAGATTTTAGTCGTTGATGACGAACAGAGCTTGCGTGATGTCTTGAGCATCATGTTGAAGCGAGCTGGATATGCCGTCACGCTGGCCTCGGATGGTGAGGAGGCGATCGGGCATATTCAGAAGGAAATTTTTGATCTCGTCATCACGGACCTCAAGATGCCCAAAGTGGGCGGCCTTGAGGTATTGAAAGCCGTGAAGGCCGCTTCGCCGGAAACCGTCGTGCTGATGATCACGGCGTTCGCGTCGGCCGAGTCGGCGGTCGAGGCGATGAAGCACGGGGCCTACGACTACCTCACCAAACCGTTTCAGGTCGATGAAGTGCAGTTGATCATCCGCAACGCGATCGAACGGCGGCGGCTCTCCACGGAGAATATGCTCCTCAAGCGGGAGTTGGCCAGTCAGTCGTCGTTTTCCCAAATCATCGGCCAGAGCGAGGCGATGCAGAAGGTCTATGACGTCATCAAGAAGGTGGCCGATTCCAAGAGTAATGTGCTGATCGGCGGCGAAAGCGGCACCGGCAAGGAACTGGTGGCGCGGGCCATCCACTACAACAGTGCGCGTGCGCCGATGTCGTTTGTGACGGTCAACTGCAGTGCGGTGCCGGAAACCTTGCTGGAAAGTGAGTTGTTCGGCCACATGAAGGGCTCGTTTACGGGCGCGATCGCCAACAAGGCCGGTCTGTTCGAAGTGGCCAACGGCGGCACCATCTTTCTCGACGAGATCGGCGATACGACGCCGGCCATTCAAGTGAAACTACTGCGTGTCATCCAAGAACGAGAGTTCCGGCGGGTGGGCGGCACCCAGGACGTGAAGGTCGATGTCCGCATCGTCGCGGCAACCAATCGGGACCTGGAGAAGGCGGTGGCCGAAGGCGCCTTCCGAGAAGACCTCTATTACCGGCTGGATGTGATCCCGATCAAGCTCCCGCCGTTGCGCATGCGGACCGGTGATATTCCGTTGCTGAGCCAACATTTCCTGGAGAAATTTTCCAAGGAAAGTGGTAAACCAGTTCCGACGATGAGCCAGGAGGCCATGCGCGTGCTATTGGCGCATGAGTGGCGAGGCAACGTTCGTGAATTGGAGAACGTGGTCGAACGCGTCGTGGCTTTCACCACGGGATCGTCGGTGACGGATGCGGATATTCGCGGATGGCTCCACAAGCCGGTGAACAACCAGCAGGCCCTGCCGACCGAGTTGCCGGAGGATGGCCTGGATCTGGAAGGGCTCATCAACACGATCGAGAAGGGGTTGCTCCTGAAAGCCCTCGAACGGAGTCAGTGGGTCAAGAAACGGGCTGCGCGATTGTTGCGGCTGAATACTCGATCGTTCCGGTACCGTCTCGAAAAATACGAAATCAAAGGAGGCCGGGATTAGCGCCGCCCCAGTGATCTGCGAGTGAACTCTACCAGCCTGCGTGTCCTGACTCCTGCCAAAGTCAATCTCATCCTGCGGGTACTTGAGCGGCGTCCTGACGGCTTTCACGCCATCTGGTCGTTGATGCACACGGTCGGACTCGAAGACGAGCTCACCCTCACCATCCAGCCCGGCGGCACTCGTCGGATCGCCTTGCGCTGTGACCATGCCGTACTGGCAGCGGATCAGAGTAATCTGGTCTATCGAGCCGCGCAGCTGGTCCTGGACCAGGTCGATCGAACGGTGGATCTGTCGATCACCCTCACCAAGCGCATCCCCCTCGGAGCCGGGTTGGGCGGAGGAAGCAGCGATGCCGCAGCCACCATCCTCGGCCTGAGTCGGCTGTTGGGGTTGGGTTGGTCGGTCGAGCAGATGGCCGGGGTGGGACAACAATTGGGGAGCGATGTACCCTTCTTTTTCCTGGCGCCTGCCGCCTGTGTCACGGGACGAGGCGAACAGGTGCGGCCAGTGCAAGTGATCGGGACCCGGTGGATTGCGCTTGTGAATCCAGGGTTTCCCGTCGAGACCAAGTGGGCCTACCAGCAGCTTGCTGGGACCAGGACCGCAGTCCGTCCCCTGTCACCAGCCTTGCAGCAATTGGGCGGCCGCTCGGTGCTGGACTGGTCGGACGTCATCACATTGGCGGAGAATGATTTTGAAGCTCCGGTGTTTGCGCAACATCCGGTGCTGGCACAGATCAAACACCAACTGCTGAGCCGGGGAGCTGAAGTCGCCCTGTTATCCGGAAGCGGCGCCACGATGTTCGGGGTCTTTCCGGATCAGGCCGGGGCGGAGCGTGCCGCAGCGGTGTTTGCCCGCGATCCGACCATGAAGGCCTATGCCGTGCCGACCGCCGGCGCACCGGTGACGAGTGTGGACTGAGCGCTGAGGAGCGTAGCGGTGGGGCCAACGTCTGATCGATTGTCCTGCACGTTCCAATCTCGGCTCGTCCGACTCAAGGCTGCCTCGAATTGGTTGACAACTTCCAAGAGTTTTCGCTATTGTGCTGTGCTTCGGTAGGCGTCCTCTTGTCCTGACAGTGCACGAGGCTCAGCGGGATTGTAAACAGGTCCTGTCCGTGCCCACCGTTTTACACGAATTCGACAAGAACCGTAACAGCATCGGCATCGCCACGTACCGTATTGAAGGGGTGGAATGAACAGGGAACTGAAGCTCTTTTCGGGCAGCGCCAACCCTGCGCTTGCGGGCGCTATCTGTACCTATCTCGATCTGCCTATCGGCGCCGCGACCGTGTCCTCGTTCAGCGACGGCGAAATCCGGATGCGTGTCGAAGAAAACGTGCGCGGGGCCGATGTGTTTGTCGTCCAGTCTTGTTGTTCCCCGGTCAACGACTCGATCATGGAAATGCTCATCATGATCGATGCGTTGAAACGTTCGTCGGCCAACCGCATTACGGCGGTGATTCCCTATTATGGCTATGCCCGGCAGGACCGCAAGGATCAGCCGCGCGTGCCGATTTCGGCGAAGCTCGTGGCCGACCTCATCTCGACGGCCGGAGCGGACCGGGTGCTCACGATGGATCTCCATGCGAGCCAGATTCAGGGCTTTTTCAATATTCCAGTGGATAACCTCTATGCCCTGCCGGTTCTCATGGACTACATCACGAAACGGAAGATTGCAGATCTGGTCGTGGTGTCGCCGGATGCGGGCGGGGTGGAGAGAGCCCGTGCATTCGCGAAACGGTTGCAGGTGAACCTGGCGATCATCGACAAGCGCCGCGAGGGGCCGAACCAGGCGCAGGTGATGAACATCATCGGCGACGTGCAGGGAAAAAGCGCCTTGCTGCTCGATGACATGATCGATACGGCCGGCACCATTGTGCAGGGAGCCCAGGCCTGCATCGACAAAGGCGCGCGGGAGGTGTGGGCCGGTTGCACGCACGGGGTCTTGTCGGGCCCCGCGTTGGAGCGGCTACAGCAGTCCTGTCTGACGGAAGTGCTCGTGACCGATTCGATTCCGTTGCGCGGGAAAGAACAGAAGTGTCAAAAATTGAAGGTGTTGTCGGTGGCCCCTCTGTTAGGGGAGGCCATCAGGCGCATCCATGAAGATGAATCAGTGAGTTCGTTATTCGGGTAGGCCGTCCGCGTCGAGCGACTGGTCGAGGAGGAGTATCATGAAATTCGATTTGATCGTTGAGAGCAGAGAGGGTGGAGGCAAGGGCCCCGCGCGTCAACTTCGTCGTGCAGGTCGGGTTCCGGCTGTATTGTATGGACAGGGGGAATGTCTCCTGCTCTCAGTCAAGCCCGATGAGCTTGTGAAAATTCTGCGTGCCCAGGCCGGGTCCACCGCGCTCATTTCCATCACCATCAACGGGACGAAGGCCAAGGCGAAGCGCACGGCGCTGCTGCGTGACTACCAGGTTGACCCGATTGCAGGGAATGTTCTGCATGCGGACTTCTTTGAAGTGGCGATGGATAAGCCGATTCGGGTTAAAGTCCCCGTGCATCTGACCGGCGGCCAGCCGCTTGGGCTGAAAGAAGGAGGCGTCCTGCATCAGGCGCTACGCGAGTTGCATATCGAATGTCTTCCGTCGGTGTTGCCGGACTTCATTGCAGTCGATGCGTCGCAGTTGCAGATCAATGAGGGCATCCACCTGAAGGATATTCAGAAGACGGATGGCTTGCGGTTTCTGGACGATCCCGACCACATGGTCGTGAGTGTGGCCGCACCGATGACCGATGCCAAGCTCGAAGCGTTGCTCACCACCGGAGCGCCTGGTGCCGAAGGGGCCAAGGAACCGGAGGTGGCAGTAAAGGGCAAAGCGGTGGCCGAAGGGGCCGCCGGCGCGGATGCCGCGGGCAAGGCAGGCGATGCCAAGGCTAGCGCTGCGGCACCCAAAGCTGGAGCTCCTGCAGCCAAGGGTGATAAGAAGGAACCGGAAAAGAAGAAGTAGTCGCGTTGCGCCTTCTCGTTGGATTGGGCAATCCAGGAGCCGATTATGCCAACACGAGGCATAATATCGGCTGCTGGGTGATTGAACGGGCAGCGGCGCGTTGGTCGATTCGTCTCACCAGGAAGGGCGCGGCCCAGCGAGGCTCGGGTCGCGCCGGTTCCAAGCTGGTTGAACTCGCCAGTACCCTCGACTGGATGAACATCACTGGCCCCCCCCTCAAGGGTCTCCTACGCGATCTCGGCCTGACTCCCGATGACCTGGTGGTCGTGCACGACGACTTGGATATGGAACCAGGGCGTCTACGGATCCGGCAAAACGGCGGGAGCGGAGGCCACAACGGCATCAAATCTGTGATCGAGGCCTTGGGAACGCCGCAGTTCGTGCGGTTAAAAATCGGTATCGGTCGCCCGGCGCCGAGACAAGACTCCGCAGACTATGTGTTGGAGAGCGTCTCACCAGACGAGATGGCGGTCCATGAGCCTTGCCTCGAACGAGCCGTCGATGCGCTCGAACTGCTTCTGAACCGCGATCTCGCCACGGCGATGAATCAGTTCAATGTGCGGGAACGCGAGGATGCGAATGAGGAATGATGAATGTGGAATGAGGAATTTGGAATGTTGAAGCCACACGCTCTGAACGATCATTCCTCATTCCTCATTTCTAATTCCTCATTGGGTTGAAGCTATGGGTCTCTGTTGCGGCATGATCGGGCTGCCGAACGTCGGGAAGACGACGGTCTATAACGCCTTGACCGGCGGCGGGGCGCTGGCGGCGAATTATCCCTTCGCCACGGTGGATCCCAATACCGGCATTGCCTTGGTGCCGGACCCCAGGCTTACCATGCTGACCGACCTGTTCAAATCCAAGAAAACCACCTACAGCACGTTGGAAGTCCGCGACATCGCCGGTCTCGTCGAAGGCGCGAGCAAAGGCGAAGGGCTGGGCAACCAGTTCCTGGGGCACATCCGCGAAGTCGATGCGCTGTTGCATGTCGTGCGCTGTTTTCAGGGCACGGACGTGGTGCATGTGAGCGGCGGCGTGGACCCCCTCCGCGATATCGGGACGATCGAAACCGAGCTGATGTTGGCCGACCTCGACACGCTCGATCGTCGCAAGCAAAAGACCGAGAAAAAAGTGCGGGCCGGCGATAAGAAAGCGGCCGCCGAACTCACCTTCGTGCAGAAGCTCATGGGGTTGCTCGACCAGGGGGAATGGTTGGGCAATCTCGACTACACCGCCGAAGAGCGGGTCATGCTGACGGAGTTCCAGCTGCTGGCCGCCAAGCCGGTGCTCTTCGTGGCGAATGTGTCGGAGAATGCCGCGGCGGATGAGGCCATGGTCGCGAAGGTCCGCGAGTTCGCCGACAAGCGCCGCGCGCGGGTGGTCACGATTTGCGGACAATTGGAAGCCGAACTCTCGACGTTGTCGGATGCGGACCGGGCGGATTTTTTGAAAGAGATGGGGCTCACCGAATCCGGGCTCGTCCGGCTCACCCGCGAGGCCTACCAACTCCTCAAGATCGTCACCTTCTTCACGGCAGGCGAAGTCGAATCCCGTGCCTGGCCGATTCCCGAAGGCATGAAAGCACCGCAGGCCGCCGGCAAAATCCACACCGACATGGAGCGTGGCTTCATTCGCGCCGAAGTCTATCACTACAACGATCTGCTCGCCTGTGGAAGCGAGGCGAAAGTGAAGGAGAAGGGTCTGTTCCGCCTCGAAGGCAAAGAGTATGTGATTAAAGAAGCGGATGTCGTCTACTTCCGCTTCAACGTCTGACAGGCTGCTGAAAAAGGCCCCCAACTTCGTTCTCGGTCGCGCGTCTCCCTGCGACGTACTGCAGCGTACGCCTCAGTCGCCGCATTTCCTGCGGCCTTGTTGGATGGCCTTTTTGAGCCGCCTGTCAAAACTCAGTCAGTTTCCGCCTTTCTTCTCGGTAATGGTTTGATGTGTTCCTCCTTCCTCATTTGAAATCGCTCCAGGCTCTATCGCGGCCGGCTGCTCCTCTGACGCTGCGCCGAAGCGGCGCAATGCCGTCGCAGCTTGGTGAGAATTGCGCAACGTGAACGGCATTGGCGCTGGGGCTCCTACCTCGCCACGCATCCATTCCAGCCGAGGCTGTGATGGATCGAAGGGCCTGACTCCATTCTTCTCTTCACTTCCGTCCAGCCCCGTTCTATTTGTGCTCAACCGGGCGTTCGTAGTAACATCGATCGTATCAGAATTGTATCAGAATTATGATAAACGAAAGGATGGGCGGCATGCCAATCATTAAGCCGATTTCGGACCTCCGGAATAAGACGAATGAACTCTCTGAATTGGTTCATGGGGGCCGGGAACCGGTGTTCATCACAAAGAACGGCGAGGGCGACATGGTGCTTATGTCGCTTGCTCAGTATGGTGAACTCCAGCGCAAGCTCGAACTCTATGGAAAACTGGCGATGGCTGAAACGCAGGTCGCGGCCGGGGACCGTGGCCGTCCACTTGGGCAGGTTCTGAAAACCTTGCGGAAACGGATCCGTGAGGCCCAATAGATATACAGTCCGCCTTCTCTCGATTGCAGAGCAGGATCTCCAGGAGATTCTGGACTTCATTGCCGCCGACAGTCTCCAGGCGGCACTCACTCTAGCTGATCGGATCGAGACGGATCTGTATCGGCTCGGGCAACATCCCTATCTTGGAAAGGTTCCTAACGATGAAGGCCTCGTGGGGATGGGGTATCGGGTGCTCGTGATTGAAAACTATCTCGTGTTTTACAAAGTGAAAGGACGGACGGTCTTGGTGCATAGGATCCTGCACGGGGCACGGGATCTCCCAGGCCTGCTCGAAGACATGTGACTATCTCCAGCCGGGCGATAGCATCTGGAATCGTGAGAGGATATGGTGCTGGACCTGGGTGGGTGCCAGACAACGATGCGATCGGAAGACCGGACTCAGAAGAATTCCGTCTCAGTGTATGACTGTAAGTGAGAAGCGAAGGTGAAGGAAAATGGCCGGTCCCGCGCTCCCTGCGACGTACCGAAACGTATGCCTCAGTCGCCGCGCTTCCTGCGGCCTCGTTGGATGGCCTTTTTGAGCAGCCTGTCGGGACTCAGTTAGTTCACGCCGCTCTCCTCGCCAGCGTGTTATCGGTCCCTTAGTCCTTGACCATATTGCCCGGACAGCGCGTTGGCGTTTGGAAAGCAGAGAGGCCTGAGCTATGTGATCCGTGGCATTCACTTGCTGGACACGGTGGCTATAAGACTGGCTAG
>JAHFEW010000040.1 GCA_023248215.1 Nitrospira sp.
CACGCAGACAGCGAGCACTGTTCGAAGTTCCGCTGGAGCCATGCTCACAGCGGAACGAGTTGCGCAGCTGAGACGAGCGAGGCTTCGTACGGTCGTACTTCAGCGGCGAGCGACAGGGGCCACTCAGTCCCATCCCCTCACGCTCCGTGGCACTTCTTGTATTTCTTCCCGCTCCCGCAAGGGCAGGGGTCGTTGCGACCCACCTTGTCGGCCTGGCGATGGGCGCTTTGCGGGGCCGGTTCGTCGCTGCGGTTGAGCACCATGCGAGGCGGCGGAGCCGGCGTGGGGACCGGCGGTGGCTGTTCGCCCCTGACGGCCTGTACGCGGAACAGTCGTTCCAGCACATCCGACTTGATGCGGTCCATCATGGCGGAGAACATGTCGAAACCTTCTCGCTTGTACTCGATCAGCGGGTCTTTTTGCCCATAGCCGCGCAAGCCGATCCCGTCGCGCAGGTGGTCCATGCCCAGCAGGTGATCTTTCCAATGGTGGTCGATCACTTGCAGGAGCAGCATTTTCTCCAGATACCGCATCAGCTCGGAGCCGAGCTCCTGCTCCTTGTGCTCGTAAGCGTGACGAACCTTGGTGTGGACCTCTTCGATGAGGGCATCTCGACCGACGTCCTTGAAGTGTTCGGCCACGCTGCCGTGACCCTGCGTGATATCCAAGGCGAATTGCCCCTCCAGGGCTTCCCCGAGGCCGCTGTAGTCCCACTCTTCCTGGTACTGCTCGGCTGAGCAGTACGTGTCGACGAAGGCCTGGACCACATCCTTTATCATCTCGTGGATGTCTTGCTGGATGTGCTCACCTGCCAGCACGGCGTGGCGGTGCTGATAAATCACTTCGCGCTGCTTGTTCATCACGTCGTCATATTCGAGCAGCTGTTTGCGGATTTCGAAGTTGTGCGCCTCGACTTTTTTCTGCGCGTTGGCGATGGCGCGTGTGACCATGCCATGTTCGATCGGCACGCCTTCTTCCATGCCCAGCTTGAGCATCAACTGGGACACGCGTTCGGAGGCGAAAATGCGCATCAGATCGTCTTCAAGCGACAAGTAGAATCGTGAGGACCCAGGATCGCCTTGACGGCCGGCGCGGCCACGGAGTTGGTTGTCGATGCGGCGACTTTCATGCCGCTCGGTCCCGAGAATATGCAGCCCTCCCGCCGCGATCACTTCTTGTTTGTCCTTTTCGCAATCGGCCTTGATCTCTTCGAAGATCTCCAGTTTGCGCGTGTCCGGCAGGCTTTCGTCCTGGTACAGAATTCGTTTGAACAGGAAGTCGGGGTTGCCGCCTAAGAGAATGTCCGTTCCGCGGCCCGCCATGTTGGTGGCGATGGTCACCGCGCTTTTGCGCCCAGCTTGCGCGATAATTTCCGCTTCTTTCTCGTGAAACTTAGCATTCAGCACGTTGTGCTTGATGCCGTTGCGGCTCAAGTACCCCGCCAACCGCTCGGACTTCTCGATGGAAATCGTGCCGACCAGAACCGGCTGGCCGCGTTCATGGCAGTCCTTGATTTCTTCGACGATGGCCGTGAACTTTTCTTTTTCCGTGCGGAAGACGACGTCCGCATAGTCCTTGCGGATCATGGACCGATTGGTCGGGACGACGTTGACGTCCAGATTGTAGATCTTGGCGAACTCTCCCGCTTCCGTGTCGGCCGTGCCGGTCATGCCCGCGAGCTTCTTGTACATGCGGAAATAGTTCTGGAAGGTCACGGAGGCCAGGGTCTGATTCTCGTTGGCGATTTTCACGCCTTCTTTGGCTTCCACGGCCTGGTGCAATCCGTCGCTCCAGCGGCGGCCCGGCATCAACCGGCCGGTAAACTCATCGACAATGAGGACTTCGCCGTCTTTCACCACATAATCCACATCGCGCTTGTAGAGGGCATAGGCCTGTAACGCCTTCACGACGTGGTGCACGAGATCCATGTGCTGCAGGTCGTAGAGATTGTCGACCCCCAGCAGCTTTTCGACGCGGATGTTGCCGTCTTCCGTGAGCGAGGCGGTTTTGGTTTTTTCCTCGATCGTGTAATCCTGTTCCGGTTTGAGCTGCGGAATAATGGAGTTGATGCGGTAGTACAAATCAGTGGTTTGATCGGTCGGACCGGAGATGATCAAAGGCGTCCGCGCTTCGTCGATCAAGATGCTGTCGACTTCGTCTACGATGGCGAAGTGCAGGGGCCGCTGGACGCACTGGCTCAGGTCGCTGACGATCAAGTTGTCGCGGAGGTAATCGAAACCGTACTCATTGTTGGTACCGTAGGTAATTTCAGCGCGATAGGCTTCATGCCGGCTGCAGGGTCTGAGGTGCTGCAGTCGCTTGTCCGCTGCTTCATACGTCGGGTCATAAAGAAAGGAGGCATCGTGCTGGATGATGCCGACCGAGAGGCCGAGCGCGTGGTAAACCTGAGCCATCCATTGGGCGTCGCGTTTGGCCAGATAATCATTGACGGTGACGAGGTGGGCGCCCTTCCCTTCCAGTGCGTTCAGGTAGAGCGGAAGGGTGGCGACTAGGGTTTTGCCCTCACCGGTCTTCATTTCGGCGATCCGGCCCTTATTCAGAATCATGCCGCCGATCAACTGCACGTCGAAGTGCCGCATCTTCAAGCGGCGGCGGGACATTTCACGGCAGACGGCGAACGCGTCGGGCAGAATGTCATCCAACGTTTCTCCGGCCTCGAGACGCTTCTTGAATTCTTGCGTCTTATCGGCCAAGGCCTGATCGGAGAGTGGTGTCAGGCTCGATTCGAGCCCATTGATCCGCTCGACGATCGGGCGCAACGCCTTGATCTCGCGGTCGTTTTTACTTCCGAATACGATGTTCAGTACTTGTGTTAGCATGCAGGCGCACCTTCATTCTCACGAGCGAGGCTCGAAAGGGAGCATCGGCTCGGCGGCGGAGTATACAGGAATCCATAGGGGAATCCTACCGAAACAGCTGGCACGGTCTCAACTCCTCCGCAGTCAAGGGATAGGCGATGTTCCTGTCATTGCTTTCGGGTGCCCTGCCGTCTATAGTGGGGGCCGTCATTGCGCCGACAGTCTCGGCGAGGGTCACCCACGAACTCTACTACGGATTTCGATGCGGCGTGCAGCCAGTTCCTCGCGGAGTCTTCTCACCAGCCTTTCGCTCTTTTGCCTGGTCTGTGTCTTCTCAACTCTCGACTCGTCGGCGGCCCCGGCTCCATCCTCAGAATCGGCTCGGCGGAGCTATGAACGGGGAGTCACGCTCTTTCGCGAGGGCAATGCCGATGGCGCGATCGAGGCGCTGAAGAAGGCGATCGCGCAGAATCCCCGCCTGGCCGATGCCTATCATGTGTTGGGGTTGGTCTATTTTCAGAGCAAGCGCAATCCGGAAGAGGCGATTCAGGCCTACAAACAATCGCTGAAATTGAGTCCGCCTTCGGCAGAGATCCTCAACGATCTTGCCGATGTGTATCTCGCGCAGGGACGGGGGAATGATGCGGAAGCGGCGCTGCGACAGGTGTTGGACATCGCGCCGGGAAACGAAGAGGCTCATCTGGATTTGGCACGGATCTATGAAGAGCGGCACGATCGCCCCAACGCCGTGAAAATGTACCAGTCCTTGTTGCGTGTCCGGCCCGACCATGCTGAGGCCTTGTACCATCTGGCCAATCTCTTCGACAGTCAAGGCGACCTCAAGATGGCCCGTGAGCAACT
This sequence comes from Nitrospira sp., assembly GCA_023248215.1. Taxonomy (GTDB): domain Bacteria; phylum Nitrospirota; class Nitrospiria; order Nitrospirales; family Nitrospiraceae; genus Nitrospira_A. The sequence continues at coordinate 3,681 of JAHFEW010000040.1, forward strand.
GTCCCGTCTCACGCAGGCGAATCCCCGACATGCCGATGCCTGGTATCTGCTCGGGCGACTTGCCGAGCGAGGGAATGATTTGCACGCAGCGGCCGCTGCCTTCAATCAGGCCATTGCGGTGAAGCCGGACCTGGTCGATGCCCATTACAACCTTGGTTTTGTCTTCCGAAGCCAGGGGCTTCTCGTAGAGGCCGAGCGCGAGTTTCTGGAGGTGATTCGATATCGTCCTGAATATGCGGAAGCTCATCTGAATTTGGGCATGGTCTATACCAACTTGAATCGATTGGATGAAGCAGAGAAGGAACATGAGCGGGCCGTGGCCCTCAAGCCTAATTCGGCAGAGGCCCATTATAACCTCGGGGTCTTTTACGAACTTCACCGCAAGGATATGGCCCGGGCCTTGGCACAATACCGGCGGTATCGGGATCTCGGCGGGCGGGATGAGCGGGTAGAGCGCATCATCGGCGTGGGAGGGCCCTAACCAGGACTATTCATGAATACCTGCTCCGTCGTCCGATCCTCTCGCCCGGCGGGGCTTTTCTCGTTCGGCCTCCTCGACGGACTGCAAGTACGCCTTCGTCGGCCTCACGTGCGAGAAGCCCCGGCTGACTTCCGTCTCGAACGGCTCGCTACGGCATTCATGAATAATCCGGGTTAACCCGCAGGAAATCCCGCGGGCAGGTGAGGACGAATGTTGCGTTGACGGTCCCCAGCTCACTTTGTTAGCATGCCAGCCTGTCATTGGTCTTTATCCTATGCGAGTTCCGTTCTTCAGAAGCATCGTTTGGGTCGTTGCCTTCGCCGTCATTGTCTTGTTGGCCGTGACGACCGGCAGCGCGGTTGCGCATGAACTTCAACATGCGGCGCATCACAATGCCGGCATGCATGGGTCCGGCATTTGTGCCTGGATGTGCGCAACTGCCGGGGCGCATGTCGCGACCCCCGTCCATTCGGCGCAAGTATTCGAGATAGTCAGCCTCCTTCCCTTTGACTCTGACCACGCCTTTTTGATTCAACTGCTCGCCCCGAGTCAGCCTCGCGCTCCACCCGCTTTCGCCTAATCCCAGTTCACGTTGTGCTCTCTTGCTCTGCGGCTTGATCCCGCAGGGTGTGACAGAGCAATGCGGCGTGGTCTCTCGCGCCCCATGCACACTGCTTCTCCAGATCGTCGATGTACGAGGACCGTCAATGTTCTTGGTCCGTGACTTCCGCACTGCCTTGAGGGTTGTCGTGGTACTGCTCGCGATGAGTGGCTCCGCAAGCCTCGCCTGTGCCGACAATGACCGCCAGGCCGCCGTCATACTAGAGGCGCCACTCACACTCGTGCAGGCGATGACGGCGTTGTCCCCTCCCACCCTTCGATTTAATCGCGAGGGGCTGTTGCACGCTGCCTGGGTGGAAAAAAGTGGGCTGCAAGGGGAGATCAAGACGGCGCAAGTCCCAGCAGGACAATCGGCAGCGACCATGGTTCAGGTGAATCAGGCCGGTAGCGGACCGGAAGCCGTTCATCAATCTCCTGGATTTGCCATGGGATCTGATGGCGCTCAATTCGTCACCTGGTCCGCCGCCAATAAAACTCCCGGCGCGCTCTTCGCTTCGGATCTCAAGCTCACGCGTTCGACCGATGGCCATATCTTCCAGGCGCCGACGCAGGTCAATGACGACGGATTGGCCATTTCGCACACGTTTGAGGATCTGTCCGTGGGGAAGGGCGGCGAGATCTACGTGGCCTGGCTGGACGGACGGAATAAGGATCGGAGTGGCGCCAGCGCATTGTTTGCCTGCTCGCGGGACAACGGGGCCACGGTCGACAAGAATGTGGTGATCGACGGGATGGCCTGTCCCTGCTGTCGTCCGATGCTGGCCCAGGCGCCGGATGGAGCGTTGTGGGTGGCCTGGCGCAAAACCTTCGAGGGGAACGTGCGGGACATCGTGATCGCCAGGTCGACCGACCAGGGGCGGTCCTTTTCGCCGTCGACGGTGGTGAGCCGGGACGGGTGGGTGTTCGATGCTTGTCCGCATCGCGGGCCTTCCATCGCCTTCGATGGCCCGGGACGGCTGTATATCGGATGGTACACAGAGGGCAAAGACGAGCAGCCTCGTCTCTTCATTGCGACATCGGACGATCAGGGAGCCACCTTTTCAACAGCGGTAGCGCTCCATTCTGCCGCCACTTCACTTCCGGACAATTTGCAGATGGCGGTCCACCCGGACGGGCAAGTCGTGGCGGTGTGGGAAGAGGTGACCGGCGTACGCAAACGAGTCGTCATGCGGGTCTCAATGGATCGCGGGCAGACATTCGGCCCGGTGCTCACCTTGAGCAGCGGTTCCAAGGCAGAGCATCCGGCGGTGGCCATCCATGACAGCGGGAGGGTAGCGATCGGCTGGACTGAACATGCATTTCCGCACAACAAGATTATCGTGCAACAGGGGCAGCTGCAGCGCGTGGCGGACCAGTAGAGCCGCCGGGGCCATGCCTATTCTCTAGTAAGCTGTTGAAAAACCATTTTGATGCCCATGAAGGCAGGAACATGTGTGAGTCGGGGGCGACGTGCAGAGCGCCAGCAGGATGTTCAGAAAGGCCGTCCAGCGAGGCCGCAGCGAGGTCCACGGCGCGAAGCATAATGAGCGCCACGTGTGTGGACGCCGGCGAGACGGTGAGCCGGCAGTGTCTTGGAGGCGAAGCCACAGCATTCTTACCCACCCACCCCGAGCCTGCCGAGACAGGCTCTGTTCCCGTGGGCCGTACGTTGAGCCTCTGCGCGATGCGAGAACAAAGCTGGCGGCCTTTTTCAACATCCTGCTAGGAGTGAGTGGAGGAGTCATGAAGATGCAGGCGGATCAGAGGGCGAGGCGGATCGGTGTCTATGGACTGGTGGGGTTGGTGCTCTTGCTGTGGGCTCCGGTTGGCTCAGCTGCGGACACAAAGGCTGAGAAGACGTTCCACATCGTGGTGACTGACACACAGGGCGTCGAAACCGAACTCAAGAACGGCATTTTTTATTGGGAAGAAAAAATGAGCGAGACCTCGTTTGTTCCCCATGAACTCCGGCACCTGCCGGCAAAACGCGGCACGGCCACGGTCAACATCAAATTCGACCAGATTAAGCAGATCGAGATCAAGTCCGGTGCCGACAAGGCCGCGCCGGCCATGACCGTGACCTTGGTTAACGGCAAAAACGGGGAGTTCGTTCCTGCAGTGAACGGCAGCCTCAAGGGCGAGTCGGATTTCGGTCAAGTCGAGGTGCCGATCGGTTCGATTTCCAAGGTGGTCTTTAAGTAGGGACAGGGGCGATTCGTTTCGGAAGGGAGCATCCCATGGACAATGTGCTCATGGCGCAATCGTGGCAATCGAAACAGGCAGCGAAGGGGTGGGGGGCGTCCCTCGTGCTACATGCCTGTCTCGCGCTGGCCGCGTTCGTTCTCATGCCGAAGATGGCTGTGCTGGTGCAGCAAGAGCCGTTCAAATGGGATGTGGCCCTGGTCGAGGCTCCGCGTGAAGTGGCGCGTCAGGAAGAGCCGGCCCCTGTGCCGCAAGTGCAGCCCCCAGCGCCGACGCCAGTGCAGCCCCGGCCCGAGCCGGTGCGCGCCGTGCCGCCGCCTCAGCCGGTGCAGCGCCAGGTGGAAACGAGGGTGGTGCCGCAGGTGGTTCAGCGTGAAGTCCAGCCGGTGGTCGAAACGGTTCGTCCTCAAGAGCAGATTCAGCCGACACGGGAAGCGGTTCAGGTGCAGGCGAAGCCGATCGAGCCACAAGAAATTCAAAAGACTGAACCGCTGATTCAGGCGGCGACGCCGGCTGAGGTGAAGCGAGAGGTGGCTCCGGCGGTTGAGCAACAGGCCGTTGAAGCGGCCCCTGTGACGGCCCAGATCTACCAGGCGCAGAAGATGGTCACCGAACCCGCAGTAGTGGAAACGCGATCAGAGCCGGTCATGACGGCGAGCGCGCCGGCTACCCCGGCCGCCGAATCGGTTCCGGCCAATGTGGATCCTGCGCCAGCTGTGGAAGCAGTCGCCGCCGTGAGTGAGCCGGTGCCGGCGCCCTCGGCCCCTGCGGAACCAACCGCCGAACCGACCGCCCCGGTTGCGGCTGCACAGCAGGATCCGGCCACGTTGCAAGAACATCAGGTCGTGGCCCGCGCGGTTATGCCCAGGCCTGCGACGAAGGCCGACTATGGATGGCTGGCGGAATCGTTGCATCGCCGCATCATTGAGTTGCGACATTACCCAAGTACCGCGCGCTTGAATGGCTGGGAAGGCAAGGTCGTGCTGAAGGTCTCGATCCGCCAGGACGGGCAGCTCAAAGATGTCCAAGTGGTAAAGAGTTCCGGGCATGAGTCGTTAGATCAAGCCGCGATAGAAGCGGTGCGGCGAGCCTGCCCACTCCATATGAAGCATGAGCTGACGGCTCCGATGGTCGTGCTGCATCTTCCGGTCAGCTATAGCCTAAACCGATAGCAGGATGGTGAAAAAGGCTGCAAGCTGTCACTGACTCAGTTGAAGCAGCCATCTGAAGGCAGCCAGTCGGTAAATTCAGTGAGGCCTGCAGAGGAGCAGAGGTGACATCATGAACTGTCCGTCAACAGCGACCCTGCATGTGATGCGAGTGTTGAAGGGGCTTCGGAAGAGCCTCGTGCTTGCCCTCGTGCTGGGGGTCGGTCTCGTCGGCACCGTGTGGGCCATGGGCTCGCGTCCTCCCGCTGCGGGGATGCCCGCCAGTGAGTTCTCGTTGACTGATCTCGACGGCAAGTCTCATACGCTCGATGAATATCGGGGGAAGATCGTCCTCCTCAACTTCTGGGCCACCTGGTGCAAACCTTGCACCACGGAAATGCCCGCGATGCAAACCGCGTATGACCAACTCCGCGAGAAAGGGTTCGTGGTGCTGGCCGTCAACGAGTTGGAAGATGAAGCGAGAGTCCGTGAGCACATTCAAAGTCACAAACATACGTTTCCTGTTCTGCTTGATCGCGAGAACAAGGTTGCCAATCAGTACGGCGTCTTCGGCTTACCGGTGAGCGTGTTTATCGATCAAGCCGGAGTGGTGCAGGAATACATCAAGGGCGGACTGCTGACGGAAAGCAAGATTCACGACATCGTCAATCGGATTCAATCCGCCAAACCGATGAACACGACGGCATTGCGCTAAAACAAGATGCCCGGGATGCAACGTATCGCGACCAGTGTGGTATTGGCTCTCTGTCTGCTGGGGCTTCAGGGCCTGGTGTACCCGCGCGTGATGGAGCACGCCTCGCAGCATGCTCATCATGGGGCGGATGTCCATGGCACCGCCCTGTGCACTTGGATGTGCGCGGCTGGACAGGTGCTTGATGGCGCTCCCACAACCTCTCTTCTTGAACGATCGCCGGTTGCCCGCCTCGAACAGGTGACTCCTCGAACCATTCCCCCTATTGCGACCCGAACCGTTCCTTCTCGCGGACCTCCAGCGGATTTCCTGCTCTAGTTCAACCTGACTCCAGCGACGTCATCCGGCACCGGTACTGTTCCGGGAAGGAGGCCTGCGCCGGGGGTCTGGCTTCTCCCATTCAGTGATCAAATGCCGTGGCCTCATCCCAATCAACAGTGACGATTGTGGTGGCCCGAAAGGAATGTGAGGCATATGGATTGTCGGTACCGGTTTTTAGGAATGATGATGGTCATCGCTGTCGCCAGTGCGGCGACCATCGTCTCTAAGGCCGAGGCGTCGTGCGGCGCCGTGTCCTGTTTTGTCGTCATTGGTTCGCAACAGCAGGTTCCCCAGGCCGGGGTGCTCACCGTCAACGGGCTCTACAATTACACGCCGATGCGGGTGCTCGGCGGGACGTCGGGCATCATCCCTGGGGTTGACCAGGCCAGCCGACAGATGATCTTGGACCATCACCAGGAAACTCGGACCATCACCCAGCAAGCGACCCTTGATCTGAACTATGGGCTCACTGAGCGGATCGGATTGCAGGTCACACTCCCCTATATGTGGCGAACACATAAACACATCGACGGAATCGGTGAGGATGGGCTGAACGGGGAAGGAGCTCCGACGAAGTTTTCCTCCAATGGTATCGGGGACATGCGCGTCGGGCTCAAATACAATGTGTTGCCGACATTGCGAAGCATGGTGGTCTTAGGGTTCGGAGTGTATCTGCCGACCGGCAACACCAAGGCGCCTGACAGTGCGGGAGCCCTCATGGAATCCCCCGCGCAGCTCGGTCGAGGACAGGTCGGATTGAACCCGACAATCTATCAGACGTACGAGTTGATTCCTCATCGGCTCAATCAGTTTCTGTCGGCCAGCTACCGGCATACCTTCCGGAACAACAACGGGTATCAGTTCGGTGACGAATATATGCTCAATGCCGGACTCAACCTTGTGACGACTCCCTGGTTGATTCTCACCGGTCAGGTGAACTATCGCTACTTGGTTCACGATAATTTCAGCTCGTCGCTCCTCCGTTCAGCGACTCCGGCCGATGCTCCGGACTTTCCCGGTGAGCCTGTCCCCATCGATCCCACAATCCGGAGCCGCGCAGTGCCGACCACCGGCTCGACGTACCATGCCTTCTCACCAGGATTTCAGGTCAACCTGGGGCAACTCGTCGAATCGAGCTGGACCAACATGACCTCGCTCTACTTTTATGCGCAGATTCCCTTCGCGAGGGATTCCAACAACAGTTTGGCACAAGGCACCAGTTTTATCTTCGGTTTGACCAAGTCGTTTCAAATGATCAGCCCGGGGGCATAGCGACGGATGACAGCTGTGAATATGACAGGCGGCGCGCAATTGGCGAAGAGAGGCATCATGATTCTGTGGCATCTGGCTCGAAAGAGTTCCTCCTCATGCATGGCTGCGATCATCCTGCTAGGTGTAATGGTGGGCCCGCCGGTTCGCGCGGAGTCTCCTGAGGTGTTTCATCTCGGTGCCAAGTGGACGACCGAACACAAGGTGAAGAGCGTGGTGGGTCCGTCGGTGCAGATCGACGAGCAGGGTTCTGTCTCGTTGGCTTGGATGGAAGAGGACAAGGACGTGCGATCCGTGCTGTATGCCCGCAGTACCGCGCCTGGCGGGCCGATGGGATCGCCGGTTCGCATCAATCGCCCCGACGACGTGCCCTATTGGAGACAGGAAGCTCCGGCCCTGGTGGTGCAAGGGGACGAGGTCTTTGTCACCTGGGGATTGACGCATTCCAAGGCAACCCCACAGCAACCGCTCGCGACTGAGTTGCGCTTGAGCCGCTCCACCGATCGTGGACAGACGTTTCAGCCGTCGGTGCTGGTGAATGATGATCCGGGTGTCATTCAACATACCTTTGATGCGCTGCATCGCGACTCGGATGGCCGGCTGCACCTGTCGTGGATCGACGGACGTGACGGGAGGAAAGAGCCGGGGACCTACGTCGCTCGATCGCTGGATGGCGGTCAGACGGTGACGAAAAACATCCAAGTCGACGAGGGCACCTGTGTCTGTTGCCGAACGGCGGTCACCAGCGGCCCGGACGGCATGGTCTATGTGGCCTGGCGAAAAATCTTCGAGGGTAACGTCCGCGAAACCGTCGTCGCTCGTTCGACCGATCACGGCGACACGTTCGAGGCGCCTGTCATCGTTGGGCACGATCAATGGGTGTTCCCGGCCTGCCCACACCGGCCGGCCTCCATGGGAGTGGATCGGCAAGGACGGTTGTATGTGGTTTGGTACACGGAAGGGAGGGATGAAATTCCCGCCGTCTACACCGCCTATTCCGACGATCGAGGCAAGACCTTCTCGGAAAAGCGAAAACTGAACATCGCCAAAAACACGTTTCCCGACCATCCCCAGATTGCTGTCGATCCGGCCGGACGGATCGTCGTGGTGTGGGAGGAGCAGGCGCCGGTCAAGCGGGATGTGGTGATGAGTGTCTCGAACGATCGCGGGGAGAGGTTTGCCACGCCGCAAAAAGTGAACGAGAAAAAAAGTCAGACCCCCGTGGTAGCGGTGAATGCGCAGGGGCTGTTTGCCCTGGCTTGGATGGAGCACGGCATGCCGGGCCATAAGCTCGTGGTGCAGACTGTGCGGGTACCGTCCGTGAAGGTGGCGGCTGAACCGACACGGTGAGCTAAGCGGACTTGGTGTAGGAACGATGATGATCATGCTTCTGAGAGGCGTCGTGCTGTCTGTCGCCCTAGGGCTGGCCGCGAGCCCTGTGTTCGCAGACGATCCCCTGGCGGCCTTGAAAATCGCGCGGGTCCTGCCGGAGACGGCTGCGGCGCCGTTCGACTTGAAATCTCTGGATGGCAAGTCGGTTCAACTTGCGGACCTGAAGGGGAAAGTCGTCCTGGTGAATTTCTGGGCCACCTGGTGCGGGCCCTGCAAGGAAGAAATGCCGGCATTCGAACGGTTGCGGCAGAAGCTGGACCCCCAGCGCTTCGCCCTGCTCACGATCACAACCGACTTGCAGCGGGACGGCATCAAGCATTTCCTGGCGAACCTGCATGTGCAGCTTCCCGTGTTGTTCGATGAAGATCAGGACGTGTCCCAGGCCTATTTGGTGCGCGCCTTGCCGACCACGGTGCTCATCGATCGGCAAGGACGGTTGGTTGGACGCGCCGTCGGGCCGCGCGAGTGGGATGCCCCCAAAGCGATTCATCTGTTGCAGGGCATGATGGAATGAGCCGCGTGAAGAAACCGTTCGTCAGCCTCGCGGCCATCCTCGCGGGGGTCTATCTGGTCCTGGCCGTCTTCTCGGGGGCCTGTGCGGTCGAGCATCTAGAACCGCAAGCACCGGGTCATCACCATGGAGGGACGGTTTCCCACTCCACCTTCTGCGCCTGGGCCTGTCAGGCGAATCCCACGTCGGATGTCGGGCCTTCTGCCTTCGTGCTTCACCCGGTTCTTGTGGTCGCGTTCTTCGTCGAGAGCGACCACACCGTCATCGCAGGCGGCGCGGGATTCCGCGCCGCCTCTCGTGCGCCTCCCGTTCAGTCGTAATTCCTTTTCATATCGCTAGTTGTGCTAGCTGCTCTTCTCGCCTGATGGACAGGGGCGAGAGGGGTCTGTCCCTGCTGTCATGTGCACCGTTGTGCCAGGAGGAAGTGTATGTGGGCCAGTCTTCATTCATCAAAAATTCAATCGATTCTTCTCTGGAGCGTCGTGATGGCGCTGTCCTTCGCTGACTCTCATTCGTTCGCGCAAGAGAACGCTCCGGCTCCGGCAGTGGTGGAAAAAAGCGCGCGGGAGCGCGATCTGCGGGATCAGTTGCAAAAAATCCTCCATGAGCTGGAGGAACTGCAACAGCAACCGGAAGCGGGTGCGTCGGCCGTGTCGCCTCCACCGGCGGTGGTGCAGGAATCGCTCGAGCCGACCCTGGCGGAGCCGATCCCACAATATGAGCTGGCCGATGTGAGCATCGTGAGCAACCGGGTGCAGCGGCGGCCGGAAGGTATCACGCTCTCGGCCACCGAGCAGTCGGAAACCGAATCCCAGCCGACCAGGACGCTCAAAGAATCGATGGAATCGCTGCCGGGTGTCGTGCTCAGGCAGGCCAACGGGCCAAGAGACTTCAGCATCTCCATCCGCGGGTCGGGAGTCAAAACATCATTTGCGGTCCGGGACATCAAGATGTATGAGGACGGGTTCATCCAAACGCAGTCCGACGGCTTGTCGCGCTTGGATATCCACGATCCCTGGTTCATGCGAAGCGTGGAAGTCACCCGAGGCGCCTCGTCGTCGTTGTACGACAACTACGCGCTCGGCGGCATGGTGCATTTCCGCACGCGACGTGGGAGCGATATCAACGGATTCGAGTCGTTCCTCAGCGGCGGGTCCTACGGGTATCAGAAATACTCCTTCGCGGTCGGCAAACAGTACACCAATGTCGATGTCTCGCTCTTTGGGAGCAACGTGATCGAGGACGGATTCATCCGGCACAGCGATTACAGCACGCAAACGATGAATTTCAATTTTCGCGTGAAGGTGGACGACAAGCAGAACCTGTATTTCAAGGCCATTACGAACTGGCTCGACACGCGGGTGCCGACCAGGCTGACTATCGATCAATTCAATGCCGATCATCGGCAGGCTGGCGGGATCAACAACGCCACGAATGCGGTGTTGCTGGGACAGCGCCGTTTGGACCGACGCAACATCATCGGCGGGATGTACGAGCGGCAGATCGATGCCAACACGGTGCTCACGATGGAAGCCGACTACGACGTAAAGGACATCAACCAGACCTTCACGCAGATCACCGACAACATCAATCCGAACTACAAGCACTATACCGATTTACGGCACGATGGCCGGTTGTTCGACATGCCTTTGCGCAGTTACGTCGGTTTCTTCGTGAACCAGATGGAGCAGGAAGGGAATACCTTCAACAATCTCCAAGACTTTTACGGCACGCGAGGGACCTTGGCGCAGAACAGCCGAGGCACGATCCGGAACATCGGCGGGCGATTCCGGGAAGAACTGGAAGTGGTGCCGAATTGGACAGTTGCTGCGGGCCTCGGTTTCGAACAGTCGCAGGTGAGCGTGCAAACGATCAGCTACACGGGCGGCGCCGTGAGCGGACGCTCAGGGGCAGAGCGAAGCTTTAGCAACTGGGCGCCGGAGATGTCGATTACCTGGAAGCCGGCGGAGGACTATCGCCATTGGGCCCGCGCTTCCACCGGTTACGCGATCCCGGGATTCGGCAATCTCACAACGAATCCCTTTACCGGCCTCGCCGGGACCAACTTCGAACTGAAACCCCAGAAGAATCTGAATGTAGAACTCGGGACGGAGTCGCGGCTGCACAAGACGCTGACGGTGCAACTGGTGGGGTTCATCACATTCTTCAAGGACGAAATCATTACGCAAGTCGTGTCGAACACCGGTGGCACCGCCTCGATCAATGCGGATTCATCGCAGTATAAGGGGATCGAGTTGTTCTATGACTGGCGGCCCTTGGACGGCTTGCGCCTGTCCGGCGCCTATACCCATATCGACGCCCACTACATCAATTTCAACGACAAGTTCTTGTCGGGCGGCGTGCCGACGACCTTCGTGCGAGACGGCAAGTTTGTTCCGAACGTGCCGACCGATGTGCTCAATTTCAAGGAAGCCTACGATCACAGCGGCACCGGCTGGGGCGGATGGGTGGAAACCAATTACATGAACACCTATTTCTTGAACAACAACAACACGGTGGGCATTCCTGCTTATTGGATCGTCAACCTGAACATTCACAAAAATTTCGAGTTCCAGAACAACAAGTGGATACGCTTTGCGAAGTTCTACGCGGAACTGGACAACATCGCCGACAAGAAATACGCGGCGTCCGGCAACGTGGTGGCGGACAGCACGCCGGATGCAAGCAAAACGCTGTTCTTTGCAGGCTATGGCCGGGCGTTTTATGCGGGGGTGACATTGGGTCTGTTCTAGCAGGACGATGAAAAAGTCCGCCAGCTTTGTTCTCGCATCGCACAGAGGCTCAACGTACGGCTCACGGGAACAGAGCCTGTCTCGGCAGGCTCGGGGTGGGTGGGTAAGAATGCTGTGGCTTCGCCTCCAAGACACTGCCGGCTCACCGTCTCGCCGGCGTCCACACACGTGGCGCTCATTATGCTTCGCGCCGTGGACCTCGCTGCGGCCTCGCTGGACGGCTTTTTTGACCATCCTGCGGGATGTCCCAGCATTGTCGAAATGATTTTACAACAGCCTGCTGGATATGGGGCGCGAGGGGCAAGAGAAGAGTGTCCCTCGCCTATGCGATCAAGAAGGAGGTTGCGATGAACAAGCAACTGTTGCGAGTCGGTGAAGCGGCCGATGCATTGGCGGTCAGTCGTTGGACGATCTATCGATGGGTTGAGGACGGCCGACTGGAGGGCACGAAGATCGGGCGCGGGAGCCTCAGGGTTTTCCGTGCGTCGCTGGACAGGCTGGTGCAGAACAATAAGACGCAGGAACTGAACATGTCGGTATGACACATGAATCTGAAAGACAATCGATCATGGCGGTGGATCCCGCTCCGAGGCCTGTCCTGTGAAGGGTGTGAGGGACTATGAGACTCGTTGTTTTTCTTCTGGCCGTTCTGTTATCCGGCTGTGCGGGCGGCTCCGGCAGTGCCTCGTCCTCCGAGAGGTCGCATGCGACCGGGTCGACAACGGCCGGGAGCTATGCATTTCTCAACGGCCGGTGGTTCGACGGAACCGGCTTTGAGGCAGCTATCTGGTACTCGGTGCAGGGACGTCTGACTCGCACGCCGCCGCAGGGCCGAGTGGAGACGGTCGATCTCTCCGGCCTGTTCCTCGTGCCGCCGTTCGGTGAGGCCCACAATCACAACGTCGAGGATTCATGGAATCTCCAGATCGTGACCGAGCGATACCTGCGAGACGGGGTGTTCTACGTGAAGATCCCGAACAATGTGCGGGAGTTCGCGGTAAAGAACCGCGGTGCACTGAATGTGCGAACGAGTCTCGATGTGACCTTTGCCCACGCCGGCCTCACGGGGCGGGGAGGACATCCGATTGCGCTGTATGAAGACCTGTTGCGGGTCAGCCGGTATGAGCAGACGCTCGGACCGATCGAGCGGGGATGGTTTGAGAACCGGGCCTATGTCGTCATTGAGACGGAACGTGATGTGGACGAGAAATGGGAGCTGATCACAAGCGGGCAGCCCGATTTTTTGAAGGTGTACTTGGTCCATTCTGAGGACTCCGATGGGGATCGACGACCGGGAGAGACGGCGGGCCGCACCGGTCTCCATCCGCGCCTCTTGCCGCACATTATCGCCAAGGCACATGCGGCGGGGCTGCAGGTCACGGCGCATGTCGAAACGGCGGCTGATTTTCGCCACGCGGTTCAGGCGGGCGTGGACGAGATCGCCCATGTGCCTGGGTGGCTGGTGAAGAGTGCAGGTGATGCGGAACGCGCCAGACTGACGGAGGAAGAGGCGCGGTCGGCGGCGGAACGGAACGTGCGGGTCGTGACGACGACCGTCGCGGGGCTGGCCATGCCTGCGGCCGAGGCCCACCACCCGCAGCCTCATCACGAGGAGCATGCCACGAAACAGTCCGGCCATGGCGAACTTCTGCCGGATGCCGGAGCCGTACAAGTTCTGAAGGACAATCTCACCCTGCTTCATCGTGCGGGCGTTCGATTGGCGATCGGCAGCGACCATGCCGACACGTCGTTGGCCGAAGTCCTGCACCTGCGCACATTGCAGATCTTCGACGACCTCACCCTGTTGAACCTATGGTGTGAGGCGACTCCTCGCGCCATTTTTCCTGGTCGAAAAATCGGGAGATTCGAGGAAGGCTATGAAGCCAGCTTCCTGGCGCTGGCCGGTAATCCCATCGATGATTTCACCCAGGTGCAGGCCATCAGACGCCGGTTCAAACAGGGAGTGCCGCTGGATGATCAGATCGGTGGTGGTGCCGACGGCTCCGAGACAACGCATCGTTCGCACTAGTGCAGGGTGAGCCTCAGGACACGTTCTCAAGACATCATTCACTTACAAGGAGAAGACAATGAAACCTGGGTTGCATTGGGAAAGTGTATCGGCATGCTGTGGTCTGGCGGCCATGTTGGTGATGGGAATCTATGCGTCCGCCGAATTGGCGGCGGAGGAACCTTCAGATCAAGACGCGCCCGTGGTGGTGGTCGAGCCGGTCGAGGTGAAGGGGAAGCGGATCGAAAACGTCGAAGATGTGAAGCAGGAACTGGCTCGTAGACCGGGGAGTAATATTCTCATCGAAGAAAAGCAGATCACCGAGTCACGAGCCCTCAATCTTCAAGACGTGCTGCAGTTTGCACCCGGGGTCCGCTTTCAATCGCGCTTCGGCGCGGACGAAGGACAGTTTCAGATCCGGGGCACCTCCTTGCGCAATAACTTCCACCATCGAGGCATCAACATCTTGATCAATGGGATCTTCTTCGGCGATGCCGACGGCTTTTCTGATTTTGAATCGATTGACCTCTTGGCGTACGAACGCATCGAAGTCTATAAGGGCGCGAACGCGCTGCGCTACGGGGCGAACAGCATCGGCGGGGCGATCAACTTCGTGCCGCGGACGGGCTACAGCGCCTCCACGCTGCAAATGCGGATGCTCGCCGGCAGCTTCGGCATGGTGAGCGGCCAGGTCTCCAGTGGGAAAGTCACGCAGCCGTTCCAGGTCGGCAGCATGAGCGCGACGATGGACTACTACATCAGCGTCTCCGGCAACCGCCAGGACGGATTTCAAGACAACAGCCAGCAGGCCAGAGAGCGGATCAATGCCAACATCGGCCTCCAGCTCGGGAACCATCAGGAGATCCGCGCTTATTTTCTCCAGGCGAATGTGGCCGAACGCATTCCTGGCTCGCTGACCACTGGACAACTTTTTCAAAACCGGCAGCAGGCGGGTGGGCAAAGCCCTCCCGGAACCCCTCCGTTCTTTGCGTGCAACCTGAACAACCAGGTCTGTAATTACGGGCGTTACTATAGTCTGCAGCGCATCGGGATCGCGTACCACAACGAGTTCGCTCCCAATCAATACTTCGAAATCATTCCCTACTTCTCGAATCAGTATGTGGACCACCCCATTTTCCAGACGATTCGACAGGATAACAACAACGTCGGCGGTGAGTTCCGGTACGTCAATTCCAACACCTTGTTCGGGAAGAACAACTCCTTCGTCGCGGGATTCCAGCCGCGGTATGGTGATCAGCGCCAGCAGCGGTTTGTGAACATCAACGGCAGCATCGGAGCCCTGACGCAAAACTACAGGGCCCAGACCACGTACTTCGGCGCCTATGCCGAAGATGCGTTCGATGCCACCAAGGACTTCACGATCGTGATCGGTGGCCGCTGGGACTATAGCGGACGGCAGGCCACGGTGGACAACTTCGGACCGGCCGGCAATCCCTTCAACCCCAATACGCCGTCCACGCCGACCGGCACCAATCGGCCGTTGCAGCATTTCGATGCGATCAGCCCGAAAGTCGGCTTCGTCTATCGCACCACGCCGACTTCTCAATTGTATTTCAATGCCAGCCGGGCCTATGAGGCGCCGCTCAATCTGGAGCTGCTCTCCTCGGTCAACGCGAACGGCACGCCGAATACGGGCTTTCTCAACCTTGACGCGCAGCGCGCGTGGCAATTGGAATTAGGCCACCGCGGGACCTCCGCCGATCGGCGCTACAACTGGGATGTCACGGTCTACAATCTCGAGATGCAAAAAGAGATTCTCGCGTCGATCATCAACAACCAGGGTACGTTCCAAAACGCCAATGGGACGCGTCACACCGGCGTGGAAGCGGGCGGTGGCATGGTGCTCAAAAAAGGGCTGTTCGCACAGGGTGGGGCTGGCAGGGAGGACAGCCTGCAAACGCGCGTGGCCTATACCTGGTCGCGCTTCAAGTTCACCGATGACGTGCGAGCTGGGGGAGCAGTCGGCCAGAATGTGTTGATTGCCAAAGATGGGAACACGGTTGCCGGTGCGCCGGAACATAGCCTGAACGTGGAGTTCCGGTACGACCATCCGGCCGGTTGGTGGATCGCGCCGAATATCGAGTGGTCGCTGTCCGGATTCTATACGGACTATCAAAACACGATTAAGAATCCTTCCTATGCGCTCATCAATCTGCGGTCAGGGTGGAACGTCGACGAACACTGGACGCTCTTTGCCGAAGGACGCAATTTGACCGACAAGACCTATGCCGGCGCAGTGGTGGTCAACGATCAATTCAATCGGTATGCCAACGCGGGGCTGGGAATCAGCGCATTCGGAGGGGTGGAGTATAAGTTCTAAGCGGTGGGTCACGGTCTCTGTTCGGAATGAATGGCTCCTGCACAGAGCCTCGCCGTTGGGCGAGGCTCTGTGCGTGCATTGCTTTGCTGGAACGAAGAGGGTCGATCCCCAGCGCCTTGTTCGACGAGTCGGCTCCAGGGGTGGACGATCGCCGATTAAACATGTGATAACTATGTCTGTTAGGCATCCCCGGATGGTGTGTCCTGGTCACCTCAGGGATAAACCGCGCCGGCTCATGTACGGACTGCTTGCCATTCTGTTATTCCTGTTGTGCGTGGAGCCCGCCCACGCGGATTCAAGCTCTGCGCCTCCACCCACTGAGTCCTTCGCCGCTCTTCCGCGCATCTCATCGATTCAACTCTCTCCATCGGGCAAACATCTGGCGGTCCTCCGCAATCACGAGGGGAAGACCTGCCTGGATACCCAAACCGTCACCGGGCAGGATGTGCACCGCGTCGTGACGATGGACAATCTGGAATTTATCATTGCGTGGTTTCAGTGGGTGAACGACGAACGGTTGCTGGTCAGTATCCGGCTCGCGGATGCGCGCGAGGGGATCGACTCGCAGGAAACTCGACTGCTGGCGGTCAATCGGGACGGGACGCAGCAGAACCCCAATCTTTTCAAGCAGGCTCCCTTCCTCTCGACCTTTGGAAAGAAACATTTCCCCCAGTTCCAGGATCGTATCGTGGGAACCATTCCGGGCGATCCCAGGCATGTTCTCATCGCGCTTGACCTCGAGCGACCGCTGGCTCCGGATGTCTACAAACTGGACGTCTATTCCGGCGAGCGGCAGCTGGTGCAGGCGAATCCGGGACTGCAGCCGGGCTCGCGCAATGTCCTGCGATGGATTGCCGATCGCGAAGGCCAGGTGCGGGCCGGGGCGGGCCAATTTGAGACCACGGTGCGTGTGATCGTCAAGCCGCCGGAGTCCAGCACGTGGCGCGACTTTGCCGAATATGACCTGGCAAAGGAAACAGGCCTGGTGCCGCTGGCGTTCGATGCCGATCCCGCGTGGCTCTATGTGAGGGATCAACATCGGGGAAAGGCCGCGATCTTTAAGCTCAACATCGTTGATCGCTCGGCGGATCGTCTTCTCGTGGCCTCCGACCAGAAGTTCGATCTGGCCGGCGAATTGGTGTATGCGCCGGGGCGCCGGAAAGTCGTCGGCGTCCGGTACAGCGCGGGTGATCAGCGGGTCTTGTTCTGGGATTTCGACGCCCAGCGGCTCCAGGCCCGCATCGATCGGACGATACCAGGGCGCGCGAACGTCATTCATAGCAGCAGTGACGATGGGCGACTGCATGTGGTGCGCTCAGCCGGCCCGGCTCATCCTCCGCAATTTTATCTGTTCGACGAACGCGATGGGCGCATGGTAGCGCTCGGTCAGGCCTACCCCGATCTTGACGCGGCCGGTCTGGCGGTTCCGCAATCGATCACGCTGACGGCACGCGACGGGAAAGAGTTGCATGGTTTTCTGACCATCCCGAAAGATCGAGACCCTCGACAACTTCCCCTGATTCTGTTTCCGCACGGGGGGCCGGCATCGCACGAACGCGATGCGTTCAACTATTGGACGCAGTGGTTCGCGAGTCGCGGGTGGGCGGTGCTGCAAGTCGACTTTCGCGGCTCGGACGGGTACGGAGATGAGTTTGCACGGGCCGGATTCCAGCGCTGGGGTCTCGAGATGCAGGACGATTTGACCGACAGCGTGCATTGGGCGATCCAAACCGGCCTCGCGAACGCGAACCGCATCTGTATCGTCGGCGCAGGCTATGGCGGGTATGCAGCGTTGATGGGCGCGGTGAAGACGCCGGAGCTCTATCGCTGCGCCGCCAGCCTGGGCGGCGTGACGGACTTGCTGCAGATCGTGGCCGCCAGCCGCTGGTATCTGAATCAAAAGCAGGTGGTGGAGTCGCGCACCGGTTCCTGGTGGAGTGATCGCGATCGACTGCAGGACACCTCACCTCTGTACCATGCGCAGGACATCCGCACGCCGCTCCTGCTGATGCATGGCGCCATGGATCGGGTGGTGTCGGTGTCCCACGGCCGCGACATGGCCGAGGCATTGAAGATGGCCAAGGTCACGGCCTATCGTTATATCGAACTCCCCTTGGCCGATCAGGCCCTGAGTCGCGAGCAGGATCGGATGCAGGTATTCATGGAGCTGGAACAATTTCTCACCAACTATTTAGAGTAGGAAGCAGGATGGGTGCGGTCTAGAGTATCGCCGGCATCTCACGGTAGTTTGGTTTGTGTAGCATCCATGAGCACACGTCGGTAGACAGATTTCTTGGAACGGCGTAAAGGATACAGAGGCTGAAGATTACTCGACCATGAACAGACTCTCTTTCAAAGAATCCTTGGTTGGCATCGCACTCGGCATTGCCGGAGTCTATCTCACCTTCTCACCTTGGCGCTCACGACAGCTGGCTGCCTCCTTGCGCATGCTGCGCCGTCGGGCGGTCACCACCCACATTCTGGAACTGAGTCGCATTCATCCCTCTGCTCCTGGGCCTGCCAGGCGACGTCCGATGTCGGGCCCGTCTCTCAGGGCGCCGCGGGGATGGTGTGGGCTGCTCGGTCTCACGCGATCTCCTCTCCTCCGCGCTTCATTGCTTTCGAGAACCAGTCGTCCCTTCACGCTCGCGCGCCGCCGATCCCTGCGCGGGGATAGTTCGGGCGGGACGCACGTCGCCTTCACACCACAGAGACAATGAGGTCTGTTCCGCAACAGCAGGGGTTGTAGGCGGGAGCTTCATCGAAACTGTTGGCCGCAATCTCCGGGTGTTCGGCCCGAACTATTTCACTCACTGAAGATGTCGTCCGAGTCCAGGTGCCCTTCTGGCCCGGACCATCCGGCAGCGCAGGCGCCTGACCTGTGACCTCCGCTGCCGACCCACGCAATATGCTGTGACGTAGTTGAATGTGGTCGTGAATGGTGGACCCGGTTATTGGGGAGGCCGTTGTCCTTCCTGCATCCGGGGAGGAGCGGTTTCGAAGACGCTCCTGTCCACCGCCAAGTGGTGGAGGAGGGCGGTGATGGATCAGCCGCTCCTGCGCGTGAAAGAAGCTGCGCAATTACTGAAGGTCAGCAAGTGGACGATCTCTCGCTGGATCGATGAAGGCCGGTTGGATGCCACGAAGATCGGGGGAGGAAGCCTACGGATTTTTCGTCGCTCCGTACTAGTCAAGCAGGTTGTTTCGCCGGCGGGAGGGAGTACTGTCGGCGATCAGCCGTACTTGAGCTTCAACGCCAGATTCGTTGAGGCCAGCAGTAGGGTGACAGCATTCGCGATGATGATCGGTAACGAGTCAATGAGCATCCCGTAGATCAGCCAGAGCAGGACACCTGTGCTGAAGGAGGCCAGCATCCCCAGCGAAAGATCTTCTGCCGATTTGGACTTCCAGGTTTTCATCACCTGCGGGAGAAAGGCGATGGTCGTCAGCGCGCCCGCCACCAGACCGAGCGTCATCGTCATGGCCTCCATAAGAATGCCTTCCCTCTTCTATTCCAGCGCCCCTTCAACCACAACACTGAGATCGCCATCCACCTTCAGCACCTCAACCTCGATTCCTCTCGGGCCTCGCTGGAATCCGAGATCAAGTCTGGCGCGACCAACCCGGAGCCGGCGGAGCTGCAGCCGGTCGAGAAAATCCGGCAGGATCGGGCGAACGATTCTGAGCCGCCGCTCGAATGCCTCCGGAACCAATCCCAGCAGCGTTTGAAGCAGAAAGGGCATGGCGCCGACTGCCCAGGCTTGGGGGTGGCATGCTACCGGATAGGAGACAGGGATCTGGTACTTCTCGCGGCTGAAGCCGCAGAAGAGTTCCGGCAGTTGATGGTCTCGAAAATGGAACGCGGCCTCGAACAGTCCTTGGAAGATGCGCAGCGCCTCACGATCATGACCGTATCGGCGAAAGCCGGCGGCGATGATGGAATTATCGTGCGGCCAGACAGTGCCGAGATGGTACCCGATCGGGTTATACGCCCGCTCCTGAGCGGACAGCGTCCGAACGCCCCAGCCGCTGAACATGTCCTCCGCCATCAGCCGTCGCACCGTCCGATCCGCCTTGTCCGGATCGGCGATCCCGGTCCAGAGGGCCTGCCCGGAATTGGAGGCGACGACCGCAGCTGGCTTCCCGCCGGCTTGGAGCGCCAACGCGTAACACCCCTGCTCCTCCATCCAGAAATCTTGATTGAACCGTCTGCGAAGCCGATCCGCCTCTTGCCGGAGTCGCTCGGCCCGCTCTCGATCTCCGGCGCGGGCGTACAGATCTGCGATGGCGTGCTTGGCGACATAGGCATAGCCTTGAACCTCCACCAGCGCGATCGGCGCCTCGGCCAAACTGCCGTCTACGTTGACGATCGCATCACCAGAATCTTTCCACCCCATGTTCACCAGCTTTTCTTCCGACCGGCCGGTGTAGGTCACATAGCGTTCGCCGTGCCGATCCCCATAGATGTCCATCCAATCCAGCGCCCGCTCGATATGGCGCCGCAATTCATGGAACAGAGCCAGGTCTCCTGTCCAGGCGGCATGGCGACCGACTAGGATCAGAAACAACAACGTCGCATCCACCGTCCCATAGAAGGGGGTATGGGGAATGACGTTCAGGTTCGCCATCTCACCGACCCGAAGTTCGTGCAAAATCTTGCCCGGCTCCTCATCTCGCCATTCGTCCTCGCGCTCGCCTTGATATTTCGCCAGCAGCCGGAGCGTCTGCTCGGCGACCGCAGGATGGTACGCGAGTGTTTGCAGTGCCGTGATGAGGCTGTCGCGCCCGAACAGGGTGACGAACCACGGCACGCCGGCCGCGAAGTACGTTTCGCGCCCGAGTTGGGTTCGGAGTACGCGGAGCCCCCGGAATGACCGTTCCATAATCTCATCGAGCGACGAGCCGTTGCTGGATATCTTCGTCACCTGGGCCATCCAGGCCTGCGTCTCCTCCTCCAGTTCCGACTCGAGATGGTCGCGGTTTGGCACATCAGCGGTCTTCGAAAGGAAAGCGGGGCGACCTCTGGATTCGGCGAGAATAAGGGAGACGGCAATCTGCCGGCTTTCCCGAGGTCCGAGGCGGATCAGAAACTCGGCGGTGGCGCCGTGCGTCCGATGAGGCGGCGGAGAACAGTGCACCGCCAGGCTTCGATAGATGCCGTCTTTCCCGTCATACCGAAAACTCAACACTCCGTCATTCCATACCGGCGCCTGTAGGTCGCCATACGGCTTCGGCACCAATCCTCTGACCGCGAACACGTCCTCGAAGGCTGACTGAAACGTCAGGGACATAGCAAACTCCGCTTGCCGAAGCGTGAAGTTCTGGAAGAGAAGCCGGTCGCGGAGCGCCGGCGTGCCGCTGTCGATGAGGCGGCCCCAGGTAATCCCGATCTCTTCCTTGTCGAGCGCGCTTCCATCCGGCATCGTGATCCTCGGGTTCGTTAACGTGAAGACCCCGATGGAGCCTTGGGCCGCGCTGGCGGACAGCTCCTGCGCCATCAGACCGGCCAGCCGGAGCTCGTAGCCGTTGAGGAAGCGGCAATCGTGGTAGTAGAGCCCGAACCCGTGCCTGTTGTGCAACGGCACGTTGCCGTCAGGTTTCGCCAAGAAGAACACGTCTTCATGCTTGATGACGATGGCATCGGCGAGGCTTTCCACATCGGTCGGCCTCCCCTTGGTCAACATCTCTTCTCGTTGGCCGTCTTTCTTCTCAGCAGTCCGAAGAAGATGGCGGACCTCGACCACCGGCGCTGTGAAGGGCCATGCCAAGGAGAGGGACAGGAATGTGCGGCGGGAAATCATCACATCATCATCGTCTCCGGTTTCCAAGCCTCTCTACGCGCGATTCCTCTCCAGTCCGAGCATCGAGCCGATGATATGCCCGACCAGACCTCTGGTCAAACCCCCAACACCGGTTTTCCCAACGCCCATGGAGGGAACGGAACAAAAGGCATCCGAAGGGTGGCGTCTGAATAGACGGCTTATTGTCGGGCCGTGCCAGCTCGGGCTTGGGCCCCTCCTTCTCGCCCGGCGCTGCTGGATGTCTTTCCTCTCGCCGCTCCTCGAACCAGGGGAAGAGCGCGGGGAGCACCACCAAGGTCAACAGCGTGGAGGTGATGGGGCCGCCGATCACCACAACCGCCAGGGGACGCTGCACCTCCGACCCCATGCCGTGAGCGAGCGAGAGCGGGACGAGTCCCAGCAAGGCGACCAGGGCGGTCATCAGCACCGGCCGGAGACGCAAGAGGCATCCTTTGACGATGGCCTCGGCGCCGCGCTCGCCGTCCTCTCGTAACTTGATGATGTACGAGATCAGCACAATGCCGTTCAGCACCGCCACCCCGAATAGATTGATGAACCCCTGTAACCGTCACCTGGCGGCCCGGCTTCCCACTGACGCCGGCACGCTCAGATATTCCCCGGTGAACCACAGCGCCACGATGCCGCCGATCATCGCGAACGGCAGATTATTGAGGATAATCAGCGCCGCGTAGTGCACCGAATTAAAGGAGGAGAACAAGAGCATGAAGATGATCCCGATCGTAATCGGTACGATGATCTTCAGGCGCGCCATCGCGCGCTGCATGTTCTCGAAAGAGCCACCCCACACGAGGTGGTAGCCTGGTGGCAGCCGGACTTGCTTCGCGATTTTCTGCTGGGCTTCTGCCACGATGCTCTCGATATCGCGGCCTAAGGTATTGAATCCGATATAGATGCGGCGTTGCAGTCCCTCGCGACTGATAAGGGTGGGACCTTCCAGCAATATACGAGTCCCTCTGTTCGTGACTTACCTCCGTGATCCTTCCTGCCTAGCAGGATGCGGAAAAAGTCCGCCAGCGGCGTTCTCGCATCGCTCAGACGCTCAACGTACGGCAGAGAGTACGATTCGCCTCTTCGCTCGCTGCGGCCTTGCTGGACGGCCTTTTTGCGCATCCTGCGGGCTATTCTGACACCGACACGGCACGTGAGCTGATCGCGGCGTATTACGCAACAATCGAGTTTTTCCGCAGCCTGCTAGACCATGTACCAGATGTCAGAGGCGTGTGGCGGATAGGCAAATATCTCCGCGAGGTCCGTCGCGGTCAGTCCTGATCGGATCGCCACGGCGAAGAGGTTGATGACTTCTTCTGCATGAGAGCCCGGCAAGTACGCGCCAATGGTCCGACCACTCCCTTCCTCGACCAGGACCTTGAAACCGGAGCATTCCTCCCCAACTCGGTGCGACGAATGGCGGCTGTAAGCTCGACAGGGACGTAGTGAGATCCCTGCGCGGAAGCGTGGAATTGGTAGGCTCGCCCCTGCGCGTCCAAATTGATATATCGCCGGGTCCAGATGTGCTTGTACAGATAAATGCGCGTGCTGTGATCCCAGAGGACTTCCCCCATGAACATGAAGTGCGTGACGGCTTTCTCGGGCAAGACCTTGAGCAGTGGTTCCCACACTGCTGGATCCGGACAGCGTTGCTCAATGACTTTCACTGGGTTCATGGTCTGACCATGGTGTTCGGACAGCAATGCTCCTGATTCCTCTTGTTTTACGACCCCTTTTGTTTTACCCGGGACGGAACACTCTGGTCGCATGGGACATCTTGCCCACACAATGAAACCCGGCAAATAACATGGGATTCTTTCTTAACAAGCAATTCTGCAGGGACAAAGAGTCCCGCTGAATGCCACTTCATCAGGGCTAATACTGAACTAACTTCTCTTTCAGTTTTCCAACAGATAAGTGTCTTGGGCTGCTTCGGGCACAAATAATGCTCTGCAACTGGTCATGTGTGACTGTCGAGTCATAAATGGTTCCTCGTTCACCGTCACTACTATAAAGGAGGTCCGCCATGAGCATGAGGTGGAAATCGTTAGTTGCTTTAGTTGCTATTATGCTTCCCATCGTGTTCCTCGCCGGCTGTGCGAGCGACAGAAGCTGGCTCATGCTACCAGGACCGGCATGATCCATGACATCAAAGTGGGAGAATCCCTGAACCCTCCGAAACTTGAGGTCCGGGTGGGAGATGAGATCCGGTGGATCAATACCAGAAGTGCTCCCGTGAGAATTGTGTTTGTGGATCCGCTGAAAGATCGGGTGTCCTGTCAGAATGAATTCGAATTCGGCGGTCTCAAGGGGATGTTTTCAGACGAGGCCAGTAATGTCGGTGAAACCACGATCGAGCCGAATCAATATGCCAGCCTCTGTATCTCATCGCCCGGTTCGTATAGCTACAATAGCCGTATGGTCGCCAACACGCCTGGCGGTGAGACGACCTTAACCGGAAAGATATGGGTCGCCCGCATGGAATAAGAGTTCCAGACTGGTCAGAGACACACCTTTATGGGGCGGAGCAGGTCCGCCCCATGTTGGTGCTGCAGAGGCTTTGGAGTGTTTCGTCCTACACGAGCAGGACGAGGGAGTGAACCATGAAGGCGATTCTACTGGCGGTGCTCTCTGTGTTCCTGTTGAACTGCGTCGGCGTCGCCCAAGACACGACAGACCCGAACGACAATTCAGCTGACGCTGAAGCCATCATGCATGTCGTGAAAGACTTTATCGAAGCCTGGAATCGAGACGACGTGAACTCCTTCGTCGCTCTCTTTATGCCAGATGGTGAGTTGGTCACCCCCAAAGGTGCCAGCAAGACGCAACAAGAGATCGAGCATGTCCTCATTGAGGAACATCCTGAAATCTTTTTCGCCACCAACTTATCCGAGACGGTGGACTCCATCGGCTTTCCGGAACCCTATTGAGCAGAGGTCATGGGACACTTCCTATTGTGCTGTGTCGAGGTGCTCCTCGGATTTGAGGCTTCGGCGGAAGGTTCTTTTTTGCTTCAACTCATCGATCGAGAAGGCGAATGGAAGATCGAACGAGCCAGCATCACCGAGTCTTGAGTGATCAACGGTGCGACTCTCGCGACGGCATGACATCATGGGGAAGGAGATCCAACCATCATGCGACGAACTACAAGCAAGCGGGTGGCGCGGAAAAAACAACAGACCCGAGAGAGGTTACTCCATGTCGCTTTGGGACTCTTTCACGAGAAAGGTATTTATTGGACAAAGATTGAGGACATCACGGAACGGGCGGATATCGGGAAAGGCACCTTCTACAAGTATTTTCCCACCAAGGAAGCCCTTCTTCTGACGTTGCTGCAGCAGGGTCTGGAGGAGTTGACCGCCCGGATCCGAGAACGAGTACGCTCAAACAATGAAGATTCTCAGATCACCGGACAGGTCATTGACGCGAAGTTCGACTTCTATCTCCAACGGCCGGAGTACCTGCTGCTCTTTCATCAGGTGCGGGGCCTCCTGCAGTTACAGGCCGGGCATATGAAAGAACTGCGGGCAGTCTATCATCAGCACCTGAAACGACTGGCTCAGATGCTGAGCCCCACTTTGAAAGGACGTGATCATGATGCGGCTGCGGCGCAAGACCTGTCCATGGTTGTCTCGGCTTTCACCGTGGGCTTGCTCACGTATCATCTCCTCTTCGACAAAACCGATCAGGTCACACGCGACAGAGCCCGCCTCCAAATGCAAATTGAACGGAGCATCCACGCGTTATTTGCGATCGGATCAGGACATTGAATGTGAGGTTAGCTAGGTGAACGGGGCGTTGTTGTATTGTTGAGACCGCGCGACGATCAGCCCGGCACACCCATCCAGCAGGGGCGGCTCCGTAAAGCGGTTCATCGATGAACCGTGATGAGATCCGTAGCGGCTCTTACCAGTAGTAGGGAAAGGGACGCCCATACGACCCCCAATAGGGATGCCAAAATGGGCTGTAGTAGGGATAGGGGCGGCTTCTCCATTGGTTCGAGTCTTGGGCTGGCATCCAGGTTCGGACGTTTTTGATGTCGATCACCGGGTAGGAATAGTCGGTCTCGTCGAGAGGCAAAGTGATGGAACCGGTGACCTCGCCGGTGATGGTGACGAAGGTCCCGTGGGGAAGAGTCGCGGGATCGAGGAACTCCCGTTGGATGGCCACAAAACGCCCTTCGGACTTCATGAGATCAAGCGTCGGCTGTTGCGAATCATTGAGCGGGAGCTGAAGCACCTCGATACGCGTGCCGTCTTTCATGCGCCGGGCTGCGAGCACCTGCCCGCCGAGCACGAGGGTTTGTCCCTTGAAAGAATCCGGGGCGGTCTTGATCTGAGAAAACGGCGGGGCTTGCGGCCCGCCTTGCGCCGAATCGACGGTCCCGCTTGAAGAGGCACAGGCCGCCAGGACCGCGGCGATCGAGAGAATCACAATCCCCTGTGGAAGTTTCACCTGCATCCTGGGCATTATACCAGAGGCACAAAGTGACGAGCATTGTTTATAATGCCGACGAGACTGTCGAACCGACCAGTGGGTAGGAAAGGAGCGCAGCGTATGGTGAAGAATCGTGGGTGGCAAGGTCGTCTGATTGGAACGATGGTGGTGACAGCCGCACTGGGTTTCGCGGGAGTGGGCTGGGCAGGCAAGGCCGAACTCAAAGGCAAGTTCGAGATCCTTAAGGATGAGGTGTCGACGCACAAGCCTGGGAAGGTGCAGTTGGTGGAATTCGCCGATTTCTACTGTCCCCATTGCCACCGGTTTGACGGAGAGGGCGTGCCGCTGTTGGAAAAGGAGTTTGGAAAAAAATTGGAAGTCACAATGGTGGGCTATCCGGTGATGCCCGGCAAGTTGCCGACGGCCTTCGACATGTATGAACAGGCCAAGACCATGGGCAAGGGCGATGAGATGAAACGGGTGTTATTCCGTATCATCCATAAGGACAAGATCGGCATCATCGACCGGACGATCCGTGAATTGCTTATCCGTGAGGTGGGGCTGGATCCTGTGGCGTTTGAAGCGGGGTTAGCCAGCGCCAAGCCGGCGAGGGCCTTTGAAGAAGGGCGGAAATGGGGCGATCGGATCAAGGTTCAACAGACACCCACAGTGTTATTGGACGGCAACATCAAAGTGGAACAGATCGATCCTGAAAATTTGAAGGTTCTTATTCAAAGTATTCTGGATGGTGACGGGAAACGTCCGTAAGGCGTCAGGGGTAAGGCGCCATGGACAGGGATGTTGAAACGGCGTGAATAGATGCAAGGAGATCAGATCCTGGACGCACGGGCTTTCTTGCTTCAATTTTCGACGGTACCCTTCACGCCGTACCCCTTACCCCTCATGAGTTACTCTGATGGCGATTGATCCGATCTGCGGGATGACAGTGGAGGCGGCAACGGCGGCGGGCCGCTTCGACTACGAAGGCGAGGCCTACTACTTCTGCAGCACCCATTGCCTCGACCGCTTTCGAGCCGCACCGAACCAGTATGTAAAGAAGGTCTCTGCCGCCGGTGCGGCCCTTCCAGTTTCGGGACACCGCTCGCTTCCCATGATGCAGCCGATGGTGGATCAGCCGGTCGCAGGCGGCGAACTTGACCCGGTCTGCGGAATGACCGTGCAGCCATCCACGGCGGCGTGGTCTTACCTGCACGAAGGCAAGACCTACTATTTCTGTTCTCAGGGTTGTCTCGAAAAATTCCGGGCCGATCCCGCTCGCTATCTGATGTCGGGCACCGTGGCGCCCGTGGAAATGAAACGACCTCTTGGCGGGAACCCTCTCCCCATGCTGGCTGTATCCCCGCCGAGCGAGACCGCTTCCGGTGCTATCGATCCTGTCTGTGGCATGACGGTTGATCCGGCCACAGCGGCCGGGTCCCATGTGTATCAGGGCAAGCCCTACTACTTCTGTTGTCAGAGTTGTTTGACCAAATTTCGCGCAGATCCTCTGCGGTATCTCGCTCCTGCGTCATCGAAACAGATCACTCCTGCAGCACCAGCTGCCGTCGGGACGAAGTATGTCTGTCCCATGTGTCCTGAAGTGCTGGAGGACAAACAGGTGCCCTGTCCGAAGTGCGGTATGGCGCTGGAGCCAGCCTCGCCGTTGCCGTTACCGGCAAGGACGGAGTATGTCTGCCCGATGCATCCGGAGGTCGTGCAAGCGGAGCCTGGTGCCTGTCCAAAGTGTGGGATGGCGCTGGAGCCGAGGACGGTCACCGTCGAGGACGAGCAGAATCCCGAGTTGATAGATATGGCTCGACGGTTCTGGGTCGGGCTCAGCCCCACGGCGGTGGTGTTCGTGCTGGCCATGTCTCATATGCTTCCCGGTCATCCGATGCAATATGTGATTTCGGACGAGTGGTCGGCATGGGTTCAGTTCCTGCTTAGCACGCCGGTCGTCCTCTGGGCTGGATGGCCGTTCTTTCAGCGCGGATGGGCGTCGATTGTGCATCGTAGTCCGAACATGTTTACGCTGATCGCGATCGGCACCGGCACGGCCTATCTGTACAGCGCCTTCGCCACGGTGTTTCCGTCGTGGATTCCGCAATCGTTTCGGCTTGAGCACGGGGCGGTGCCGGTCTACTTTGAAGCCGCGGCCGTGATTACGGTGCTGGTCCTGCTCGGCCAGGTCATGGAACTGCGGGCGAGGAGCCAAACGACCGGTGCCATCCGGGCCTTGCTGGGGTTGGCACCCAAGACCGCGCGATTGTTGCGGGAAGACGGTCGAGAGGAGGACATTCCGCTCGATCAGGTGCAGGTGGGAAGCCATCTGCGAGTGCGGCCGGGAGAGAAAGTGCCGGTCGATGGTCTCGTCCTCGAAGGGACGACGGCTATCGATGAGTCGATGATTACCGGAGAGTCCGTGCCGGTTGAGAAAAGCGTTGGTGACCGCGTCACGGGCGGCACGATCAACGGCTCGGGTGGTGTCGTCATGCAAGCCGATCGCGTCGGCGCGGACACGCTGCTGGCGCATATCGTTCAGATGGTCGCTGAGGCGCAACGCAGCCGGGCGCCCATTCAGCGGACCGCCGATGTAGTGGCCGGGTACTTTGTACCCATCGTGGTCGGCGTTGCGATCGTGACCGGACTGGCCTGGGCGTTGTTTGGGCCGGAACCGCGTCTGGCCCATGCCTTGCTGAATGCCGTGGCGGTGCTGATCATCGCCTGTCCCTGTGCCCTTGGCTTGGCGACGCCGATGTCGATCATGGTGGGAACGGGGCGCGGCGCTGCGGCAGGCGTCTTGTTCAAGCAGGCCGAAGCGCTGGAGACGATCGAGAAGGTCGATACATTGGTCTTCGACAAGACCGGTACTCTCACCGAAGGGAAGCCGAAACTTCGAGTCGTGAGCGCGTTGCCCCCTTGGTCCGAAACGGATCTGTTGCGACTAGCGGCCTCGGTCGAACGGGGGAGCGAGCATCCGTTGGCCGGTTCCATTGTCAGTGGGGCCGAGGCGCGTGGCATCAAGCTGGAGCAGGCGTTCGATTTCACTTCGAAGACGGGGAAGGGCGTACTGGCCACAGTCGGGAGCAGACGAGTGGCGGTAGGCACCGTTGATCTGTTACGAGAAGGACTGGCGGACGGCGACGGCTCTCTTGCCGCGTTGGAAACGACTGCCGAGATGATGCGGCAGACGGGACAAACCGTGATGTTCGTCGCCGTCGATGGCCGTCCTATCGGCTTGCTTGGGGTGGCCGACCCGATCAAGAGTTCAACGCAGGACGCGTTGCGACTGTTGAGGCAAGAGGGGCTCAGGCTGGTGATGGTCACCGGCGATCATGCGGTGACGGCAGAGGCGGTGGCGAAGGAATTGGGATTGGACGAGGTCCTGGCCGGCGTGAAACCCGGCCAGAAGAGTCGGATCGTCCAGGATCTTCAGAAGGATGGCCATGTGGTGGCGATGGCCGGCGATGGAGTGAATGACGCTCCGGCGCTGGCGCAGGCTGATGTCGGTATTGCCATGGGAACTGGAACCGACGTGGCCATGGAGAACGCCGGTGTCACGCTGGTCAAAGGAGATTTGCGAGGCATTGCCAGGGCGCGCCGGTTAAGCAAGGCCACGATGCGGAACATTCGGCAGAATCTCTTTTTCGCCTTTGTGTACAATATGGTCGGGGTTCCCATCGCGGCTGGTCTGCTCTATCCCTTCTTCGGCGTTCTCCTCAGTCCTATGTTGGCCAGCGCGGCGATGACCTTCAGTTCCCTGTCGGTGATCTCCAATGCGTTGCGTCTCCGGCATGCCGATTTATGAGTTCTGAGTGTGGGACCCCTCACCGCGTGATAGGCTGTGGCCTGCCTTTCCGGAGGATATTCAGCGCAATGACTTCCAGTATTCGCCATCCGTTCGTCCTGGCCGTAGGGATGCTCATCGCCCTGCTCGGACTCTGTCCCCTGTGGCAGCCCGCCGCAGCCGGTCCTGCATTCTCTTCGGCGCGTCCACTGCTCGTCAGCACGAACGGGGACTTGCAGGCACAGGTGCGGACG
This sequence comes from Nitrospira sp., assembly GCA_023248215.1. Classification (GTDB taxonomy): domain Bacteria; phylum Nitrospirota; class Nitrospiria; order Nitrospirales; family Nitrospiraceae; genus Nitrospira_A. The sequence continues at coordinate 33,707 of JAHFEW010000040.1, forward strand.
ACCGCAGCCAAAGTCATTCCTGCCGTCGTCAGCATTGCCTCGACCGTCATGGTGCACGATCAGACATTCAGCGATGAAGGCCTTCCCTTCGGCATGTTCAAAGACGTGCCTCCTCGCCGGCAGTACGGCCAAGGCTCCGGGGTCATCGTCTCGCCGGACGGATACATTATTACCAACAACCATGTCGTCGCAGATGCGGTGGATGTGGAAGTCATCCTGGCCGATCGACGGCAGTTCAAAGGCCGCGTGGTCGCCACCGACCCGAAGACGGATGTCGCGGTCGTCAAGATCAGTGCGACCGGCCTTCCCACAGTGGCCTGGGGCGATTCCAGCGCGCTCGCCGTCGGTGATTTCGTGCTCGCGATCGGTAATCCGTTGGGATTGAGCCGCACGGTGACGTTCGGCATCGTCAGCGCCGTAGGGCGCGCGGATGTGGGGGTGGCCGACGTGGAAGACTTTATTCAGACCGATGCGCCGATCAATCCGGGGAACTCCGGCGGGGCGCTGGTGAATATCAATGGAGAGCTGATAGGGATCAATACGGCCATCGCCAGTCCGACCGGCGGCAGCGTCGGCGTGGGGTTCGCGATTCCCAGCAACATGGCGCGAACCGCCATGCAGAGTCTCCTCAAGACCGGCCGTGTGGTGCGTGGGTTTTTGGGTGCCTCCACGCAGGATGTCACCCCGCTGTTAGCCAAGATTTTTCACCTGCCGGATGTCAAAGGCTCGATCGTGACCGACCTGCAGGCGAAGGGCTCAGCCGAACGGGCTGGATTGAGGCGCGGCGACGTGGTCGTGCGTTTTGACGGACGCGATGTGATGGACAGTGGCCATTTGCGCAACCTGATGGCGGCAGCGGCCATTGGCAGCAAACACCGGATTGAGTTGGTTCGTGAGGCCAAGTTGATGCAGACGGACCTCACCGTGCAAGAGGCTCCGCGAGAACGAGTCAAAAAAAACCAGACGTCGGATGCCGCGAGCACGGCCGCGCATCCCTTGGCCGGGGTGATTGTCGATGATGTGACGCCGGCCTTGGCGCGACAGATGGATTTGGCCGTCAATTCCGGACTCGTCGTGACGGATATCGAGGAAGGCAGTCTGGCCGAAGTGTCCGGTCTCCAGCCAGGCGACCTCATTCTAGAACTCAATCGGCAGCCGATCCCGAATTTTGCCACCTTCCAACGGCTCGCCGAGCCGTTTCGATCCACCGACCTCGCCCTCTTGCTCATCAATCGCCAAGGCAACATTCTCTACATTCCAATCCAGGGCGAATAGGCCCCTCTCCTTCGTTCCGTCCCTCACGGTGTCGTTATTCTTCGGTTGACTCGCCGCTTCAGCAGTGTTACTTTTTATAAATTCGTAACACTTGATGAGGTCTTATGAAGAAGCTTGCCCGATTCGGCGTCTCACTCGATCAGCACCTGCTCCTGGATTTTGATCGGCTGATCGAGCGGCGCAAGTATACCAATCGATCAGAAGCGATTCGCGACTTGATTCGCGACAATCTGGTCGGGCAGGAGTGGGACGAGAACAAAGAGACGGTGGCTACGATTACGTTTGTCTATGATCACCATGTGCCGGATCTGTCGAGAAAACTCACCCACATTCAGCACGATTTCCAAGGTCACATCATGGCTGGAATGCACGTCCATCTCGACCATGACCACTGTCTTGAGGTCCTGGTTGCCAGAGGCAAAGGGGCCGCCATCCGCAAAGTCGCCGACGCCTTGCTCAGCGTGAAGGGTGTGAAGCATGGCAAGCTGACCATGACGACGACCGGCAAGGGGCTGAGCCTCTGATGACGATTTGTGTCGTAGATGGCCGTGGCGGAGGCCTCGGCAGTCGTATGGTCGAGGGGCTGCGCGGCCTTGCGGAAGATGGTCATGCGGTCATTGGCTTGGGACTCAATCGAGCCTCTGCGGAGGCTATGGCCAGGGCCGGCGCCACCTCGATCGAAACGGCTCCGCAGATGATCCAATGCCGGCTCGACGGTGCGGATATGATCGTGGGCTCATTGAGTCTTCTGATGCCGGGATCCATGTTGGGCGAGGTGACTCCCGTTCTCGTGCAAACTCTGCTGGAGTCTCCCGCGAAAAAAGTACTCCTCCCCCTCAACAAACGGAAGGTCGAAGTAGTCGGCGCCGAGGGACGAACCCTCGATGCGTTGATCGACCAGGCCGTTCAGCGTATTGCGTTTTTGCTCAGGCCGATCGCCTAAGCGAGGCCGCTCGTTCTTCTTTGCTCCCATACTGCACAGTCAGATCACGAGGGTCTGAACCGGCCGAGAGGGGCTGACCGTGGGCTTTTGTGAGCGCCTCGTCCGTTCACGTGATCTGATTCGGAGTGGTTATGTGGCGGCTTGGATGGTGGGTCGGTATGGGAACGATGGTCCTGTGCTCCGGCATGGCGGCGTTGGCGCATGATCCGGATTTGCCGGATGTCGAAGTGTCTGAAGTGAGCATCGAGGCGGATCGTCCAGTCGCGGCCTCCTCCCAACAATTTATTCCCGATAAAGAATACGTAATGCAACCGCAAGGACGTCCGGCGCAGGTTCTCCGTCTGATTCCAGGGCTTGTTGCTGTGGAGCATTCGGGCGGGGCAGGGAAAGCTGATCAGTACTTCTTGCGAGGATTCGATGCGGATCATGGCACTGATGTCGCGTTCTTCGCCGACGGTATGCCGATCAATTTGCGGTCCCATGCACATGGCCAAGGTTATGCCGATTTGAATTTCATCATCCCGGAAACCATTGAAGGACTGGATGCCTATAAGGGGGCTTATCACGTCGAATTCGGAGACTTCAATACGGCCGGGGCGGTCAATTTCAGGACTCGCGAGGTGGTCCGTGAGGGAATGGTGCAGGCGGCCGGCGGTCAGTTCGATACCCAACGCTATCTGTTGATGCTGTCTCCCACGAAGGACAAGGTTCGGACGCTCCTTGCCGCGGAGGGTTACTACACCAATGGGCCATTTCAAAATGACAATCGCTATTTTCGGACGAATCTTTTAGGGAAGGCGACCATGAACCCGACCCCCCGGTCGGAGCTGAGCCTCACGGGAACCTTCCAAAAATCTCAATGGAATGCGTCAGGTGAAACTCCTCTGCGGGCGGTGCAGGACGGAACGCTCGACCGGTTCGGGGCCATTGATCCGTCCGAGGGAGGGAACACGATTCGGTCGACGGCCCGCCTGAATTACCATTACGACACCCCGTCAGGAGGTCGATTCTTTGCGAACGCTTATGGGCAGTACTACAAGTTCGATCTCTTTACGAATTTCACCCTCTTTCTCAACGACCCCGTCAATGGAGATGGCATTCAGCAGTCCGACCGGCGGGTGATGTATGGGGGAGATGTGGGCTATCGACAGGCCGGCCGGGTCGTGAACATGGAGAGCGCCGCGACGGTTGGCCTGCAGTCGCGGGTGGACAATATCCATGCCCGCCTGGGCACGCAAACGAAGCGCAATCCCTTGGGGACGACGATCGACAGCGATATCCTCGAAGCCTCCTATTCGCCTTTTGTGAAGCTGGACGTGCAGCCGACTCCCTGGATGCGACTGGCCGGCGGCCTGCGTAGTGAGCTCTTCACCTTCGATGTCCACAACCGCTGCCCAGATTGTACCGAGCAGCCTGCAGGCAGGACAAACAGCGGGCTGGTGCTGCCCAAGGCCAATGTGATTCTCGGGCCCTGGTTCCGCACAGAGTTCTTTGCCAATTATGGCGAAGGCTTTCACAGTAACGATGCCCGATCTGCTGTCGTGCCAGGCTCGGCGCCTCTTGCCAGGGCCAAGACCTATGAAGTGGGACTTCGATCAAAGCCTTGGGGGGCGGAGGGCCTGGAGGTCATTGCGACCTTGTGGGCCATCGATCTCCAATCAGAGCTGCTGTTCGTCGGAGATGGGGGCACGACCGAAATCCGCGGGGCGACGCGGCGACGCGGGGTGGAAGTGGCGGCGCGAGGACAGATCGTCGGCCCGCTCTATTTTAACGGCAGCGTGACCTGGTCGCATGCGGAGTTCACCAACGGCGATGCGATTCCGCTGGCGCCCGAGCTCACCGGTTATGGAGCGTTGATTCTGCGATGGCCGGAAGGATTGACCTCGCAACTCCAAGCGACCTACATGGGGGTACGACCATTGACCGAAGACCAGAGCATTAAATCGCCATCTTGGCTGGACTTCGACCTGTCCGAGCGCTATCAAATCCCGGTCAAACTTGCGCATGGACGCCTCGAAGCGTTTCTCTTCGTTCAGAACCTGCTCAATACCAAATGGGAACAAGCTGTGTTTGCATTTGAGTCGAGGCTCAGAAGTGAGGCGGCAGGCGTGACCGACATTCACTTTGTGCCGGGGAATCCGCGAATGGTCATGGGAGGGCTCGCATGGTATTTCTAGGCCGCTACGCGGCCAATGTTCAATGATCAATGGAAAATGTTGAATTGAAAGATCCGTCGTTCACCATTAACATTCCTCATTCAATATTGTCTGTGAGGGCTATGATCTTACTGCGTGAGTATTTCGCGCGTCCGACCCTGGAGGTCGCGCGATCGTTGATCGGGAAGTATCTCATTCGTGATAGCGGGCACGAGCAGGTGGCCGGTCGGATTGTAGAAGTCGAGGCCTACGTCGGTCCCGAGGACCAAGCCTGTCATGCCTCCAAAGGCCGAACGCAACGGACCGACGTCATGTTCGGGCCGGCCGGGGTAGCCTACGTCTATCTGGTCTATGGAATGCATCATTGTCTGAATGTCGTCACCGAACGCGAGGATTTTCCGGCTGCCGTGCTCATCCGAGCCATTGAGATTGAGGGGCGACTCATCGATGGACCGGGGCGAATCTGCCGTGAACTGGGCATTGATCGAACGCTGAATCGACACGACCTTACGCGGGGGAAATCCCTCTGGTTTGAGGATCGAGAAAGTGCAGAGCCACAGAAGGCGATCGGGACCTTTCCGAGGATCGGGGTGGATTACGCGGGACTGTGGGCGAAGAAGCTCTGGCGGTTTCGGTTACAGACGGCGGGAGATGCTAGTCGAAGGGGCCCTCGTGAAACCGGACGCGTCAAATGAAACGGGGCCGCCGTCGTGCGACGGCGGCCCCGCATGTCGTTCTTCTGGAGTAGGAACTACTCGATCTTTCGATCGCCCGTGATCTTCGTGGCCGAGGTCACAGGAGGTTCAATCTTGATTTGCGGTCCCTGCACGTTCGGCAATTGACCGGCGCCACGGCCTTCGGTGATCCGCGCGTTGTCCGTCTTGACCAACTTCTGTTCCGCATGGATGGAGTCGGCAGACTTGAGCAAGGTGGATGCGCCGCGTGCGTCTTTCTGTCCTGGGTCATTGGCCGTCGGCTGTCCGTTTACCGGGCTGCCGTCATTCTTCATCGGATAGCCTTCATGCTTCGGCAGCAGCGCCGGATTCGCGGAGGCCATCGAAAATACAAACAATACGCCTGCAAGGGTCGCCACGGTGCCGATCACGAGTTTCATACCCCTACTCCTTTGAAAGAATGTGAAAGTATAGTGGTCGATGATAATCGTTAGAAGCCTCAAGAGTGCGGGAATCTTAGCTATCTGGAGAAGCGCTGTCAAGGACAAAGGGGGGAGGGATGGGAGCGTGGGTCAAGAGCGGACACCGCCGGCTCACCGCCTCGCCGGCGTGCGCAAACTTGACGCTCCTTATTCGTCGCGTCGCGCACCTCACGCAACGCGCGGCGTCTGAAGGCCCTCATTGGACGTGCGCAGGAGAAGGGGACCTCAGGCCGCCGCTGGTGAGATAAAAAACGTGCTCGGGCGATGCGCGCAGATGGATAGGCCTCGATCCTCATACCAGATGAGGGTGGGACTCCCGATAAGATACGAGGGATGGCGGTGGTCTATGGCCACTTCTTTGCTTGCGCAACGCGTGGCCTCGGAAGGCCCTCGTTGGACGCGCGTAGGAGAAACCTCCCTATCCTGCTCGCTTTGGGTGGCGTGGGAATGGAAAAAGCATAAATGGGCGCAGGTGGATGGCTCACCAGGACCACCCACATGAATGGATAGTTGAAAGCTCAAGAGAAAAACGGGCGCAGCCTTGGAAGGCCCTCGCCTGGGTAAGGGCGCGTCTAG
>JAHFEW010000098.1 GCA_023248215.1 Nitrospira sp.
ATGTACAGAGCGCCCTCCCTTCTTCCTGACTATGAGTGGGCGTGGCGCGCTCACCATCACCCATCTTGCCTCGGGTGAGGCTCGTGTTGGAAGAAGGCTGGGTCCATTTCATTAACACAATGAACACTAGACCGGCTGGCGTCATAAAACATTGTCTGAACGCCCACCAGCAGCGGGGCTTGTCAAAGCCACATACAAGGGGCATTTAGATGAACACTTCGTCACCGCGTTCCCGATATTTGGGCGAAGACCGGCTGTCCAGTCATCGCATCTTGAAGGGCCTTGATGACTGCGATTGAAGAGATCTCGCCGGCCTCGACGAGCCCGCGATAGTGTTGTTGAGTCATCGCAAAAAACGCCGTGTGATGTTCGACCGGCACCCCCATCAGCGTTGCCAAGGCAGCCAGATGTTCCCCGTCACCTCTGGCCATATCCTCCGAGAGGGTTTCAAAAGTGCTGGCGATGAACATGCTTGTTTGATGCGCAGCCATGACCTTGCCATCGTTGGTGCAGCCCGATGTTCCGAAGCTGATCCCGAATGTTTGACTGCCAAAGGTGCCGTTGGTTGTCGCCATCATAACTTGGGGTGCAATGTTCTTAGGACTTTTATAGTCGGCCCAGGCCAGTTTCCCCAACCCGCATCCGGGTCCGTTATCCGGATTGGCTGCGAAGCCCACGCTGACTTGAAGGCCGATTAGAAGACCTGTGAGTCCAATGAACCATTGTCGCTTCATAGAATCTCCCTTCTGTTCTCGCGTCACCGCGTACTCGCGAGGCAAATCATGGTGATCCTGCACGCAGTTATCCTAACTTAGTCGTCTTTTTTACCCTGTCAATTGGAATTCCCATTTCCTTCAATTCCCAACCTGATTGGTTTCGCGGGGGTGGTCAATAGACCTGGGCGTGTAGGTTACCCGATCCGCCAATGTGGACCGACCAGAATCTCCTACTCTCGTCTCAGTGATTCAGAAGGGTGGATATACATATCTTCTGGTATGCGTAAAAAAGATAAGGGGACTGAACCCAAGGAGAGCAATGCTTTAGAACATATCAAAAGGAACTTTGTAAGAGAGCGGTGACGCTAACTGCGTGAAGAGTGGTGGTGGTCTCAACGGGGCTTGAACCTCTGTCTGAGCCTTGAGAGTCGATCCAGAGCAGAATTAAGAGTGGTTTGGTCTTGTGAGGGTTTCCCCGTTTATCTTTGATTTGGGGAGTTAAGGGAATTCTGATGTCGCACCACGGATCGATGCGGGAAGCAGACGAGGTAGATACCTGTTATTCCTCACCACCGCCATGCCGAATAGTCGCTATGATGCAGCGACGACTGGCTGGTTGAATCTTTTGCAGGACACTGCGCCGTCCTCCATCTATAGTAACGCGTTGCTGGTTCAACTGAAGCAGGAAGTGTTGCACAACCTTTTGGGGCGGTCTGACCTCACGGCGGAGCGAAGTGGAGAAGAGCACGACCGACGTGTCGCGGAGCTCAATCAATGACCTTCATTAGCCTTGATCATATTCCGAGATGGTCCATGTGAGATTGCTTACGCCCGATCTTTTGTTTGGTTTCTCGCTTCAATTACTCATAGGTCAGTAATATAGACAACAGTATCTGGATGTGAGATACTCCGTCTCGCGATGAAGCGAGACGGACGCACACTCGATCACGGGACTTTAGAGACCATCCGCACGATGGCCGTGGCGCGTGTGCGCGAGGGCGAGCGTCCGAGCGAGGTGATCGCCAGCTACGGGTTCCATCGCTGCACGATTTACAGCTGGCTCAAGGCGGCCCGCGGTCGAGGCCGGGGACTCAAGGCGTTGGCGGCGCGCCCGGCGACCGGTCGCCCACGGACCCTGACCGCGGCGCAGGAACGGCAGGTGTTTCGCTGGATCAACGGCAAGAATCCGATGCAGTACGGGTTTGACTTTGGCCTCTGGACCCGCCAGATCGTGCGCGAATTGATCGCTCGGCGATTCGGCGTGCGCCTGAGTCTGGCTTCGATCGGGGCGGTGCTGGCGCGCCAAGGGCTGACGCCGCAGAAGCCGTTGCAGCGCGCCTACCAGCGCGATCCCGCGGCGATTGCGCGCACAGCCAAGCGGGACAAGGCCGAGATCTATTTCTGGGACGAGTCCGGCTTTCGTGCCGATGCGGTGCAAGGCACGACCTGGGGTGCCAAGGGACAGACCCCGGTGGTGTCGGTCCCCGGCCAGCGCCAGAGCATCAGCGCCGCCTCGGCGATCAATTCCAAGGGGGCGTTCTGGTTCGCCACCTATGCCGGCGGTCTGAAGGGCGAGCTGTTCATTACGCTGTTGCGCCGGATAGTGCGCGGCCGTCGTAGACCCCTGCATCTGATCCTGGACGGTTTGCCGGCGCACAAGACCAAGGCGGTCACGCAGTACGTCGCGGGGCTCAACGGCACACTGACGCTCCATTATCTGCCCGGCTATGCCCCTGACCTCAACCCCGACGAACTGCCACATACAAGGGGCATTTAGATGAACACTTCGTCACCGCGTTCCCGATATTTGGGCGAAGACCGGCTGTCCAGTCATCGCATCTTGAAGGGCCTTGATGACTGCGATTGAAGAGATCTCGCCGGCCTCGACGAGCCCGCGATAGTGTTGTTGAGTCATCGCAAAAAACGCCGTGTGATGTTCGACCGGCACCCCCATCAGCGTTGTCAAGGCAGCCAGATGTTCCCCGTCACCTCTGGCCATATCCTCCGAGAGGGTTTCAAAAGCGCTGGCGACGAACATGCTCGTTTGATGCTCTGCCATGACCTTGCCATCGTTGGTGCAGCCCGAGTTTCCAAAGCTGATCCCGAATGTTTGACTGCCAAAGGTGCCGTTGGTTGTCGCCATCATGACTTGGGTGCAATATTCTTTGGACTTTTGTAGTCAGCCCAGGACAACAGGTGGACAGGACAACTTGCAGGGATTCATGCTAGGCGCCAGTGCGTTGTTTCTCATGCAGAGGCACAATCCCTTCCTCAAGCCAGGCATACTCACCGCTCATGATTTTCTTCGCCAGGTGGTAGACGATGGTGTCTTTCTTGTGTCCGCGGATTCTTCTCGCCGGAGAGGAGGGAGGATACAGACGATCCTCCATCTCCTGGCAGAAATAGGTGGCAAGCTCAAGGATGCCAGGCTTCGTCCGCATCTCTGGTTGGGACGCAAACCAGAGCGTCGCGGCCATGGGGAAGAGCCAGAGGCTGTCATTCACCAGATGTTGCAAGAGGAGTTGCTTATTGTGCAGGCTCTGCCGGTGGCGGAGCGTCGCGGCGAGGGTCGACCGCGTCAAACTCCTCGTGGACGACTCGATAAAGCGAACCCACCGTGCATATTCCTTTCCGAACATCGTAGAAGTGAGCGGGGGATTCAAGAAAGGGATACAGGAGCGGAGCGCCATACGCGCGTAGTACAGCGGCGCCGCGATCTTGTGTGAAGGTGATCCTTGGAGAAAGGCGATGCCCTGTTCGATATAGGGCGAGAGGGCCTCACGCGCCATCCAGATGCGCAGAATCTCACTCGTCCCCTCCCACACTAGATTAATGCGGGCGTCGCGAAGCATGCGCATGACCGGAATGTCGAGTTCGCCGCTCTTACGCTGCGACTCAACGGTCATGAAACCCCGTCCTCCGCGCACTTGAAATAGGTCGTTGACCACCTCCCAGTACCACTCGCTCCCGATGATTTTGGCTGCGGCCGACTCCAGCCGGAGATCGCCCTTCTTGTTCGCCCAGGCCCCGCAGAGGGCCATCACGGCATCGAGTGCCAGCGTATAGGCCGCAGCCCCGCAGAGTTTTTCTCCAATCAGACTGTGCTCGCCGATCGGTTTGTTCCATTGGACGCGCGTGCTCCCCCACCAACGCATAAGGGACAGACACTGTTTTAGGCCCCCCAGACAGGCTGCGGGGAGCGTCAGGCGGCCGACTGTTAGCGTGGCGAGCGCGATCCTCAGGCCGTCTTCTTCGCTGCCCAGTCGGTTTTCACTTGGGACGTAGACGTTGTTGAAAGTTGGTGCTCCGTTGTAAATCCCTCTCACGCCCTCGAAACGCAGGCGAGTGACGGAGCACCCTGGCCATTGGGTTTCGACGATGAAGGCCCCATATCGCTTCTGTGCCTGGGGGTCGTGAAGTTCCTCCGGCCAATCAACGATTCGCGCGATGACGATGAGCAGGGAAGACAGGAACTCGCCGTCCTGCTTGGCGGAATTCGTAATGAAGAATTTGTCTCCCGTGAGGCGATATGCGACGGTTTTCCGGTTCTCTGTGACCCGGACAGCGTACGTTTCCACCTTGGCGATGTCACACCCCACCTGTTTCTCCGTGAGCGCGAAACCCGAAATTTCTCCCCGCGCGAGCCTAGGAAGATACTTGGCCTTCTGCTCTTCTGTTCCGAAGAGGAGCAGCGGTTCAGGAACGCCGATCGATTGAGCTGCCGACAACAAGACGGTGAGCGATGCGTCAACACTTCCGCACAGGGTCGCAATCTTCTGATACTCATACTGGGTCAACTCCAGGCCGCCGAAGCGTTTGGGAATCTTGATGCCCAAGGCTCCGATCTCAGCCAATGTCTTCAACACCGTCTCAGGCAGTTCCCCTTCACTGTCAACTCGTTCAGGATCCAGGGGGATAAGGGCAGCTTTGAATCGTTCAAAGAAATCCAGGGCAGATGGACTTGCCTGTGAGATGCCAATTGAGGTGAAGAGGTCCCATCGGACGTCGGCTTCAAACAAGCCCGCAAGAAACCCAGAATAGGAAGCCTTATCACGAGCGGTCTCAGCCACCACCACGGACCCTTGAAACACATCCGGTTTTGTCATGCGCGGCGCTTCTATTACAGGCAAATTACGGTGCTGGCACTCGTCTCGCCCGGGTAACCTTACCACCATTGTGGCCGTATTTGTCGGAGAATCGGTCTAGCCCGACCCCTCTTATGTGGAATCACCTACTCGAGGGACGAGTGGTAAGATGTGATCTCGGTTTGGCGAGTTTGCAGCCACAGGCGAGCGACAGTTCTTCAGTGGCGAAGTCGGACGGGGAAATGCACTATGCGCAATGTCGTCATCGTTGACGGGTTTCGTACCCCCCTGTGCAAGGAGGGAACAGGCTTTCGCGAGACGGATGCAGAAGTGCTTGGCGCCTGGGTTGTCCGCGAAATGGTCACGCGGTGTCATCGGTGGAATCTCCCCCTTGAGACGATCGATTGTCTATTGGGGAGCAATGTGGCGACGCCCATGCACGCAGTCAACCCGACGCGAGTCGCAGCTGTCACCGGTGGCCTCCCTGCGACGATCCCCGCCGATACGGTGGCCGGGAAAAACTGCGGATCCGGAGTGACGGCACTCTACTATGCGAGCCTGCGCATCAGGAGTGGTGATGCCGACACGGTGCTCGTCATCGGCATGGAGGCGATGAGCCGAATCCCAATCCTATACGACCAAACTGTGGCTGACCTCCTCCTGCAGTACGGCAAAGCCAGAACCCTTCGTGAATGTACCGCTGAGGCTCTTCCCCTGATTCCCAAGCTCCTTAACCTCAAGAGGTATCCGCCGCGGGTAGGTTTGTTGATGGGGCTCATGGATCCGATGTGTGATCTCATTATGGGGCTTACCGCAGAAAATATTGCAAAAGACCCGGCTCTTGGCATCACTCGCGAGCAACAGGACGCGTTTTCTGTTCGGTCGCACAGGAACGCGGCACGGGCATGGAAGAACGGACTGTTTGTGGAAGAGGTCGTGCCCATGTACGTTCCCGAATGGAGTACCTGCGTTGAGCGAGACAACGGAATTCGTGAGGATGCCACTCAGGAGACGTTTCGCGACGTGAAACCTGTGTTCGACAAGCACCGCGGCTCCGTGACGCCGGCCAACGCCTCGCAGATCACGGATGCGGCCGCCGCCATGCTGCTCATGGAGGAGGGCAAGGCCAAGTCCCTCGGCTTGCCAATTCTCGGGTACGTGAAAGACTATGCCGATTTTGGCTATGAGCCTTCCTGTATGGGCCTGGCCCCAGTCGGGGCCATCGCGAAAGTTCTGGCCAAGGCTCGGCTGACCCTCAAAGACTTCGCAGTATGTGAGATTAACGAGGCCTTTGCATCCGTCGTGTTGGGGATCAGCCGTATCCTCGACTCAACATCTCTTATGGAGCGCAAGTTTGGCCGTCACGGGTTTACTCAACGCCTGGGTGAAATCCCGCCTGATGATCTCAACCCGCACGGCGGCGCCATCGCGCTCGGTCACCCGGTCGGCGTCTCCGGTCTGCGTCTGGCCATGACTTCGCTATTCGAACTCAATCGGCGGAATGCCGAGCGGGCGCTGATCACCGCCTGCGTGGGCGGCGGGCAGGGGGTGGCGATGATCTTGGAGAGGAAATAGGCATGTCAAACGGCCACACCATCTCTCTCGGCTATCACCGCGAGTTCAAACACTTCAAGACCGCGGTTGACGACGGGATCTTGCTGGCAGGTTTTGATTACTCTGGCAAGTCGGTCAATGTGCTCAACGTGGAGAGCATGACGGAGTGGCAGAAGATCGTGCGACTTGCCGGGGAAACCGCTGCCATCAAAGGCGTGGTGCTGATGAGCTTGAAGGAAGGAAACTTCTGTGCGGGAGCGGATCTGGAGCAGATGCACGACGCGCAACGGCGGCGTTCCTTTCACGAGATGGAGCAACTCGTGATCACCACCCACAGGCTCTTTGACGCGATGGAGCGATCGCCGAAACCGTTTCTCGCCGCGGTGGAAGGTGTCTGTGTCGGCGGAGGCCTTGAACTTGTCCTGGCGTGCCATACGCGCATGGCCAGCACCCATCCAAGGACCTCCTTCTCCCTGCCAGAGGTCAGGCTCGGCATTCTTCCTGGGTTCGGCGGCACCCAGCGGCTCCCACGGTTGATCGGCCTCCTGCGACCCTGGAAATGGTCACGACAGGGAAGACGATCCTCCCATGGCAGGCGCTGCGGATGGGCCTTATCGAGGGGATGGTCACCTCCGTTACGTCCGGTGCCCGGACTATAGAAGACGTACAGAGAGAAGCCCTCGTTCAAGCCGCCGTTGCGCAAGCCCGCGATCTCTCTTCAGGCTCTTTGCGACGGCGGCCCCTCCGGGCAAGCCAGAGATTCTGGAGCGCTCCCGGAGTTCGTTCGGTCCTGTGTCGCTATGCCCGAAGTCAGGTGGTCAAGCGCCTACGGCATTTCTATCCCGCTCCGCTCCGTGCCATCGATGCAGTGGAGGGAGGGATGGGGTTGAGTATTCTGGAGGGATCGCTTACGGTCGAAAAGCCTCTCCTTCTGGATCTGATGGCCAGCCCGATTTCCGCACACCTCGTTGGTTTGTTCCTGGCCGGTGAGGAGGTGAAACGGAACGTCGCCACTGTTTCGGCGGTGACGCGTGTCGGGGTGTTGGGGGCCGGATTGATGGGCTCACAGATCGCCGGGCAACTCGCCGAAAAAGGGTATGCGGTGGTGTTGCGAGACGTTTCTCCAGACATTGTGGCGAAGGCGATCGGAAGCATCCATAAAACCCAAATTGCCCAGGTGCGCAAGCGGATCATCCTTCCGTCCGACCTGCGCTATCGAATGATGCGGGTTGCTCCAACCACCCACATCAAGGATGTGAGCACCGCTTCCCTTGTCATCGAGGCCGTGTCGGAGAAACTGGATGTGAAACGAGCCGTGCTCGCGGAGTTTGAATCGGAGGCACGTCCCGATGCGATATTTGCCACGAATACGTCATCGTACACCTTGGCCGAAATTGCTGCGAAGGCCGTCCATCCTGAACGGTGTGTGGGGCTCCACTTCTTCAACCCTGTGGCCAAGATGCAGTTGGTCGAAGTGGTGGGTGCACCCTTCACCTCAGACCGGGCCCTTGCGGAGGCCTGCAGTCTTGCCAAACGGCTGGGTAAGTTTCCGCTCGTGGTGAACGACGGACCAGGATTTCTTGTGAACAGGATTCTGTCACGCTATCTGGCGGAGGCCGTGATCATGGTGCGGGAGGGCATCGCCATTCGGCGCATGGACACCGTCGCTAAGAACTTCGGGATGGCGGTGGACAGCGGGCATCCCATGGGGCCTCTGGAACTCCTCGATCTGATCGGACTTCGGGTTGCCCTGCACGTGCTGACCTCTCTTGCCGTGCTGGGATCCCGAATCGAGTCGCGTGATGCACTGCTGCGGAACTTCCTTCCCGAGAAGGAGCCACCGCTGACATTTTGGAAATCAGGAAAAGAAAATGCGCAGGCTCTCGACGTGGTCGCGAACTATCGTCGCGCCCACCCTTCAGAAGAGGGGCCTATCTCCGACGAGATCATTCACAAACGCTTGTTTCTTCCAATGGTCGACGAAGCCCTGCGCTGTCTGCACGACAAGATCGTGGAGCATCCCTGGCAGGTTGATTTTGCACTTACCTATGGGATCGGGTTCCCCGCGTTCCGTGGGGGCCTTCTCACCTGGGCTTGCCAAACCATGGCGCCTGGACGCATAGCTCAGGAATTGGAGTCGCTGGCAGCCAAATATGGCAAACGTTTCGAGCCATGTCCGGGTCTCTCGAACGGAGGGTGGTAGTGCCGGGAATTTCTTGAGCCGACTTGCACCAAACGGAGCGCCTCATGCTCGAACATCCGTGGTTCTTATATTATCCCGCGGGAGTTTCCCACGAGCTTTCTCTTTCTCCCGAGACGCTCTTGGAGATGTTCTCCCGGAGCGTGCAGCAGTTTTCACGCCGGCCAGCCCTCTATTTTTTTGGAAAGACCCTGTCTTACCAGGAGTGCCACACCCTCGTTGAACGATTCGCCTGCGGCCTCGCTGCGCTGGGAATTCGTAAGGGAGATCGCGTGGCCCTCTGTGTTCCGAATTCTCCACAGGCGGTCATCGCCTACTTCGGCATTTTGAGGGCCGGGGGGATTGTCGTGGCCTGCAATCCAACCTACACGGAATACGAGCTGTCTCACCAGCTTCGCGACGCGGGAGCGCAAGCTATCGTGGTACTCGACCTGATGTACCACAAAATCCAGCATCTCGATCTGGAGCTGATCATCGTCACGCGCATCACCGATTTCATGACGACGATCGCAAAGTATATCTATCAACATCGAAACGGCCGACCGCCACTTGAGATCCCAGCCAGGGATACGACAGTGTTTTTCCACGATGTCCTGAATGGCGTGACCCCCATAGCGCCGGAGAAGCTTCCGATCGTGACCCCGGACGATATCGCACTCCTTCAATACACAGGGGGCACCACCGGAGTGTCCAAAGGAACGGAGCTGCGTCACCGCAATCTGACGGCCAACATTCGGCAACTCATCAGCTGGTTCTCTCCCGCCGAACGAGTGGAGAGCTTTCTCGCGGCGCTTCCGCTGTTTCACGTGTTTGGAATGACGGTCACGCAAAATATCTGTCTGGCCGTCGGGGGATGTATGGTGCTGGTCCCTGACCCGCGAAACATGCCAGTTCTGCTTACGCTCCTTCGCAAGAAGAAGCCCACCGTGATCACACTCGTTCCTGTTCTGGTGCGGAAGCTTCTCGAACACTGTGATGCAAAGGACTTTGCGGCGGCGAGGTTTGTGATTTGCGGCGGGGCCGCGCTCCCATATGAGCTCCTGAAGAAATTCAAAGACAAAACCGGCCACGTGATCGTCGAGGGATACGGTCTCTCCGAAGCCTCTCCGGTCACGCACTGCAACATTCCCCGTGGCCTCTCGGTCAAACGATCCATCGGCCTGCCCATTGCGAACACCGAGGCAAAAATCGTTGATGAGACGGGCCGTGAAGTCCCGGTGGGGGAGATCGGCGAACTCTGGGTGCGAGGTCCGCAAGTGATGCAGGGGTATTGGAACAATCCTGTGGAAACGGCGAACGTGCTGAAGCCCGCGGGGTGGCTCGCGACAGGCGATATCGCGCGCGCGGATCAAGACGGCTTCTTCTACATCGTGGATCGGAAGAAGGATATGATCCTGTCAACCTCCGGGTTTAATGTGTACCCGGCCGAGATTGAGCAGGTACTCTTTCTTCACCCACACGTGAGTGAGGCGGCCGTCATAGGGGTACAGCTCGGGGACGGGAGCGAATCGATCAAGGCGTTTGTCGTCATCACGGCCGACTCTGTCTCTGCGGACGACCTCCTTGCACACTGCCGGCGCTATCTGGCGTCGTACAAAGTTCCCAAGAAGGTTGAATTCCGCACCGAACTACCCAGATCGATTCTTGGAAAGACGCTGCACCGAGTGTTGCGCGTTGAGGAAGAGGTGCGACTCCACCTTCAACGTTCATAAGCGCCGTGGGATGGAGAGCGAGAACCGGTCGGGCGAAAACGTCTCTGGATGCAAGGCAGGTCGGCAACATGCCGAGCGAGCGCCAAGGCGGCGGAGAGTCCCGGCGATTCAATGCCTACCAGATTGATGAGCGGCGGGGCTTCCCTGTCTACAGAGACAATAAAGTCGCTCTTGCGCCGGTCTCCAGTCATGACACAGGGCCGGATTCCGGAATAGGCCCAGCGAAGATCACGTTCGTCCAGGGCCGGAAGGAATTTCTGTAAGGCCTCGACGAACACGCCCGGAGGTGTCTTGCGCGACGTGTAGTCCGTCTTGTGTTGTACCGCCACCTCATTGGGTCCCACGAACATCTGCCCGTTCGGTCGGGGGCTGAAATGAATCCCCTTGCCTGTCGCTTGAGGAGGCAAGGCAGGATACACCAGGCGTCCGATGAGGCTTTTCTTCTCCGGGGTGACCAGCTCGTAATACTCACCCCGCAGCGGGCAGATGGTATACTTTTTGTTGTGTAAGGCAAGGGTAGCGACATCGTCGGCGTGAAGGCCGGCGGCATTAATCAGGCACGCTGCGCGGATCTTCTGACGATCGGTAGTGACGATGTAAGCGGTGGCATCTTCATCGATGCCGATCACCCGGTTGTTGAACGCAAATTCGGTACCGGTCGCTTCCGAGCCGGTCCTAAGAGACTGTGCGAAGGCCAGAGGGTCTATGACCGAGACGCTTGGAATGACAATACCGCAGCAGGTGCGGAGATTCGGCTCCCACGCACGTAACCCCGAGGGCGTCACGAACGACACTCGGATGTTCGTCTTCCAGGCGTTGACCCACAACCGCCGCAGCGTGGACATCTCACGCCAGAGGCCTCGCCGGACATCCTCCCACGAAAGGGCGATGACCATTCCCGTTCTGAGCAGCGGGATACCATGCTGTAACGCGTACGAGACCGCTAACGCGCTACCCTCTCGAGCCAGCTGTCCCTTCAGCGAACCCGGATGTTCGTGGATTCCGCTATGGAGCACTCCGCTGTTGCGCCCGCTGGTCTCCTCTCCTACCCTCCCACGTTGTTCGAGCACAGCGATGTGTAGAGGTGTGTCCCAGGGCCGGCGCCCCAACTCTCTGGCGATGGCGCACCCTACGACCCCTGCTCCCACAATGCAGACGTCATACGTATTCATCTGGCCGGGTCCCTGGCTTCCAGGCACAAGTCGAGCGAACGGTGATCAGGGTACCACAACGCAAGCGCGACCTTGGCAGAACAGCTGGTCCCTGTCTGCAGAAAACAAGCTTCCTGGGAACACAAAGCCGGAGAATCCGCATGTCCGATCGTTTGTCGAATAAGTATGGGACTGTCTTGTTTGTTTTCTGCGGGGGAGGATGTAAAGCCGTTATCCAGGCAGTTGCAGCCGCAGAGCTGGTCAAGGCCGGATTCTGTCCCACCCATATCGTGAGTTCCTCCGCTGGAAGCTGTAATGCCCTCGGATTTGTCGAGAATCCTGGTGTCATCGGAGCCGCGAAAACCATCCGCGTCTGGGAAGAATATATCACCTCTCCCGAAGCGATCTATGAGGTCCATCCGTTCCTCCGAGAGAAGTTGGCGCGCCTCCTAGGGGTTGTTCCGCAGGTGACTCAAGGCTGGGGGCCAAGCGTTTCGATGCTCCATGATATCAGGAGGGCTATCAAGTTTCTGCCCCTGGTCATATCCTTTTGTGTACGCATGCCGTTTCGCGTAGCAGGCCGCACGGTGAGCTTCGTCTTTCGCCTCATGGATGCGTTTGCGTCCCCGCACAAGTCCTTTCGACGACTCGTGCAGGCGCCTGAAATCCAGGAAACGTTCGACGAGATGGATAAGTATTTTGAATTCAAGAGGATGAAAGCCTTCCTTGATCCGTTCCCACTCTTGGCCAGACTCGGCGAGCAGATCGATCTGCAGAAGGTGCTCACAAGCCCCATCGTTTGGCACATCATCACTGAACGGTATGAAGACGGAGCAACCGTGGTCTTTTCCAATAAAGATCCGGATCTTGCGATGGATGGGAGTGAGGACATGCGGAGCCAGAAAGCCAAACACGACCTCTTCTTTAAACGCATCCGCGCGTCCATGGCGCTGTACCCTTTGTTTGAGATGGTTGAAATGGACGGCCATCGGTACCTTGATGCCGATCTCGCCAATCCCCTTCCAGTCGATGAAGCCTTTAGCTTTGGATGCGATACGGTGTTCATCCTCCTCAATGTTCCGAGGAAGAGCGTTCGCGTCGAGCCGTCCCCCCTGCGAGACCTTCTGGAGTTTAACGACCTGTTACGGTTGAACGAGCGGTACATCCACTACCGCGTCAAGGAAGCACAGGTGAAAGCTAAGGAAATGGGGGTTAATCTGTTTGTTATCCGCCCGGAAGATATCCCCCCCGGACTCGGGTTGCTGGAGATTGATAGCAAAGTGATCGAATTTGTGAAGAACCACGAGCGAAAACGCATGAAGGTATATCTCGCAAATCTGGATGCCCACAATCTTCGATTTGCGCCACCGATCCGTTAGCCTAGGAGTCTATCCAACATTGACCTTTCTACTGAGGCGAACGATGCGCAGAGATCTGCGTTGTTCTCGGCCCCGAAAAATCCTCAACATATTCCAGCGAATATGCCTCCCGGTTTTCGGAGGCCTGCGGCCGCGCAGCTGCCGACGCCTCCTTCGCCTCGTGACGAACAGCAATGCCGGACAGGCTCCTAGGAGCCTGTCCGAGTAATTGTCCGACGAGCCATTGAAGCCGCTTTCTTAGAAGCGGGTCCGCTGGTCTCGTCAGGGGACTTGGTGATACCCCAAGGGAGATCGAACGCGTGGAGGCTTCACGGCGGAATCGTGC
>JAHFEW010000176.1 GCA_023248215.1 Nitrospira sp.
CGTCGCCCATCTCATTCATAGTGCGAAGTCGAGTTCTCAGCTGCCTCCTACTCCGCTGGCTCAGTTCATCTCGGTCACCAGCTTTTCTCCGCTTCTGAACGGCCGGCCTGTGATCTAGTCGGGGCTAGGCGAATCCCTTCTCCTGTGGCGGCGATGGTGCGGCTATTAAGAGCACCTCTATAAGGAGTTTGATCAGTCGTAAGCTTCCCTGAAAAGCAGACAGTCCAAAAGCAGAATCTTCTGGCAGAATAGTCCCCCTTAGTCAGTAGGTTTCTATGCGCCAGTCAAAGTTCACGGAAGTACAGATTGTGTCGATTCTGAAGGAAGCCGATGCTGGTCGTCCGGTCAACGAGATTAGGTGGAAGTACGGCATTAGCTCGGTGCGCACCCTGATTGCCCATCCCATTTGTGGTGTTCGATAATACAGGGTGCTAAGATAGTGCGCCCGTGAAGTGTTGCGGGAGTCGAATGACAGCGCGGAGCTAGCAATAAACGGAGTAGTCCACTGACGAGGCACACCTTCAAGACCCTCATAAACCGGTTATCAAAAGCCGGTTTCAAGAACAATTTTGTGGGCTCAGCGATCCTGCCTGACTGGTGGGACGACAGTTGCTCGCAAGATCCCAGGCTCCTGCAAGACATCGAGATTCGGATTGCGCGCTTCCTTGGTCTTCCGCTTGAGGTGGTCAAAGATCCTAGTGCTCCATTGGCAGCACCAGCGTATTCAGGAGCCCAGCTTAGGCGTGTTAGGGATATTGATCGTGACAAGTTGGGGCCCGCAATTCACTCAGCCATGCGGGTCGCTGCCGCGGTAATTCGCAGCCTCCGAGATACTGTACCCCATGCAACCGTTCCTCCCGCTGACAGCCTGGGTTGGCGAAACTCAATCCACCAAACTGGTCACTCTATAACCTTGCAGGATCTTGTTGGGGATCTCTGGAGGCGAGGGATCCCTGTGATCCCGCTCGACCTTCTGCCTGCTCCAAGCTTTCAAGGCCTCGTCGGGATTATCGA
This sequence comes from Nitrospira sp., assembly GCA_023248215.1. Taxonomy (GTDB): domain Bacteria; phylum Nitrospirota; class Nitrospiria; order Nitrospirales; family Nitrospiraceae; genus Nitrospira_A. Next base: position 1,015 of record JAHFEW010000176.1, read on the forward strand.
TGGGCGACCGGTCATATTGCTGGGCCACAAGCATGACGAACCCGGTCGAGTGGCTTTCATTGTCGCGCATGAAGCTGGGCATGTGGCTGCCGGTGATTGTGCTCCTGACCAGCCGGTTGTTGACGAAGAAGAGGATATCCAAGATGACACGCCTATTGAACGTCGTGCTGATCAATATGCCACGCGTGTCTTAGTGGGTAGCGATATCATTCCGGATATTAACGGTACGAGCTTCAAAGATCTTGCCCGTCGGGCTGCCGAGCTTGAGCGCAGTACCGGTGCAAATGCCAGTACATTGATATTCGCTTGGGCGCGCCGTACTCCCAGTCCTGGCAATTATCAAACCGCTACGTTGGCCGTAAAAGCACTTTATAGAAGCACTGGCGCACGCAGACAGTTGCGACAATTATTCGATCAGTATGTTGATATAGCTGCTGCGACTGAAACCGACCGCGCATTGCTCCGATGCGTATTTGGCGAGTCGGAGCGTCATGAAGCTGCTGTTTGACACGGATGCTTTCTGCAAACTCGGAATAGCTAGCCTACTTGAAGACACAGCCCACATTTTCGGTGCAACGTTGCAGGAGTGCGGAAGGCTATATGCGCTTTCTTTCATGCTACGGAAAGGCCGCCTTCGAAACCTGTATGGGGGACCTGCCTGCGACGCATTGATTCCAGTCGCCAACGCAATTCCTGTCGTGCCAGAACCCAGTGACACCTGGCTTGAGAAGCTGACGGCAATTGAGGCAATTGATCCAGGAGAAGCTCAGATCTTTGCCGTGGCTGCCGAGCGAGGGCAGCCGTTTTTATCTGGCGATAAGCGAGCTCTTAACGCACTCAAAGGCGTTGATGATTTCATCCCAGCCCTTGATGGACGCGTGGTAGTTATGGAGGCAGTCTTGCTGACGCTTTGCGATAGAATCGGACAGGATGAAATACGTCAGCGGGTTGCTCCGCTGACATCCGTGGACCGGATGGTTGCAGTCTGTTTCTCTGATGAGAACCCAAATCCCTCAGATGCCCTTGTTTCCTACTTTCAGGACCTCGAGACCAAACTTGCGCCGCTCAAACTCTGGGATCCTCGAAGCTGAGGCTAGACTATGACTTTTGGGCCTGACCACTATGTGCCGGTGCTCAAGGTGAAGCGTGGAGAAAGGAAGGCTATTCAGCGCATTTCCCCTATACATCAGTCACGAATTACCCCACTCTTAGAGATTGTTGAAAGAAAACCTCCCAAAACTCTTGACGCCCATCTTAATACGGCATTCACCGATCTTGCAGAAACCGTCCGCCCATACTCGAGATGCTTTCTTGACGTGCGTGAGATAGCCGCTGATGGCCAGACAGGTGCGGCCAATGTTTTTCAGAGGGCATCAGCCGCCGGTATCGTATTTACCCCTGTCACAGGAATATCTCGCACGGCAGATGTGGCTCCTGCTCTTGCTCATCGGGCAAATGGGCTTGCGTTGCGATTGACCCGAGCCGAGTTTGAACAAGGTGGACTCACTAGGCGGATCAACGAGTTTTTGAGCGCACATGGGCTTGCGCCCGAACAGTTGGATCTCATAATTGACCTTGGGGGAGTTGAAGACCTTATCGTCGAAGGAGTCGGGGCTTTGACGGACGCCTTCATGGCCGAAGTCCCTGATCAGCAACGGTGGAACACGTTTACGGTCTCAGCCTGTGCGTTTCCCAAGAGCATGGGAGGGGTCCAGCGGAATTCACACGCCCTTGCCGAGCGTACAGATTGGGTCGCGTGGAATAACCAACTTTACGGACGGCGGAACGGCCTGCAGCGTCTCCCGACCTTCAGCGACTGTGCAATACAGCGTCCGGAAGGAGTTGAAGGTTTTGATCCAATTAGAATGCAGGTGTCCGCCTCAGTTCGGTATACCCTGGAGGAGGCTTGGTTGCTGATAAAGGGCCAGAGTACGCGCTCTAGTCGTCCAGGCGAACAGTTCCCGGCCCTGGCTCGCAAGCTTGTTCACGGTAGTCTCAACTCAAGTTTTTACGGACCAGGCCACTGCTACGGTTGTGAGTTGATGCAGGCGGCTGCAGATGGGGCACCTGGTTTGGGATCTGCTGAGGCGTGGCGCCAACTCGGCACAATTCATCATATTTCAGTGGTCACACAGGCACTCGCTTCTTTGCCCTGGCCTTAAGGTGTACACGTACTGCCTTGGCGATTTCGTTTATACCGAATAGCTCGCAAACACGGTCCCAAACAACCCAGCGGGGTTTCCCGCGGAAACCTCGTGCAGCATCGCGTTCTTCCAGAAGTGCGATGGCATCATCGAGCCACAACAGCTCAACTAAAGCGCGGGGATCTCTGTTGGGATTATTCCCCGGGCGGCGCACCGTCTTGAATTTTAGTCCGTTGGCCGATCGGTGAACAAGTAAGATTCCCCACCATCCGGGCACGATGTCCAGAGCTTCACCCAGATGACGGTCACCTACCACTAGAGTCGCCCGATCAAGCACCTTTCCATAAAGTTCAGCCTGAGCGCTTAGGCGTTGTAGGCTGTCCCGATCCGACTTGATTTCATATCCGTGCAGTAGGCCATTCACAACCGAAACGTCAACCCTAACTTGACCACGGCAAAGCCCCAGCTCCTCTATCACGACTGTATCCGATTCAGTGGCGTGCTTTAGGAGAAGTTTGGATCGAAGGACCTGGCGAATATCGGAATCGCCAAGGATGATGGTCTTGACCATGTCAGAATTCTCCGAGGGACAATGCACGGGGAAGTGACGTACGAGCGAAGCACAATTCTTTATAGATGTTCAGCAGGAGACCTATTCTATGAGACAGCTATCTAAGCCGCAAGGAGTATTTGACGAATGACCGTCGCAGTCATTTTAGAACTCCAGCTGATAGAAAGTAATATCTGGGGTTCTAGTATTTCGAGCTTTGCTGTCTCCGCAGTCCTCCCAAGTTTTTTGGGCATTTTTACCATGAGGCTGTACCTTGGTACATCTCGCCCCCAATTCTGGGCACGCTCTGCATCTGAAATCGATCGACCTTGAGGATCTTCAAGCCGGCCTGGGCGATGAGCCGATCGATCTGTCGGTTCAGATTGCAGCCGCAACCGATAATGTTCTGAATGGGA
>JAHFEW010000177.1 GCA_023248215.1 Nitrospira sp.
CAGAGCGAAAAACCCGCGATTCTCAGGCCTGCGCCTCCCACTCACAGGTTCGGATAGGCCCGATCGGCTGTTCAACCAGCGTGGTTGCGCTCATCGTGAATAATGCGGGCTAGGGCAATTGTCCTGTGAATGGCTACTAGGCTTACGCAAGCTGCAGACATCTTTCTAGTTAGACCCCTGTCAGATAAACTTCCTGCAATTCTTGGAGGTCCATCGTTGATCGCTATCTTTTGCCTGCCTTTCATCCTTGCTGCCACTTTGGCTCTGGGAGCGGAACAAACCAAGCCAGTACAGCCAGACCTGACACTTATGACCCCACATAAGTGGGCGGACCTGAGTCAGAGCGATCAGATCATTTTTGCCTTAGGAGCACTCGAATACTGGGGCTTTGCTTTATATAGCTATGACAAGCCGGAGCTTTCCGACTTCCTCGCATGTGTGCGCAAGGAGGAAACCAAAAGATTCATAGGTCAGGTGTGGCTGTTCGGCAACGTGGAAGAGTCGGCAGTACGCGACATAATAAAAGCCACTCCAACAATATGTTCGTCATACCAGGGCACAGGTGATGGGTCTAGAGAACCGCTTCATATCTTGAGAAAGTCAGCTTGGAAAAACTACAGTCTAAATCAAAAGACGCTGTATGCGATGGGATTCGTAGAAGCAGCTTACATAATCGACCAAACCATTGACCCGAAAGTACCTGGTCAATTGAGTAATTGCATGAGAGGTGTAGGGGTGGAAAGCCTCATGTCGCAGGTTCTTGAGGAGGAGAAGACGTTCAACTGGAACCATCCATTACCATGGTTGATCGCACCTTCTCTTGGTAAGGCCTGTCGAAATTATCACTGATACATATGGCATTACACATTCGTCCCACACTTACGAAACCATCTGTTCCAGAGGAGTTTATTACATTGTCTTTTGCATACCTCGACAGCGCGGAAAACCTTAATAGTCTCATGTCCGAGGAAAGTTGGCCTGGAAGCTTTCAGCATGGGCAGGTGGTCCTTTATCTGACGTGCCATGCGACAGAGCTTTTTCTAACAGGATGTATCCTGTCAATCAGTCTCAACACTCAAGTGAAGGGACATTCCCTGGCGCGGCTCGCAGAAAGACTGGAATTGCTGGATCATGCGATTGAGTTCAAGCCACCATTCATGGTAGAGGCGTTTTCTCCCGACCTCATTGCCAAGGCTGAGAAGGACAATACCCAGCCACATGAACGGCTTCGCTATCCAATCAACAATAATGGAGAACCTTGGCCAGGACTACACGCATTTGACGCCAAGACGTTTGCACCAATTCTCAGGACGCTCGGTGAAGACTTTGCTCGGATCTATCAGCACGTCTTCAAGGTCCCTTGAAGTCCACCTTCTCCAGGTGCCCCTTCAGCAAACTCAAAAGAATGCCATCACGATGCAAGAGGAACCTTGAGGCTTGTCACTTTACTCTGACTGTATGCAGACACCGTCAAGGCGTGCGATGACGACGTTCTTATAACGATACGTCTTCTCGGCCCACGTTCCTAATTCATTCAATGCGCGATCACAAGCGGCTTTGGAAGGAAACTCCACTGTCTGAATTGCCGGACCGAATGGGCTGGTATCGTTGCCGCTGCCCACAGTGAGAAAGAAAATGAACAGAATCCATTTCATCGCATACACTCCTGCGAACACATTTCACTTCGGCTGCTTCGAGAACGAGCCTTCAGGCCGCTGAGAGAATCACAGCCCTTTTTCCACGACGCTAAGAACGCGGTCCAGCTTGGCTTCCAGACGTAGGTTTGCGGCACCTATAAAATACCAAAGGCAAAGCAGGTTAAGGAATGGGATAGCCCCCAGTACCGTCCAAACCGCAACTGGTCGTCCCTTCTCACGCGCCAGCAAATTACCTACTACCGCCATACCCGCGCAGATCATTAGCATTGGCAGAAAACTAAGCAATCCGGTTTGCCCAGAAGATGTGTCGGTTTCCATAGTCACGTTGCTCCTTCAACTACGTAGAGATCACCGCAGTCCCTCGACGCCCCCTTGTACTCTTCCGATGGTGCCTGGGTCAAATCTAAGGAACTTGCGAAGGTTGGCTTTCACAGTGTTGACTTCAACGGCGGTCTGAGGCGGCTTGATTCGCCTGCCCAGCGATAGCCGCCCTGAAGTCCAATTTCTCAAGGTGTGCCTTCAGCAAACTCAGCGGTATCCCCTCACGATGCACGTAAGTTTGTCCATGGACCGAGTTGGAGGCATGCCCCACGAGAATCTCGCGGATGTCCTGAGGCACACCAGCGGCAGCAAGCCTTGTGACCAGGGTATGTCGCAAGCTGTGTAAGTTCTTCTTCCCCCCAACGCCGCATCGCTCGATCAGAATAGCTCACCACTTCCCTACTGAATCTCCAACCGTCTCTCGTCCCTTGCCTCGTGCGTTTCCTCGCTTAGGTCGAACAAAGAGGCGAGGTACTCAGGCAAAGCTAGTTCAATCAAATGCGAATGGAGGGAGAAGTAGATGCCTGAGTGAGAAGAAAGTGTAAGCATGGTCGACGGAAAAAGTGTACAGAGACACCTTCCACGACCACCTCAAACGCTGAAATGCAAGGACTGTCGTGTGGTTTACGCCGTTAGTGGTGCCGGAGACCGGGATCGAACCGGTACGGGCCTTGTGGGCCCGAGGGATTTTAAGCCCGAACCCGGTATCGAGACTATCGAACACTATGCCGCATAATCGCGACTAATCAATGAGTTACGCCATCCTCCATTTTCCTCAAAAAGACCCATTTTCTCTCTCGAGCTTGATGGTTCGGGCAAAGCACGGGCAAAGCACGGGCAAAGTAAACCGTGTTATCTCGCCCTCCCCTTTCAGCCCGTCCTTGTCCTCCTTCGCACATCACAAGGAGGACAAACGATGAGTCGTTGGAAGGAATTTAATCGTGAACCGGTGGCCGGCGAGTGGACCAGAAAACAGAAGCGCGGCTATCACCGGGTGCGGTCCCTCCTCTGGTTTTGGGAATGTCATCAGTTCCAAGTCCTCTGGGTCACCCTCTCCACGGCTGAAGGCGGAAACGCCGATAAGCTCACCTATCGCCATAAGCAACTTCGTCAACGGATCGAACGTCAGCTTGGCTATGAGGGTTTGGAGTACTACCAGGTTAGGACCGAGGAAGGGCATGGCGTGTTGCACATCTTCTCGGCTTGGCGGGTACCGGATGGTGAACGGCCTCGTCGCTTTTGGATCTCCCAAGAATGGCTTTCGGCACAATGGGAAGCCCTGCACGGCGCGCCGATCGTCTGGATCAAGGCCTATAAGGCAGGCAACCGATCACGCAATCGGCTGAGTCGCTATGTCATCAGCCAATACGTGCAGGATCAATCAGGCTATGTGAACATGTGTTGATCGTGGAAACGGTCTCTCGGTTTCCCCATCGGCAAGATGTGAGAAGAGATGAGGAATCAGTGGCATACCCAAAATGTCTACCGACGAATACGCAAACAGATCGAGGTCCCTCGAATCGTTTTTCTCAAGACTTGGGAAGATCTTCTGGCCGGTCATGCCATTTGGTTCAACGGCACCATCCTTCAGCTCGTGCTGGGCAAGGGTCTCGTGTGGAGTTACCCATAATGGCCTCGCATAGCTGTGTCGTGAGAATCACGAGCCGCTTTGGGCCCACCTGCTGCGGACGGCACGCCACAATCTACGATCGGGCTCGGAAAGGTTGGCTCTGCCCGGAACATCATCGCGAGCGGCTGTGTGAGTTCTGTCAGGCGGAGCGAGCTTGGGTGCGGGTCTGCTACCGCCTCCATGAGGTGCTCTGTGAGGCGTGGCTGTGTGGCGATTGTGCACCGGTCCAATCGCATCCGCCGCTCATCTGAAGATGTTGGGTGAGACCTTTAGCTCGGATCGGTTCGTTGATTCATGAGGTAAGCCGACCGTGAAAGGCCTGATTATTGCCAATGATGACCATTCACCTCCCAACAACACCTTTAGACCTGGATTAACCGCCTAGGAGCCTGTCCGAGTAATGCCCAAATTTTGACTGGACAGGCCACGCGCGATGTGGGTTCTCTGCCGCATGGCGAAAACATTCAAATCTTGGGACGTTGATCAACTGGTGCTGCTCCCCCCG